>JBOIDR010000162.1:0-7949 GCA_050740695.1 Gammaproteobacteria bacterium | reverse complement strand
AGAAGACGTATCGACCCCAGGCGGTCCGGCGGGTGTACCTGAAGAAGCCGAATGGAAAGCTGCGGCCCATCGGTATTCCCCCGATACGCGACAGGGTGGTGCAGACGGCTGCGGTATTGGTGCTCACACCGATATTCGAAGCCGACTTGCCCGCCGAGCAACACGGGTATCGGCCGGAGCGAAACGCGCTGACGGCCCCGTGTCGCCCTGCGAACCCGGCGGTCCCGCAGCGCCTGTTTCACCGCCTTCTACGCAAGACCCCAAACGCCATTGCCGGCGGGCGACGGGCTCGCGGCGCACCCGAGCGCGTTCACGCAGAGGTAACTCAATCACTCAATCTATCATCCGTAAAATGCACCGCATCGTTTTGGTCGTAATTCGTAGATGAACTAAAGTCACTCCTGCGAAGGACTGGGTTGGCCAGAGCGGGAGAACCGCCAGCATCAGCACGGCGGTTAGTAAACGCCTCGTTCTCTGAACGTGCCTGGGCCTATTGTCTAAGTGGAGTTGCATTGCGCTACTAGTATTTCGTTTCGTGTCATGCCGGTTCTGATTTCTGGGTGAGCGACACCCGCCATCAAGGCGGGCACGTGTCATGCTCTACTTGCACCATTTCGCAGCACACGACGCCTCAGCCCGCGGTGGGCGGCACCAATATGTTCCTTCGCGAAGCGCGCGTACGTCAGAAAAATGGCAAGGGGATTCGCGCCACGTGATCGGAGATCGACGGCGGGCGCCAACCCGGTACCCGGCCCGATTTACCCGGTGTCGGGCCCGCGGCACAGCGCGACCTGGCGCGTTTCGCCGTCGAGCGCAGGCCAGATCAAACAGAAAGACCAGGGTTACTTCATCTGGCTCAATGACCCCATCTGCGCCTGACTATCCGGCTCGCCTCCTTGGCCGTCCGCGGTCTGCGGGCGCGGCCTGAGCTTGCGTCGCTGCGTTGGTCCTAAGGCGCGCGCCCTCCGCCAATATCCTGACGTGCTCGTGCTCAACGCCCCTCGGCGGTGCGGTGGCCGCCCCGAACAGGCGTCCTGAAGACGGGATCCCGTTCATGCCTTGAGGACGCGCCTGCCGAGACCCCGGGCCCTCACCCACGGCCCTGGCTCCGCACCACGGTCCTACTGATGAGCTGATTCCCGACCCGGCCCCCATCTCACGCCCCGCTCGCCGCCGAAACGACAGGACCCTTGCAACACCGTGTTGAATTTCCTATCCTTCCAGGAATGGGTCCTGCGGGATCTCTTGAGCGATCGGGAGACGCCGGCCGGTCGCTCTGATGGCTCCGAATGGAGTCGAGTGTCGGAGCAGCACCCACCGCACGTCAGCGCTCGAATCCGATAACAAGCCGACATGACAATGAGGAGACGAGATGTTGATTCAAGACCTCGTGGAAGACCTTCTGGGTACGGACCTCCCGATAGGCATCCGAGCCTATGATGGGACCCGGATGGGACCTCCCAATCCACCCGCAACCTTGGTGATTCATTCCAAGAACGCGCTGCGGCGCATTCTTACCCGGCCCGGAGAGCTGGGATTCGCGCGTTCCTATGTCAGCGGTGAAGTCGAGATAGAGGGCGACATCTTCGGTGTGGTCGCGCTGCAATCGCGATTACCCCAGGTGGCGCTGAATTTCAGACAGGTCCTGAAAGGCATCAGGATCCTCGGCTTGCGTGACTTGTGGCCACTCGCGCCTCCCCCGGAAGAAGCGCGCTGGCGATTCGGGCTGCGGCATTCGAGGCGCAGAGACATCCACGCGCTGTCCGCGCATTACGACCTTCCCAATGAGTTTTTTAGATTGATCTTAGGCCCGTCTTTGACCTATACCTGCGCGGTCTTCGAATCCGAAAACGATACGCTCGAACAGGCGCAAGCGAATAAATACGAGCTGATCTGCCGAAAGCTGGCTCTCGGGCCCGGCAAACGTCTTCTGGACATCGGCTGCGGATGGGGGGGCATGGCGGTCCATGCCGCGAAGGATCACGGGGCCAGGGTGGTCGGCGTGACGCTCTCCGCGGGCCAGGCGGCGTATGCGAACGAACGAGTCCGGGAAGAAGGGCTGGAGAAGCTCATCGAAATCAGGATCCAGGATTTCAGAGACATCGATGATGGCCCGTTCGATGCCGTGAGCGCAATCGGACTCTTCGAGCACGTGGGCCTGAGCCGGCGAAGCGGCTATTTACCAAAGGTCTTTTCATTGCTGTCGAACGGGGGCCGTTTTCTGAATCACGCGATCAGTCGCAAGCCCCACATCAAGGAGCGCCTTTCCCGATCGGGTTTCGCCGATCGCTACGTGTTTCCCGACGGTGAATTGGTCGAGATAGGAAAGGTCGTCTCGGCCGTGCACAAGGCGGGATTCGACGTACGCCACGTGGAGAACTTGCGTGACCATTACGTCCCGACCCTGCGTCACTGGGCTGCCAACCTCGATCACAACTGGGACAAAGTCGCCAGCCTCTCCTCCCAGGGAAAGGCACGAGTCTGGCATCTTTATCTGGCCGGCTCGGCGATACGCTTCGCCTGGAATCAATTGCACGTACACCAGTTGCTCGCCCTCAAGTCCGAACAAGGTCCTGGAGCCGTCGGAATGCCGTTCAGACCCACCTGGGACGGTTCGCTGAGAATTGGAGCCAATGATAGGGATTAATAGCCCAAGGACCGGCTCCGGCTGAAAACCCGGCGGATATCCGCAATGACCGCTAACCGAAGGTCCCGCCGTCGCGGGTCCGGAGCCTTGATTATGAATCCAGCAACCGAAGCGCGTTACGTCAGCCGGCTCACCCGCGAAACGCTGGCGCTGGTGTTGGCGGGCGGGCGCGGCTCGCGCCTGGGGCCGCTGACCGACTGGCGCGCCAAGCCCGCGGTGCCCTTCGGCGGCAAGTTCCGCATCATCGATTTTCCGCTCTCCAACTGCATCAATTCGGGCATCCGCCGCATCGCGGTGCTCACCCAGTACAAGTCGCACTCGCTGATCCGCCACATCCAGAAAGGCTGGGGATTCCTGCGCGGCGAGTTCAACGAGTTCCTCGAACTGCTCCCCGCGCAGCAGCGGGTCAGCGAGACCGCGTGGTATGCCGGCACCGCCGACGCGGTCTACCAGAACATCGACATCATCCGCCACCACGCGCCTGGCTACGTCCTGATCCTGGCCGGTGACCACATCTACAAGATGGACTACGGGTCGATGCTCGCGGCGCACGTCGACAACGAGGTGGACGTGACGGTGGGCTGCATCGAGGTGCCGAAGAGCCAGGCGCGCAGCTTCGGCGTGATGCAGGTCGGTGAAAAGCGCCGCATCGTCAAGTTCGAGGAAAAGCCCTACCACCCGGAAGCCCTGTCCGGCAAGCCGGACACGGTGCTCGCCTCGATGGGCATCTACATCTTCAGCACCAAATTCCTGATCGAGGAGCTGGTGCGCGACGCGGCGCGCTCGGATTCGAACCACGATTTCGGCAAGGACATCATCCCCGGCGCGATCGGGCGCCTCCCGGTGCTGGCGTATTCCTTCCAGGACGTGCACGGCACCGGCCGGGGCTACTGGCGCGACGTCGGCACGGTCGATGCTTACTGGCAGGCCAACATGGAGCTGATCGAAGTCGCCCCGGAGCTGAACCTCTACGACACCGACTGGCCGATCTGGACCTACCAGGAGCAGCTGCCGCCGGCCAAGTTCGTGTTCGACGACCCCGACCGTCGCGGGATCGCGGTCAACTCGATGGTCTCGGGCGGCTGCATCGTCGCCGGCTCCACGCTCAAGCGCTCGCTGGCCTTCTCCAACGTGAGCATCGAGACCCATTCGTTGGTCGACGAGTCGGTGCTGCTGCCCGATGTGCGGGTCGGGCACAACTGCAACATCCGCCGCGCGGTGATCGACAAGGGATGCCAGATCCCCGATGCGAGCGTCATCGGCTTCGATCGCGAATACGACCTCAAGCGTTTCCACCTCTCTCCTGGCGGCATCGTGCTGGTGACACCGGAAATGCTCGGGCAGCACCTCCACACCGGCGAATAGCCCTCACCCAAAAAGAACAACATGACGTTCGATCTTGCGCCGCTGGATGCCGCGCGCGACCTGGTGGCCTATCTCTGTGCCGAGTTCGGCGTCGCCGAGCAGCTGCCGCTGTATGCCGGGGGCCTCGGGGTCCTGGCCGGCGATCACCTGAAGACCGCCTCCGACCTCGGTGTTCCGCTGGTGGCGATCGGCCTGCTCTACCGCGACGGCTACTTCCGCCAGCATCTCGACGCCCACGGCCAGCAGCACGCCGATCCGGATCCGCTGGATCCGGCGGCGCACCAACTGGAGCTGATGCGCAACGTGCTCGGCGCCGAGCTGCGCATCGCGGTGCCGCTGGCCGACCACGTGCTCCAAGTGCGGATGTGGCGGGCCCAGGTCGGGCGAGTGCCGCTGTTCCTGCTCGACACCGATTGCCCGGAGAACTCCCCGGAGGACCGCCGGATCACCGCGCGCCTCTACGGCGGTAACCAGGACACGCGGCTGCTCCAGGAGATCGTGCTCGGCGTCGGCGCGGTGCGCGCGATCCGCGGGCTGGGGCTGCGGCCGACGGTGTGGCACCTGAACGAAGGCCACGCGGCCTTTGCGGGCTTCGAGCGCATCCGCGAGCTGGTCGCCAACGGCATGTCTTTCAGCTCGGCGCTGGAGATGGTCGCCGCCAGCACCGTGTTCACCACCCACACGCCGGTGCCTGCCGGGCATGACGTGTTCAGCCACGGCGCGTTGCACCACTGGCTCGGCGACTACTTTGGCAGCCTGCACACCACCGGGCGGCGCCTGCTTGCGCTTGGCACCAACCACGAAGGCCCCCACCGCTTCAGCATGACCGCGTTCGCGATGCGGGTCTCGCGCTTCCGCAACGCGGTGTCGCGCATCCACCGCGACGTCGCCGCGCGCATGGAGGCCTATGTCTGGCCGCGGGTGCCGCCGGAAGAAAACCCGATGCAGCACGTCACCAACGCGGTACACCTGCCAACCTTCCTGGCCCCGGAGTGGAGCAGCCGGCTCGATGACGGCGCGCCCGACTGGCGCACGGGCGAGCTCGCGCCCGCGGACCTCGAATGGATCGCGGCGCTGTCCGACGACGAGTTCCGGGAGCTGCGCGGTGCCGGCCGCCAGCGCCTGCTGGCGGACCTGCGCCGGCGCCTGATCGCACAGCACGAGCGCAATGGGCTGCCGGCCGACCTCATCGCACAGTCGATCCGCCTGCTCGAGCCCGGGCTCGACCGGACTCTCATCATCGGCTTCGCCCGGCGCTTCGCGACCTACAAGCGCGCCACGATCCTGCTCTCCGACCCCGGGCGCCTCGCGCGCCTGCTCGGCGACCCGCAGCGGCCGGTGCTGCTGGTCTTCGCCGGCAAGGCGCACCCGCACGACGGCGGCGGGCAGGCCTTGATCCGCACCTTGCATGAGTACTCGCTCGAGCCCGAGCTCATCGGGCGGCTCGTCGCCGTCGAGGGCTATGACATCGGCTTCGCGCGCCTCCTGGTGCAGGGCTGCGATGTCTGGCTCAACACTCCCGAATACCCGCTGGAAGCCAGCGGCACCTCGGGCATGAAGGCGGCGATCAACGGGGGAGTGAACCTGTCGATCCTCGACGGCTGGTGGGCGGAAGGTTTTGACGGGGCCAACGGGTTCGGGATCGCGCCGCGCACCGATCTCGCCGACGGCGAACGCTACGGCGCGGAAGCATCCGCGCTGTTCGAGACTCTCGAGCGCGAGGTTTTGCCGCGCTGGTTCGACGATCCGCCGCGCTGGCTGGCATTGGCGCGCGCCTCGATGCGCACGCTGCTGCCGCAGTTCGGCACGGCGCGCATGATGGGCGACTACGTGCGGCGGCTCTATGGCCCGGCGGCGCGCCAGGGCGAGCGCATGCAGGGCCGGCACAGCCGCGCGACGATCGAGTTCGTGCGTTGGAAAAAGCTCGTGCACGCGCAGGCCCCGGGATTGGGGCTGGACCTCGTGTCGCGGGATCCGTTGGTCGCCTCCGTCCGGCTCAACGGTTTGCTCCCCAGCGAGTTCATCGTCGAGTTTCACGGCAGCGGGGAGACTCGGCCCCTGGACCTGCGCAGCAGCGGCGGTGACCGCGCGGACTACGTGCTCGCAGGGCCGCTGCCGGGCCCCGGGCGCGTGCGGATCGTGCCGGTGCATCCACTCCTGTCGCACCGCTTCGAGCTCGGGATCCTGGCCGACGCGGAGGTCGCGGCTTGAGCCACCGGGTCTTGTTTGCCGCGGCCGAGGCGGTGCCGCTGTCCAAGACCGGTGGGCTCGCCGACGTCGCGCACGCCCTGCCGCGCGCGCTGCATGCGCTGGGCCACGATTCGCGCGTTGTCACCCCGGCCTACCGCGGCACCCGCGAGCGCCTGGTCGGCGCACGCCGCCACCCCGCGATCCTGCTGCGCGGCATGTCCTTCACGATCTGGGAAGGCTTTGCCGAGGCCGGCGGGCCGCTGATCTGGCTGGTGGACTGCCCCGAGCTGTTCCTGCGCGACGGCGCGCCTTATACCGATGCGCTGGGCCGGGAATACCCGGACAACGCCTGGCGCTTTGGCCTCTTCGGCGAACTGGTCGCGCTACTGGCGGGAGGCCGCGCGGGGATCGCCTGGCTGCCGGAGATCGTGCATCTGAACGACTGGCACACCGGCCTCGCGGCCGTGTGGCTGACGCGTGTGGCCGGCCGGCCGGGGATCGTGTACACGATCCACAACCTCGCCTACCAGGGCAATTTCCCGCGCGCCGACTTCGATCGGCTCGGGTTACCTCCGGAGTTGTGGTACCACGAGGCCCTGGAGTTCTATGGCCAGTTCTCCTTCATGAAGGCGGGGCTGGTGATGGCGGACGCGCTCACCACCGTGAGCCCGACCTACGCGCGCGAGATCCAAACCCCGGCCTTTGGCGAACGCATGGACGGCGTCCTGCGCCGGCGCGCCGAGTCCCTGACCGGCATCGCCAACGGCATCGACGTCGACATCTGGAACCCGGCGACCGATCCGCATCTCGCGCACTGCTACGACGCGACCAGCGTCATGGCCGGCAAGCGCGCCAACAAGGCGGCGTTGCAGCGCCGCCTCGGCCTGGTCGAGGCGGAAGACGTACCGCTACTCGGGCTGATCGGGCGCCTGGCCTGGCAGAAGGGCGCGGACCTCGTGCTGCAGGCGGCGCCCTGGATCGAGGAACACGGCATCGCGGTCGCGATGGTCGGCTCCGGCGACCGCGCCAGCGAGCAGGCCTTCGCGGACTGGACGCGGCGCCTGCCGGGCCAGGTCGCCGCGCGCATCGGCTACGACGAGTCGCTCGCGCACCTCATCGAGGCCGGCGCCGATTTCTTTCTCATGCCCTCGCGCTACGAACCCTGTGGCCTGAACCAGATGTATGGCCAGCGCTACGGAACGGTCCCGGTCGCGCGGCGCACCGGCGGGCTCGCCGATACCGTGGTCGATGCCAGCGCCACGAATCTTGCCGACGGCACGGCTACCGGAGTCTTGTTCGACTACGCCGATGTCAGCGGGGTGACCTTGGGGCTAACGCGCGCGCTGGAGCTGATGCGCGATCCGCAAGTCTGGTCGGAGTTGCAGCTGGCGGGTATGCGGCAGGACTTTTCGTGGGTGCGCGCGGCGCGCAAATACGTCACGCTCTATGAGCGGGTGGCGACCTAAAGCCGTGAGCTGTCAACATGCGAAGCCCTCGGCTTACAATCGGTGCATATCGGGCCCTTCATCGGCCCAAGGCGCTATGGTTCGGAGCGTTTTGGCGTCTCGATCTAGTGAGGGCCAATAGGGAGGGGGTACGGTCCAGACACATAGGTAACAGTTTAGTCCGGGGACATGGGTAACAGTTTGTTCATACTGCGGGCACCTGAATCGAAGAGGTGCCCCAATGCCTTGGAGTCAACTGTCACCCATGGACCAGAGAACACAATTCATCGCCGACTATCTAC
>JBOIDR010000161.1:0-7957 GCA_050740695.1 Gammaproteobacteria bacterium | reverse complement strand
GCAGCTTCATGAGCGTGTCGGATTTACAACAGGCGATTGACGAATTTACGCAAGCCTGGAACCAAAACCCGAAGCCGTTCATCTGGACGGCCACCGTAGGGCAGATCATCGAGAAGGTCGACCGGGCACGGGTCAAGATGGAGCAGATCAAGCCCGGATCCACCCTGCCCCGAGGGAAAAAGAAGAAGGTATGATCTGTAAAGTTATTTAAGGGACACTACACTAGATAACTAAGAGACAAAAAGGGGCTTGACAAAGCTATGACAGGGCAACGCCGAAAGGTGGTGCCGCCGAATGAATGAGAGGTGATAAGGTTCACCGACGCTGGGTTCGTTCACTCGTTTCGCTCAGGGCGGCGGGGACGGCGGGTTTGCACCTGGGTGAGGTGGTGGTGGCGGCAAGTAACCCGGACGGCCCGGCGGCGGGGGCACCCGGTTACCTTTGGCATCCATGCACCCCAAGTAACTGATGTCATAGCGGGCTTGCACGGCATCCGCCGCTGTGCCGGCGGCAGCGCTTCCTGCCGCGGCCTCACTCCGTGCATCGTCACCAACTCCGGCATCATGTGAGCCGGCGCCACTCAGGGCGTCGCTGGCACCGCCCAAGAACGGACCTGTGCCGGCACTCCTCGCGATGCTGTCGTCAGCGGCCTGTGGGGTCGTTTCGACCCGATCCTGCGCGTAATACCGGCAGACTGCGTCCTCATCACGAAACTGTTCGTAGGTCTTGCCGGCCCCGGGCAAGACCAGCACCCCAGGCTCGCTGGGCACAGTAGCGCAGCCCGCAAGGAACCCGCCGCCGATAAGCGCCCAGTGCCTGAATCGCATTATCCGACGCGTTGTTGTGGCTATGGCGGGGGGCCGTGCGGGACGACTGGCAGCCAAGCGACCCGGCAGTTGGTGACGTATGGGTAGTAGCCTTGGGGGTCGGTGCAGTAGTACCAGTACTGGGGCTGGGTGTATCGGCGAGATGGCGCGTAGTATGGGTAGTATCCACGATACGGCGCGAATATAAATGTGGTTCCTAGACCGAAACGGCGGTGGAATCTATGATGCCCATGCCGTCCACGGAATCCGTGGTGCTTGTGGAATCCGTGCCTTCCGCCGTGTCTATGATGCCGGTGGCCGTGTCCATGATGCCCGCCATGGCCTCCGTGGAATCCATGCCCTCCGCCATGACCGTGTCCTCCCTTGTGTCCACCTCTAGCCCAGGCATCATCGACAATACCCGCCCCGCCCAGCAGGGTGAGCACCGCGAGCAAATTGCGCAGAAGCTTGTTCATGTCTCTATCGACTTGTGGACGGTCATGTCGACCGGCCCGCACCTTTGAGCTTATCTAACAAGTAGACAGGTCTCGAAGGCTTAAGTGCCGTCCACCATGCCGTCGCGGTGGTCTCCAATGCATAGTCAGTTTGAAAGGCGGGTGCCACCGCACCCAGTGCCGATTTCCGTCAAACCGTTTCAACGTGCCGGCGGGCCCCGTGCCCATGGAAGCCAGAAGTCGAGTCCCGAGCGCCGGCTGAAAGATCGCGCCGCGGAGCGCCTGGCCCGCTATGAGCTCAAGACACCCTTAGATGAAGTGAAGGCGCGGCATTCTACGCACGGCCGGATCTGCAAATGCGACGTTGAAGTCATTGCGCCGACTCGGTTCGATCCGGCGCTGTATCGGGCGGTGCTTCGGGCGGGCTTTTCTTCAGCCCCTCACGACCCGTACTCGAAGATCCCATCGAGGGTCGAGGTCAATGCCGTACGCCAATCCGGCAGATAGAGGCCGAAGGTCTGGGCGAGCTTGGTGCAGTCGAGGCGGGAGTTCAGGGGGCGGCGGGCCGGCAGGGGATAGTCGCTGGTGGCAATCGGCAGTATCCTCTTGACCGCCATTGGTGGTCTGCGCGGCACCTCGCGGGCGGCGGCGACGATGGCGGTGGCAAAGCCGTGCCATGAGGTCTCGCCGCGTGTGCTCAGGTGGTAAGTACCGCTCGCCGAGCGCCACGCCTCGCGCGTCGAGAGCCTTCCCAGGATCAGCGCCGTGACGTCGGCGATCAGGCGCGCCGGCGTCGGGGCGGCGATCTGATCCGCGACGATGCGTAACTCCTGCCGTTCCGCCGAGAGCCGCAATACGGTCTTGAGAAAATTCTGGCCGCGCGCGCCATACACCCAGCTGGTACGCAGGATCAGGTGGTCGCAAACCGCCTGCTGGATCGCGAGCTCCCCGGCCAGTTTGCTGCGACCGTACGCGTTCAGCGGGCTGGCCATGTCCCGTTCCGTGTAGGGACCGGGCTTCGCGCCGTCGAAGACATAGTCGGTCGAGTAGTGGATGAGCAAGGCCCCACGCTTGCGGGCTTCTTCGGCCAAGACGCCGACGGCGGTCCCATTGATGGTAGTCGCGAGCGTCTCTTCCTGCTCGGCCCTGTCCACCGCGGTATAGGCGGCCGCGTTGACGATCACGTTGGGGTGGATAGTCTCGATGAGCGCCGGTATTGCCTCTGGATGGGATAGATCGCAGCGCCCCCTGTCGACCGCGACCACCTCACCTAACGGCATGAGGCCGCGGGCCAGCTCGAAACCTGCTTGACCGGTCGCTCCGGTCACCAAGAGCCTCATGGAAAGCACTCCGCTTGCTTGAGAGGCAGGCCGGCCTGATCCTTGGGCGACAACAGCGGCTCACCGGCGAGCGGCCATTCGATATCGATGTCCGGATCGTTCCAGAGGATGACGCGCTCGTGCTCGGGGGCGTAGTAATCGGTGGTCTTGTAGAGGACATCCACGCGCTCGCTCAGCACCAGATAACCGTGAGCAATACCGGGCGGCAGCCAGAGTTGCCGGTGGTTGTCCTCCGAGAGCTCCACGCCCACCCATCGGCCGAAGCTCCGAGAGGATCGGCGAATATCCACCGCGACATCGAACACCGCCCCGCACACGACCGACACCAGTTTGCCCTGGGCCTGCCGGACCTGGTAGTGCAGACCGCGCAGGACGCCGCGACGCGAGCGCGAATGGTTGTCCTGGACAAAGTCCACCGCGAGCCCGGTCGCCTGCGTGAATCCGCGGGCGTTGTAGCCCTCCAGGAAAAACCCCCGCGCATCACCGAACACCCGCGGTTCGATCAGGAGCACATCGGGGATCGCCGTCTGCACGACGTTCATGAGGGCTCTCGCTCGGTCGAAAGACGCAAAAGGTACTGGCCGTAACCGTTCTTGGCGAGCGGTGCGGCGAGCCTCTGGAGTTGCTCGGTATCGATAAAGCCTTTGCGCCAGGCGATCTCCTCCGGACAGGCGATCTTGAGCCCCTGGCGATGCTCGATGGTCTCGATGAAATTCGATGCCTCTATCAGCGATTCGTGGGTACCGGTGTCGAGCCAGGCGAATCCGCGCCCCATGATCGCCACGGACAGCCGCTTGCGTTCCAGATAGGCGCGGTTGACATCGGTGATCTCCAGCTCGCCGCGGGCCGAGGGTTCGAGGCCCGCGGCGATCGCCACCACGTCCGGGTCATAGAAATACAGCCCCGTGACGGCATAGTGGGATCTGGGCCGCGTGGGTTTCTCTTCCAACGACGTGGCCCGACCGTGCGTGTCGAAGGCCACCACGCCGTAACGCTCGGGATCGTTCACATGGTAAGCGAATACGGTGGCACCGACCTCGTTCAGCATTGCCCGCTCCAGTTGCATCTGGAGATCGTGGCCATAAAAGATATTATCGCCCAGGACCAGCGCCGAATGAGCCCCGCCGATGAAGGACCGTCCGATGACGAAGGCCTGCGCCAGCCCATCCGGGCTCGGCTGCACGGCGTACCGGAGGATCAGTCCCCAGTCAGATCCGTCACCGAGTAGGTGTTCGAAGCGCCCCGTGTCCTGCGGGGTGCTGATGATGAGGATGTCGCGGATCCCCGCCAGCATGAGTGTACTGAGCGGGTAATAGATCATCGGTTTGTCGTAGACGGGCAGGAGTTGTTTGGAGATCGCCTTGGTCACCGGGAAAAGCCGCGTCCCGGAGCCGCCGGCCAGGATGATCCCTTTACGGTTCATGCCACCTCTCTGCCATAGTGGCGGGCCGTCCACTCCCGATACGCCCCGCTGGTGACGTCCCGGATCCAATCGCCATGTTCCAGGTACCAGCCCACGGTCTTGCGGAACCCGGTGTCGAAGGTCTCGGCCGGGACCCAACCGAGCTGTTGCCGGATCTTGCGGGAATCGATGGCATAACGCCGGTCGTGACCGGGCCGATCCATCACGTAGGTGATCTGGCGCGCATAGGTCCGCCCGTCGCTACGCGGCCTCTCTTCATCCAGGATGGCGCACAGCCGTTCGACTACTTCGATGTTGGGTCTCTCGTTGGAGCCGCCTATGTTATAGGTCTCCCCCGGCCTGCCCCGGTCGAGCACCACACGAATGGCGTTGCAATGGTCTTGCACGTAAAGCCAGTCGCGGATCTGCCGGCCGTCTCCGTACATGGGCAGTGGTTTACCGGCCAGGGCGTGATGGATCACCAATGGGATGAGCTTTTCCGGGAATTGATAAGGACCGTAATTATTGGAACAGTTGGTGGTGAGCACCGGGAGGCCAAAGGTATGATGGTAGGCCCGCACCAGATGGTCGGACGCGGCCTTCGAGGCGGAATAGGGGCTATTGGGTCGATATGGGTGGGTCTCGGTAAAGGGCGGATCGTTCGGGCCGAGCGACCCATAGACCTCGTCCGTGGAGACGTGCAGGAAACGGAACCGCTCGCGCGCCTCGCCCGGCAGCCCGAGCCAGTGGGCGCGCACGGCCTCGAGCAACTGGAAGGTGCCGACGCAGTTGGTCTCGATGAAGGCCGCCGGCCCGTGGATGGAGCGGTCGACATGGGATTCGGCGGCAAAATTGACCACGGCCCGCGGCCGGTGCTCGGCGCACAGGCACGAGACCAGGTCGAAATCGCCGATGTCACCCCGGACGAAGACGTGACGCGGATCGTCATGGACACTCGCCAGGTTTTGCAGGTTGCCGGCGTAGGCGAGCCGGTCGAGGTTGACGAGGGGTTCGCCGATCTGCGCCAGCCAGTCGAGAACGAAATTGGAGCCGATGAAACCGGCCCCTCCAGTGACAAGGATCATGCAGCTTTTCGCTATCGATATCGCGTGCGCCTAGGGTACAACACTTGTCGGTGTCCCCGCGATCGCCTCGCGCCCGGTCCACGCCGCTCGGTCCGCCGCTACAATGGGCGCGTGCAGCCCTCGTTACTCTTCGTACTCTTGATGCTCTACGGTGGGACTGCCGGCCGCATGGCGTCGGCCCAGCCGGCGGCGCCCACCCCACCCCCGGAACGCGAGATCGCCCGGGCGCAGGCCCTCTGCGCGGCACGCGCCTCGAGTGCCTCCCGGCTCGAAGCCGAGCTCGGCAATCTCGCGCGCAGGCTGTCGGCGTTGCGCCGGCAGAACGCCATCCTCGCCAACGAGAGCAGCCGACTGACGCGTGAGTCCCTGGCGGCCGACACGCGCCTGCGCCGGCTCACCGGGGACATGGAGACAGGACGTGGCGAGCATGCGGCACTGCTGGCGAAATACGCGGACAGCGAGGCCCGTGCGGGCCGGCTGCAAGCACGGGTTACAGAGTTGGAAGAACGCCTGGCCTCGAACCGCCCCGACCCCGATGCCATCGCGGCCGCCCGCGCGCGGATCACAGAGTTGCACAAGGCCTACCGCACCCTGCGCGCCACGCGCCCGCGCGATCCGACCCGCGAGGCGGCCCTGGAATCGACGCAGAGGGCCCTGCAACGAGGCCAGATCGAGTTGGCGCTCTTGATGGGCGCGCGCGGCGTGTATACGGTGCAAAAGGGTGACAGCCTGGAGCGCATCTCGAGGTTCTTCTATCGTGATCCCAGCCGCTGGCAAGCGATCTTCCGGGCCAACGAGATCCTCTTGAGCCGGCCGGGGCAGATAGCGCCCGGTATCGTGCTGCTCATCCCGCGTTGATCTGATTTCTTTGGGTCCAAGCCGCGCGCTGGATACCGTCCCCGCAAGGGCGCTCGCGCTAAAGTGTGACGAGGGTCACCGCCCGACCGGCCGACTTGTGTTACAAGGGCGGACGGGGGACGGCCTTGGTCTTGCGTGGCTCCACAACGGCCTGCTGCGGTTGGTCGATGGCCAATGGAATGCGCTCCGGTCATGGATCATCCAGGACCATGGAAGAGGTCGAACCGACGTGAAACTCGAGGCAAAACTCCCGCTGATACTGGCCCCGTTGAGCCTTGTGCCTGCGGTCCTGGTGGGCACGCTGGCCTGGCGGGGCCCGCTGGACCGGGACGCGGCGCTCGCCCTCTTCGCCGTGGCCCTTTCGGGCGGAGTGGCCGTCGCGGCGGTGGCTTTCCTGCTGTTGCGGGCGCTCCTGACCCGGCGCCTGCGGGGCTTGCAACGGGCCGCGGGCGAGCTCGGCCGAGGCAACGTGCTGGTGCCGATTGACGTAGAGGCCCGCGACGAGCTCGGCGATCTCGCCCAGTCGCTACGCACCATGGGCCATAACCTCAGGCAATCAAGCGAGCAGATCCGCTATTTCGCCTACCACGACAGCCTCACCAAGCTGCCCAACCGGCTGATGTTCGGAGAATACCTGAAACGCGCGCTGGCCCATGCCAAGCGCGGCCGGCGGACACTGGCCTTGCTGTTTGTGGACCTCGACGACTTCAAGCACATCAACGACACGCTCGGGCATGCCGCGGGCGATCAAGTCTTGATCGAATTCTCCCAACGGCTGCTCCACTGCCTGCGCGAAGATGATTACGTGGGCAGAACCGATCCCTCCGAGGAAGGGGACACCATCGCCAGGCTCGGCGGGGACGAGTTCACCATTCTCCTGCCGGATCTCGAGGATGCCTTGCGGGCCGCCACGGTGGCCGAACGGGTCATCGCCGCCGCCGTCCCTCCCTTCTGGTATTGCGACCAGGAGCTCTACATTGGCGCGAGCATCGGGATCACCCTCTATCCCAGCGACGGCGTAGAGGCCGAGACCCTGATCAAGAACGCCGACATGGCCATGTACCACGCCAAGGCCAAGGGCAAGAACACCTACCAGTACTACCGCGAGCGCATGAACGTGGCCGCGGCGCGGCGCCTGAGCCTGGAGACCGCCCTGCGCAAGGCCTTGGAGCGCGAAGAGTTCGAGCTGTACTTCCAGCCCGAGCTGGATCTCGCTTCGGGTCGCATCGTGGCGGTCGAGGCCCTGATCCGGTGGCGGCATCCGGAGGATGGCCTGGTGCTGCCCGGCCAGTTCATCACGGGGGCCGAGGAGACCGGGCTGATCGTGCCGATCGGCCGATGGGTCCTCTGCGCCGCCTGTCGCCAGGCCGCGGCCTGGCGGGACGCGGGCCTCTCGGGGTTGATCGTGGCGGTGAACGTCTCCGGCGTCCAGTTCATGCGCCAGGAGCTGCCCGAGTTGGTCGAGGTGGCCCTGAGAGAGGCCCGGCTCTGCCCCAGGGCGCTCGAGATCGAGGTGACGGAGACGGCCCTCATGCGCGTCGAGTACTCGGTCGTGAAGCAACTGCCCGCCATCAAAGAGCTGGGGGTCGCGATCGCGATGGATGACTTCGGGACCGGGTATTCCTCGCTCGGCTACCTGCGGCGCTTCGCCATCGACAAGCTCAAGATCGACCGCAGCTTCGTGGCAGGTATCGCGACCGAGGCCGGGGATGCGGCGATCTGCTCGGCGATCCTGGCCATCGCAAAGAGCATGGGGCTTACCGTGACCGCGAAGGGGGTGGAAGAGCCGGCCCAGCTCGAGTTCCTGCGCGAGCGCGGGTGCCGGCTCATCCAGGGAAATATCGTGAGCCCGGCGGTGCCGGCCTCGGCCATCCCGGCCTTGGTCTTAGCGTGAAAGACACCACCCCACAGGCGTAACAATTCCTGGCCTGACGCTAGCCGGGACGGGGAACTGGAAATGAGATGTGGAACTACCGAATGCTTATGCGCTGGCGGGCATGAAGCCGTGCTT
>JBOIDR010000160.1:0-8127 GCA_050740695.1 Gammaproteobacteria bacterium | reverse complement strand
ACTTTCTGAGCACGATAGCTACGCTTCTTCATGGCGAGAATACCTCCCACGTTATGGGTTGCTGGCACTGGTTGCCATCCCATATTCTGAGGGTTCTCGCCTCTTTCTTATAGCTGACTACGCGGGCGCATCCCTAGTTCGACCAGCCGGTGAACACAAAGCGCGACCTGCCGACGTCGGCACCCGCCCGCTCAACGAGGCCACCAAGTAGGGCGAGGACATGCGCGCCGGGCAGCGTCTGCTTGGCACCGCCGTCGCCTCCGTGGTCGGCAAGAACGAAGAGCGCGCCGTGGCAAGCCTTTTGACCCACGACGGCAGACACGCTAGGAAGGGCGAGTTCGCGGGCATCAACGACTTCGAAATGGTGGCCCATTTCGTGGTGCTTTCTGAGCCGATTGAAGGGATCGTTGAATCATGAGTTTTAGAACCGCAGAGCCAGCCATAAAGGACGTACTGGACGCTATTGCAAAAGGCGATACACAGTTGCCAGATTTTCAACGAGGCTGGGTGTGGGACGACATGCACATCAAGTCGCTGATCGGCAGTCTATCCCTGTCGTACCCCATCGGCGCGGTGATGTTTCTTGAAGCGGGAGGTGTTCCGTTCAAGCCCCGCTTATTCGAGGGGGTTTCGTTGCAACCGGCACCCAAGCCGAAGACTTTGGTTCTTGATGGCCAGCAACGCCTCACCTCCATGTATCTCTCGCTGCGCAGCGGGCTGCCCGTCAAAACGCGAACAGAAAAAGGCGCCGAGATTCACCGCGTCTATTTCTTGGACATGACCAAGTGTCTCGACGCCACGGAGGATCGCGAAGAGGCCGTGATATCGGTTCCCGACTCGCTCCGGGTGACGTCCGACTTTGGAAGAAGGGTAGACCTCGATCTCAGTACATCCACGTTGCAATACGAGCAGCGGATGTTCCCGGTTGCACTGATGTTTGATACCGAGCGCTTCATGCGGTGGAAGATGGGGTATGCCGGTCACCATAAAAATGCCACGGACGCTATGATGTTCCTCATGCGCTTCGAGCAAGAGGTCTGGCTGCGTTTTCAGCAGTTTAAGGTGCCGGCCATCGAACTTACCCAGGACACACCACGCGAAGCGGTCTGCCAGGTCTTTGAGAAGGTCAACACGGGTGGCGTCACGCTAACCGTGTTCGAGTTGATGACGGCGACCTTTGCCGCCAGTGAATTTAATCTCAGAGAGGATTGGGATGCCCGGCAAGAACGCCTCACTGCTAAGCACGACGTCCTCAATGTAGTTGATGGAACCGCGTTCCTCACGGCTGTTACGCTCCTTGCCAGTTACGAGCGACATCTGAAAAGCGCGACTTCCATTTCCTGTAAGAGAGCGGACGTGCTGCGCCTGGAATTGCCGGACTTCAAGTACCTTCAAGGCCGTATCGAGGCAGGATTAAAACGGGCGGCCGAACTCCTTGCCGAGGAGAAAATCTTCGATGCCAAGAGTCTCCCATACGCCACACAGCTGATTCCACTTGCCTGCATTTGCGCCAGCCTTGCAGCCAGAATTACCCATCACGGGGTCAAGCAGAAGCTGCTTCGGTGGTACTGGTGCGGCGTGTTTGGTGAACTCTACGGGGGCGCTAACGAAACGCGATTCGCCATGGATCTTCCCGATGTGGTTCAGTGGATAGAGGGCGGCGCCGAACCGCGCACCGTACGGGACGCGAGCTTCGCGCCCATACGCCTGCTGTCGCTGCAATCCCGGTTGGCTGCAGCCTACAAAGGCCTTGCTGCGATGCTGATGAAGCATGGAAGCATGGGACTTCATTAGCGGCACTCCCCTCGACCTCAATACCTACTTCAATAATGCGATTGATATTCACCATATCTTCCCGCGGGCATGGTGCGAGGCCAACAGGCACCCTCGTGACAAGTGGAACAGCGTTGTCAACAAGGCACCGCTGCCCGCAAGCACCAATCGGTTCATCAGCGGCGATGCGCCCAGCCAATATCTGTCTCGAATCGAGAAGAACAAGCACGTCAGTGGTGAAAATCTTGACGAGTTCCTGGCGTCGCACGCGATTCCCGTCGCTGAACTCCGTGCGAATGAATTTGACAGCTTTATCTGGGGCAGAGCGTCGGCGCTTTTGGAGCTGATCGAAGGTGCCACGGGCAAGGCCGTGTCGGGCCGGGAGAGCGAGGAGAGCGCAAAGGCATTCGGGGGCGCAATTATCTGATGAGAGCGGCAACGCTGGATGAACTGATCGATGCCTTGGGCCCGCTTGGCGGCAGCCGTTGAACCAGCGAGCGCCTAAGAAGCTGCTGCTCGAAAACGGCGCGCTCACGACCGCCGACAAGCGCTGCATTGAGGATCTGTTCTGGCTGGCGGCGCTCAAGCCCACGAGCATCGGCTCACCGGGGTATGGCGACGAGGTACGCGAGTATCTGTAGATCGCCTTGGTGCACCTCAGCCTGCGGGAGGTCCGGGGTGTCGCAGCTTGTGGAGTTGGTGCATCGCGCCGTACGCTATACGGTGCTGCTGCGGCCAGAGCAGGGAAGGCGCTGGCCTCTCCGCTGCCCATTAGCGCTGGTGGCAGGGAGAGGCGGGTAGGACGGCGCCAATGGTGTCGTCGGTTCGGTGCGCGAGGGGAAGGGGTACAATTTCACGAAGCTGGGCTGCCCTGTCCTGCGGACATCTGCCGCCTCGAAACGCGCAGTGCCTTTCCGTGTGCTACGGCTCTTCGCGCGGCGCGGGCGCATCACGCCGGAGGCGGGCCCGGGATGCGGCAATGGGACCACGGGGATGGTTTCTCCCTACTATGCCCTGGTCTGCATCGAGGTTACGGGACCGCAAGGGATCTAGGCACAGGGCCCTACCCCCAAAGCTGCTTTGAGCCCCGCCAACCACCGAGGCCGCCCCGATAACGCTTTCCCTCCGGCGCCGAACCCCTTCCCGCGCAGCCAGTCCGACCAGCCAGGCTCGATTGCAAGCCCACATTGAATCTCCTATCCTTTTTTCAGCTACCAACGTGGGACGGGCGGCTCCCCGGGCGTCGCGTTCCTCCGCAAGGCATTGGACCTGACCTTCTTCCCGGAGCGGTTCGACGTGCGCACCGAGATCGGCGCGTGACGGCGGGCGGAATCTTAGCCGGAGGCAGGCGGTCTACTAGCCTACCGGGAATAGCCCGACGGCGAGGGACAGACGATGGATACGATCGAGAACCCGATGGGGACGGACGGCTTCGAGTTCGTCGAGTACACGGCCGGCGATGTGAAGGCCCTGGCGCAGCTCTTCGAGCGCATGGGCTTTCGCGCCATCGCGCGCCACCGCTCGAAGCAGGTGGTCCTGTACCGGCAGGGCGACATCAACTTCATCCTGAACCAGGAGCCGGACAGCTTCGCCCAGGCCTTCGCCAAGGTCCACGGGCCTTCGGTGTGCGCCTTCGCCGTGCGCGTGCGCGACGCGCGCCGGGCGTTGGAACGGGCCACCGGGCTCGGCGCCCGCCAGTATCAGGGCACGGCCGGGCCCATGGAGCTGAACCTGCCGGCCATCCGGGGGATCGGGCGCAGCCTCATTTATCTCATCGATCGCTACGGCGAGCGCTCGATCTACGATGTCGATTTCGAGCCCCTCACGGGCACGGAGCCGCACCCGGCGGGCGTGGGCCTGACTTCCGTGGACCACCTGACCCACAATGTCCACCGCGGGCGCATGGACGAATGGACCGGGTTCTACGAGCGGCTGTTCAATTTCCACGAGATCCGTTACTTCGACATCCATGGCCGGGTGACGGGGTTGAGGTCACGGGCCCTGGTGAGCCCCTGCGGCCGGATCCGCATCCCCATCAACGAGCCCGCCGACCCCAAGTCGCAGGTGCAGGAATACCTGAGTGCCTACCGCGGCGAGGGGATCCAGCACATCGCGCTCGCCACCGAGGACATCCACATGACGGTGGAGCAACTCAGGCGCAACGGGGTGCGGTTCATGGAGGTCCCGGACAGCTATTACGATGCGGTGGAGCGCCGCGTCCCGGGCCATGGCCAGGATCTGGACCGCCTGCGCGAGAACCGCATCCTGATCGACGGTTCGGGGGCTCGTGCGCTCCTGCTCCAGATCTTCACCGAGACCGTGATCGGGCCCATCTTCTTCGAGATCATCGAGCGGCACGGGAACGAAGGCTTCGGGGAAGGGAACTTCCAGGCCCTGTTCGAGGCCATCGAGCGCGACCAGCTGCGGCGCGGGGTGATCTAGCATGAGGCATTGGATCTCCCTGCCCGTCGTCGAAGGCGAGGCCTCGCGCCAGGCGCACGCCGATCTCCCCGAAGGCACCTTCGAGCGCGAGATCGGCAAGGAGGGCTTCTACGGTCCGGCGACCCAGATGTACCACCGCCACCCGCCGACCGGGTGGACCAAGGTCGAGGGACCGCTACGGCCCCGCGCCTTCGATGCCGTGAAAGACCTCGCTCCCTGCGGCTCACCCTGGGAGGCGCGCCTCCTCCTCGGCAACGCCCACCTGCAACTCCGCATCTGGCGCAGCGAGGCGCCCATGGACCACCTGGTCCGCAACGCCGACGGCGACGACCTCTTGTTCATCCACGAGGGTTCCGCGTCCCTCTACTGCGACTACGGCCATCTCGGGCTCGGCGAGGGCGATTACCTCATGCTCCCGCGCGGGACCTTGTGGCGGGTGGAATCGGAATCGCAAAAGCCCCTGACCGCCCTCCTCATCGAGGCCACCAACGACAGCTACCGGCTCCCGGACAAGGGTATCGTCGGCAGCCACGCGGTGTTCGACCCCGCCATGCTCGACATCCCCCGCATCGACGGCGAGTTCCGCACCCAGCCGCAGAATGGCCCGTGGCGGGTCCTGGTCAAGCGCCGCGGGTTGCTGAGCACCGTGACCTATCCGTTCAACCCGCTGGATGCGGTCGGGTGGCACGGGACGCTCACCCCGGTGCGTGTGAACTGGCGCGCCATCCGGCCCCTCATGAGCCACCGCTACCACGTGCCGCCGTCCGCGCACACGATCTTCGCGGCCGGGCGCTTCGTGGTATGCACCTTCGTCCCCCGTCCGTTCGAGACCGATCCGGGCGCCCTGCGTGTGCCCTTCTTCCACAACAACGATGATTACGACGAGGTGATCTTCTATCATCGGGGCCGGTTCTTCTCGCGCGACAACATCCATCCGGGCATGATGACCTTGCACCCATCGGGCATCACCCATGGGCCCCATCCCAAGGCCTTGGCGGCGAGCAAGCTCTCTCGCGGTGGCGAGACCGACGAGGTGGCGGTGATGATCGACGCCCATGATGCACTGGAGGTGGCCGAGTTGCCCGATGGGATCGAGTGGCCGGGCTATGTCGATTCCTGGAAGGCGGGGTGAAGCTCGCGACCTTGAAATCGGGTGGCCGCGACGGGACGCTGGTGGTCGTGGACCGCGATCTCACCGTGGCCGTGCCGGCTTCGCCGGGGGCGCGCACCTTGCAGGCGGCACTCGATGGTTGGGCGCGGATCGCGCCGCGGCTGGAGGTCCTGTACGCCGATCTCATGCAGGATGAGCTGGACGCCTTCCCCTTGAAGCCGGCCACCGTCGCGGCACCGCTGCCACGCGCCTACCAATGGCTGGACGGCAGCGCCTATCTGTCGCATGTCGAGCGCGTGCGGCGTGCCCGCGGGGCCGACATGCCACCTGAGTTTCTGGTCAATCCACTGATGTACCAGGGCGGGTCCGCGCGTTTCCTCGGGCCGCGTGACCCGATCCACCTACCGGATCCCGGCTGGGGGCTGGACTTCGAGGCCGAGGTCGCCGTCATCACCGACGATGTCCCTCAAGGGGTGACGGCCGATGATGCCGGGGCGCACATCGCACTCGTGGTGCTCGTCAACGACCTGTCGTTGCGCTTCCTCATCCCGGAGGAGCTGGCCAAGGGCTTCGGGTTCCTGCACGGCAAACCGGGGCCGGCCTTCTCGCCGGTGGCGGTGACCCCCGACGAGCTGGGCGCCGCCTGGGACGGGGCCAGGCTGCACCTGCCGCTCCTCGCGCACCGCAACGGCGAGCCCTTCGGCCGGCCGGATGCGGGTCGCGATATGCAATTCGACTTTCCCGCGCTCATCGCCCATGCCGCCAAGACCCGGCCCCTCCCGGCCGGCACCGTGATCGGCTCGGGGACCGTCAGCAATCAGGACCCGGAGATCGGCTTTTGCTGCATCGTGGAGCGGCGGGCGGTCGAGACCCAGTCGGGCGCGGAGGTCTTGACGCCCTACCTCGACCACGGGGAATCGATCCGGCTTGAGATGCCGGATCCCGAGGGGCGGACGATCTTCGGTGCCATCGAGCAGCGCGTCGAGGTGCACGGGTCGTAGTCCTCTACACCTATTTTCGCAGCTCGGCCGCCTACCGGGTCCGCATCGCCTTGAACCTCAAGGGGATCGTCTATGAGCCGCGCTTCGTCCATCTGGCACGGGGGGAACAGCATGAAGCGGCCTATGGGGCGCAGAATCCCCAGAGCCTCGTCCCCACGCTCGTGCACGGCAACCGGGTGCTGACTCAGTCGCTCGCCATCCTCGAGTACCTAGACGAGGTATTTCCCACCCCCCCGCTCTTGCCCCGGGCGCCCGAGCTTCGCGCCAAGGCCCGGGCGATCGCCGGGCTCGTCGCCTGCGACATCCATCCCCTGAACAACCTGCGCGTGTTGCGGTTCCTGGAGCAGGCGCTCGGGCAGGGCCCGGAGGCGCGCGGGCAGTGGTACCGGCACTGGATCCAGGAAGGGTTCGGTGCGCTCGAGACGATGCTCGGGGAGACCGGTGCCGATGCGGGAGCGGGTGCCTACTGTCTCGCGGAGGGCCCGACGATCGCCGATGTCTGCCTCATCCCCCAGGTCTATAACGCCCGCCGTTTCGGTTGCGATCTCGGTGATTTCGCGCACATCCGGGCGATCGAGGCACATTGTCTGACTATACCGGCGTTCCGGCAGGCGGCCCCGGAAGCACAGGCGGACGCGGAATAAGCCTATGAAAGAACAAAGGGCCGGAATTCCCCATCCCCGCGTGGGTCTAAAGCTTGCAGCCGGATGGCAAACATCGGGAGGAGAGATCATGAATGCCATTGCCCCAGATCCCCTGCGGCATTTCGCCCAGAAACATCGCCTCGAGGGCCTGACGTCCCGCTCGCTGCGCTCCGTCATGGAGGGCGGCCAGAGCGTCGCGAAGGCCCGATCCTTCCTCGCCTTCCAGAAGCGCATCGACAGCGAGTTGCTGCACCACCGCATCATCACCGGGAACCCATACACCGCCTGGTTCAGCCGCGGCGAGCAGACCCGCGAGCACGTACGTGCCTTCATCGTACAGTTCTCGGTGTTCTCCAACCTGTTCCTGATCGCGCAGCTCTTCAAAACCATCAACGCCGATTCGCTCCAGGGCATGCGCGCCTCGAAAGAGATCCTCGCCAACGAGATCGGCGTGGTTTTCAACGCCGGCGGCAGGCGCGTTTCCTCGGAGAACGGCGCCGACACCGATCCCGAGTTGGTGTCCTCCGAGGGTACGGTCGAGGGTGGCGTATTCCGCTTCCGGGCCGCGCACTTCGAGTGGCTCTTGCAGATCGCCGAGCGCCTCTCGCTCGGGTTCAACGAGGTGGGCAAACGCCGCCACGGGACCCCGCCGACCCTTTTCTTCTGCGACGAGCTGGTCAGGCTCTACGGCAGCCCGGACTATCTCATCTCCCAGGCCGCGAGCTACGCCGTCGAGAACTGGGCCGCCGCCGGTTTCTGGGACGAGCTCATCGCCGGCTTCAAACGCTACAACGCGCGTAGCGGAGAGGACCTCCCGCTCGCCTTCTTCACCTGGCACGCGCGCCTGGAGGCCCAGCACGCAAAGCACACCCAGGAAGAGCTGGAGGAGCTGTATTTCGAGCGCACGCTCGACGAGGACGCCTTCATCCGCTATGGCAACGAGATGCTGGACGGCGTCGCGGCGTTCTGGGAAGCGCTGAACGAGGACCGCCTGGCCTAAGAGCGCCAGGCGCCTAGGGGCTTCAGTAGCTAGTGTAGTGTCCCTTAAATAACTTTACAGATCATACCTTCTTCTTTTTCCCTCGGGGCAGGGTGGATCCGGGCTTGATCTGCTCCATCTTGACCCGCGCCCGGTCGACCTTCTCGATGATCTGCC
>JBOIDR010000159.1:0-8173 GCA_050740695.1 Gammaproteobacteria bacterium | reverse complement strand
CCTCGATCGATTTACGCCACGCCCATTCCTGCGAAGCGTTGATCTCCCCTAAATACAGCACATGACGTTGCAGCACCCGGCCGTCCGAGAGGCGCCTGTTCTCGACAATGCTCCAATAGCGGTGCTCCTTGCCGTCCTTCTTGCGAGTCGTGGCGCGTAGAAACATGACGGCTTGCCATTATGCACAGAATTCCTCTCTTGAAAACAACCAAGGTCTTCACTACAGCCCATTTTCGCCGATTTGCTGGGCTGCTGTATTTACAAAACAAGTATTTATGAATGAGAACGCCGCGTTAAAGCCGGAAAACGAGGGCGAATCGGCCAAGTCGGGCTAAGCGCAAGAGCACCAACAGGGTCGGTGCGGCCACCCCGATCTGGTGATAGCTCGGCAGGAGTCCAACCAGGACAGATGAGCCGCCCATCAGCAGCAGGCTGATGACCCAGCAGGCGCTTACGGCCGATGTGATCACCGAAGTGACCAAACACCACACCACCGAACGGACGCGCGGCAAAGCCAACCGCGTAGGTGGCCAGTGCCGCCAGTACCCCAAGTAGGCCAGCAGCATGCGGGAAGAACACCTTGCCGAATACCGAAGTCGTAGAACTCCACCGCCGTGCCGATCACCCCGGCGCTGACCACCCGGCCGAGTTCGCGTGAGCGAGCTGTCTGGTTCACTGGCTCATTCCATCATCTTTGCGCCGCGTCAATGAGAAAGGTAAAAGTCGTGGGCAATTAGAGCTGTCAGAGGCCGTGTTTGACTACATCATTATCGATGCAGGATCGTCCGGCAGTGTATTAGCAGCCAGACTTAACGAAGATCTCGCGTGCTGGGTGTTGTTACTTCATTCTCCCCTACTGTTTGAGGCTTCCCGCGGCCTTGGCTTTGATGCGCGTCGCGTTCCCCGGCAGGTAGGCGAGGGGGACCTCTTCCAGATCGATGATCTCGACACTCTTGGGGTCGGCCCCCGCCGCACAGGCCCGTTCGCGAGCGAGACGCGCGGCTTCGTCCAGCGCTTGGGTGCGGCTCATGGCGTCCAGGGCAAAGACGCGGTCGATCGTGCCGCTGACCTGCGCGATGGCGACACCGATCGCGTTGGCGACCTCACAATGCAGGGGGCGGATGATGGCAGAGACTCCGCGGAGCTGCTCCGGCAGCAGGATGCTTCCCCCTCCGACCGCCACCACGGGAACGGGATCGGCCGAGAGCTTGATACGGTCAATATTGTCTTCCAAGGAGCGACCGATGTAGGCCAGGCCTGCTTCAACCACAGTGGCCGCGAGGGATTGCACTCGGCTGGGGTCGCCCAACTGTACGCGCCCTGCCGCCACGGCCAGATCGGTCGCCGTCAGTTGCCGCCCGCCGAACACTTTCGCCTCCTCGGTGAGCCGATACCCTACGCTGTCCGGCCCCACGCGCACCGCGCCGTCCTGGTGCACGTGGCTGCCCCCACCCAGACCGATCGACACCAGGTCCGGCATGCGGAAGTTGGTTCGCACGCCGCCAATCTCAACCGCCACAGCGGACTCGCGGGGAAAGCCTTTCTGTAGGATGCCGAGGTCGGTGGTGGTGCCGCCGATATCGATCACGACCGCCTCACGCAGTCGGCTCAAGTATGCGGCGCCGCGGATGCTGTTCGCCGGCCCCGATGCGATGGTGAAAATGGGATACCGCAGCGCATAGTCCACGGACATTAGGCTGCCGTCGTTCTGCCCTAAGAACAGGGTTGCGGGGATCCGCAGTTGGCGGATGGCGCGCTCGAAGCCTGCGACCGCCGTCCGTGCAACGGCGATCAGCGCCGCGTTGAGTACCGTGGCGTTCTCCCGCTCCAGCAAGCTCACGCTGCCGATCTCACTGGAGAGGCCGACTGGCACTTCTCCACCCAACTCCTCACGGATAATCTCAAGCGCGCGCACTTCGTGCTCCGGGTTCACCGGCGAGAACACGCCGGTGACCGCCACCGCGCGCACCCGGCCTTTCATCTGTTGCGCCGCATTGCGGACCCCGTGCGGGTCGAGCGCCGCCAAGGGCTCGCCGTTGTACTCGTGCCCACCACGTAAGATCACACTCTGCAAGCACACTATCTGCCGCAGGTCCGGCGGCCACGTCAGCAAGGGCTCCACCGCCAAGGTGGCCGGGGCCCCCAGGCGGATGACACCCACCGGGCTGAGCCCTTGTCGGGTGACGATCGCGTTCGTGCAGTGGGTGGTCCCGAGCATGGCGTAGCGGATCGACGCGGGAGGAAACCCGGATGTCGTCAGTACTGCCTGCAAGGCATTCACGATGCCGGTGGTCACATCAGGCGTGGTGGGTGACTTGGCACTGGCAATGACCTGATCCGACGTATCCAGGATGACCGCGTCGGTATTGGTGCCGCCCACGTCGATGCCTAGACGGAGACCATCAGCGGGACGATCGCTCTTAGAGGGGGACATAATCGATCTCGTAGCCGAAATAGCGGGGCCCGGCCAAAGCTAAACCTTCCGGCGTGCGCCACTGGTGGTGGCAGGGAAAGCCCAAAACCGCGACGCGCAGGCCGTACTTCAACGCCTCGGTGGTGATGGGTGATCCGGTCTGCTCATCGACCACGGTGATGAGGTCGGGTACGGTGACCTCGGGCCGGCCGTCCCGCCAGAAGACGAGGTTTTCATTTTGGAAGGAAATTTTGCACTGTGTGCCAGCGTCCCGCCCGGTGCCGCTAATATCCACCTCCCCGCGGGCAAACCCGCGTTCCGTCTGCCGCCGCACGTCGGTGATCTTGCCTTCACACAGGCGCCGGCCGTGCAAGAGTGTTGTCAACGCATCGATCGGATCGCGCTTCTGCGCGCGGCAGGTCTGTAAAGTGTGGCCGATCTCGCGTGCCAGCGAGAGCGTGCCCCCGACCAGCGCCCGTTTCGCGATGGCACCCTGCATGGCGTAGAGGGCGATACACGCCGAGCAGCCCATTTGGATGGTGACCGCCCGCGCGAGGCGCTCGGTCCAGAAGTTGTCCGGTGTGTCCAACAGCACACGGTTACCCTTTTCATCAGCCAGGGCCATGGGGGTCGCCGGTACGTTATGCAGCGTCGGCGTGACCATCTGAATTTCTGGGAAGGCCCGACCCATGCCGTCGGCGTCCACGATCGGCACCCCGAGGCCGGCGGCGACCGCCATCGGGATCATGGAATTCACTCCCCCGGCCTCGATGGACAGGGTCGCTAGCGCGCGGCACTGCAGCCGGCGCTCCAGCAGGCGAAAGGCGTCCAGCACCTCCGTGCCAGCAGGGATCTTTTCCACCAGGACCGTGGGCGCACCCATCATCGCCGTGGGGATGATCCACGCGTCGTCTGGCACCTCGTCGAGGGGGAGCAGTTGGATGGGCCCGTGCCGCGCCACCGCCTGCTGTGCCATCAGTTTGCCCAGCGTAGGGTCGCCCCCGCCGCCCGTGCCGAGCACCGTGGCGCCGAGCGCTATTTGCTCCAGGGCTTCGTGGTCAAGGCGTGTCATTGCGGCTCAATCGGCCTCTCTCCGTAGACTCGTCCTGTCTACCATGCCCGCTTATCCACTTCCACACAGTCCGTAGCGGAGGAAGCTTGACTGCCTCGGGAGAGGGGCTACTACACTCGCCCGACAGTCAGAGACAAACCTGAGCCGACCTCTGAGGACAGGAGCAAGTGTATGCAACCTCCCAAATTTACTTACGCCTGCCCGCGCTCGGTCGAGAAAGCGCTTGCCCTTCTCGCCCAAGGGAGGGAGGGAGCCAAACTTCTCGCCCGAGGGGCAGAGCCTCGTGCCGCTGCTCAACCTGCGCATGGCCCACGTTAGCGCGCTGATCGACGTGAACGGGCTCGCCGAGCTGTCGTTCATGAAACGCGAGAACGACACGTTCCGCGTCGGCGCCCTGACCCGCCACCGGCAAGTGGAGGTTTCCGCGGAAGCCCGTGCCGCCCAGCCGCCGCTCCCCGCGCGGCCGTGAGGTCGGGCTGAGATAGACCTCCGTCGCTTCCAAGTGCGGCCCGACAACGCGCTCCGCTTCCAACCCTTCGGGCAGCGCGGTCAGTTCCTCGCGCGAGAGCGTTTTTAATTGGGCTCTGTGGCCAGTGTCCATCAGTACACTGGAGAATAACAGATCTCAATGAGAAAGGTAAAATGTCATGGGTAATTACCTTGCCAATGTCAGATTAGAATCAAGTCAAGCCGAACTCGGCCTTTTTCCGCCGAGCACAGGAGTCACTTGGGCGGTCTACTATATATAGAAAGCGGCGCGCTCGCGCCGGCTGGAGGTGCGGCTCAACGAATTTTAGGCACCAGTTGCGGAAAGGTTAGCGTCGAACGTTGCGCTTCCCCGGGTACGTGCGGCGTGGGTTTTGGAAGGTTGATGCCGGCCTGTACCGGCAGCGCGGCCACTTCGGGATCGGGCGCACTGCCGACCGCGATCTTTACGGCGGCGGTTGAATATCGGTTGTAACTCCTGATTCATGTTCTCCAACCTTTGCCGACGAGGACATCGCGAAAAGCCCTTCGCCTTCGAAGCCGACCGCGAAGACCATGGCAAGAGTCGTCTGCCTACCTGACTCGGAGGGATCGGCATCGGCATCGGCCTCCGCTATAGTACGCCGATCGGTCGCTGGCGGCGTCCCGCTCGACCGCCGCTCGGATGTCGACGACATCGTTCAGATCTATGCCTATGCCAGCATCGGACAAGCGTTCTGACCCTGCCGTTACGGAGACGCGGCGACCTAGGCTCGTTCGGCGGACCTTCCGTGTGCTCGGATGGACGCTCTTGGCGCTCGTCCTCCTGATCCTCGCCATCCTCGCCGGTGCTCTGGGCGTGTTGCAGACGAGTTGGGGCAAGCGTGAGATCGCCTCGCTCGCAAGCGAGGCGCTCTCGGGCGAGGGCAAGACCGCGGAGATCTCCGGCATCGAAGGCTTCCTGCCCTTCGACCTACGGGTCGACCGGGTACGCCTGGGCGACCCAGAGGGCCATTGGCTGGAGATCGATGGCGCCCGCTTCCACCTCGTGCCCTCGGCCCTCCTGCACCTGAAGGTCGAGATCGCCACGGTGGGCGCGGAGCGTATCGCTCTTAACCGCCTGCCGCCCTCGGCGCCGACCCCCGAGCCGCCGGAGCCACTCACGGTCCCAAGCCTGCCCGAGCTTCCGAAATCCCTGCCGGTGGCGGTCGACGTGGTGCGGATCTTCGTCGATCGGCTCGAGCTGGGGCAGCCGGTGATCGGAGAGGCCGCCGCCTTCGGGATCGATGGCCATGCACGGACCAACGAGGCCGCGAACCGGCTCACCGCCGATCTCCGCATCGACCGTATCGATCAAGCCACGGCGGACGCAAGGCTTATGCTCGATGCCGATCTCGTGGGGAGAGCGCTCGATGTCAGCCTGAAGGCGAACGAGACGGGTGGCCTGCTCGCGGCAGTCTCGGAGCGCCCGGAGGCCGGCGAGCTGCATCTCGATCTCGGCGGCAAGGGGCCGCTCGCCGACTGGCGCGGGCGGCTCGCACTCGAGGCGGGGGGGCTCGCGAGCCTTGAGACCGACCTCGAGCTCGGGCTCGCCGATCGGCCGCGCATCGGGATCGACGGCCGCCTGGACGTGGTTCCGGGCGTGTTGCCGCCCGATGTGGAGCCTCTGATCGGACGGACGATCGATCTTGGCGTCCGGCTGCAGCCGACCTCGCCGCAGCGGGTCGAGCTCCAAGCGCTCCATTTGGGTGCCGCCGGATTCGGATTGGAAGGTCAGGGCAATGGGGACCTCGCCGCCAACACCGTCGAGGGCAGGGTCACGCTCGAGGTAACGGATCTCGGGGTGGCGAGCGGGCTCGCGGGGGCGCCGCTCCAGGGTCGGGCGGCCTTGAGCCTGACCGCGACCGGTGCCCTCGATCAGCCGGAGGTCGATCTCACGCTCGATGCCGGCGGGCTCGGCTACGACACCTACGGGGTACGGCAGCTCGCGGTGGCGCTGCAAGCCAAGCTCCTGGCGCCGTTCGAGACGACGTTCCCGGGCGCCACCTTGACGGGCAATGCGAGCGTCGCGGGCGTTAGCCAGGGCGGCAGGCCGGTGGTTCCGGAGGGGGCGCAAGGCGAGCTTCTGACGCTCGATCTCGCGGCCATGGCACCGGCAGAAGGGCCGATCGACATCCAGAAGGCCCTCCTGCAGGCGCTGGGCGCGCAACTGAGCCTCGGTGGCCAGTTCAACCCAGAGCGCATGGCTGGCCGGCTGCGGCTAGACTTCGATGTGCCGGCGTTGCGGCCGCTCGTGGCTGCGGCGATCCCCGACCCAACCTCCCGACCGCCGATCGACGGCACGATCGACCTCGGATCCGACGTCACGATCGGCGAGGGAGCGGGAAAGATCGACGCCGTCCTGGCGCTGCGAACGGCGGCCTTGCAGGGCCTGCCGCCAGGTGTTGTCGAGCTCCTGGGCCGGGAGCCGCGATTCGATCTTAGGGCATCCTTGGAGACCGGCAGGTCCGTGCAGATCTCGAAGCTCGCCTTCAAGGGGGCGGCGATCGACCTCACCGGCAAGGGTAGCCTGCAGCTCGCCGGCGAAGAAACGTTTGCGGCCGATCTCGACCTCGAGCTGCCGCGGCTGGCCGCGGCTTCCGGTTTGGCGGGACAGCCGCTCTCGGGCAGCCTCGCGGCGAACGTGAAGGCGTCCGGTAGCATGAGCGAGCCGAACGTCTTGCTCGCGACCCGCATCGACCGGCTCAGGGGGGCAGGCGTCGACTTCTCGGAGATCACGCTCGACGCCGATGCCGGCGGGCCGATCGACAGGCTCTCGGGCCGCATCCGGTTCGATGCGCGTGAGGCACGCGGAGCGATCGCGCTCGGGACCGACTATGCGCGCGACGGCCAGAAGCTCGACATCCGCAACCTCTCCCTGACCGCCCCGGGGACGCGGCTCGACGGCGAGGCCGATCTCGATCTGACGACGCAGCTTGCGAACGGCCGGTTGAACGGGCGGATCGGCGATCTCGGCGCCTTGGCGCCCTTCATCGGCCAGGAGCTCCAGGGCGCCATCGACCTCGCCCTCGTACTCGATGCGGCGCAGGACAAGCAGAACGCCAGGGCGGACGTGAAGGCCACCCGCATCGGCGGGTCCTTCGGCACGCTCGCGTTCGCTTCGGTGACCGCGCGGGCGACCGACGTGCGGGGAAGGCTAGGTCTCGACGCCAAGATCGCCGCCGATGATTTCGCGCAACAGGGGCTCGCGATCAAGGACCTAGCCGTGACGGCGGCAGGAGATCTTGCGGCGTTGCGGCTGACCGTCAAGGTCGACGGCAGCCAGGGTCCCAAGGCCTTCGATCTTGCGACTCGGCTCTTGGCCGATGTTGCCGGCGACACCAAAGAGGTGGCGCTGCAGTCCCTGGTCGGCAGCTTCGCCAAGCAGCCGATCAAGCTAAAGCGGACCCCGACCCTGCGCATGGCGGGCGCCTCCTACGGCCTCAAGGACCTCGATGTGAGCTTCGGGCAGGCCAGGCTCCGTGCGGATGCGACGCTCGGTGACGGTCGGGCAAGCGCCAAGATGAGGCTCGATCCGACGCCGCTTACGATGTTTGAAACTCTCGGGGCCCCGGACTTGGGCGGTACCGTCGCCTTGGATCTCGATGTCTCGGGCCAGAGCGCTGCCCCAAAAATAGACCTCGTGGTCGACGCGAAGGGCGTGAAGCCGCACGGAAAGGACCTAGAGACCGTGCCGCCCGCGAACCTCGCATTGCGCGCTCGTGTCACCGGCGGACGCCTCGATGCGAGCGCCGAGCTTGCGGGGGTGATGGACGACCCCTTGCGCCTTAAGGCAGCCCTGCCGCTTCGGATCGGGCTCGAGCCTTTCGCCTTCGAGTTGCCGAGGGATCGTCCGATCCAGGGATCGCTGACCGGCCGAACCGATCTCGCCCGGATCGCCCGGATCCTCGTGCTCGACGGACAGCGGCTCCAGGGCCTCCTCACCATCGACGCGCGCTTCGCCGGAACGCTCGACCGCCCGCTTGCCGACGGCAGCATCGAGATCGCCAACGGGCTGGTCGAGGACTCGATCTCGGGGGTGCTGTTGCGCGATCTCACCTTGCGCATCGTAGGCGATCAGGGCCGGATCAACCTGGCCACCCTGAGCGCGCGCGATCGCCGCGACGGCACCTTGAACGGGTCGGGCAGCCTCGATCTCGGCGGCACGTCCCTGACCGGCTTGA
>JBOIDR010000158.1:0-8517 GCA_050740695.1 Gammaproteobacteria bacterium | reverse complement strand
CCGCTGACCAGGCGTCGTCTCCGCCTGACGCGCCTGGCCCCCACCCTGACCCTCCCCCGCTTCGCAGGGGAGGGAATACCCTGGCGCTTGCAGCTTATTGACTTTACATCTGAATCAGGACTTGCATAAGCGGTGTTGTTCGACATTTACGACACAAGTATCTAGCATTGCGCTAGCATGTCTTGATGAGAATCGATCATGGCCATCCTGGTATTACGCAACGTCCCCGACGATCTCTACCAGAGGCTCAAGGAAGCCGCTGCCGCGCATCATCGCTCCATGAATCAAGAGGCGATCGTCGTATTGAAGGGCGTCTTGGCTCGGGAACCGGGAGTGACCCCCAAACCCACCGGGGAAGAGTTCGCGGGACAGGTGAAGGACTTATGGCTGATGCCGGTGCTTGACCAACGCGCCCCGGATGAAATCATCGGCTACGACGACAATGGCCTCCCCGGCTGACCTCGTGGTGGATACCAGCGCGCACTACAGCTTGATGCACACGTTCTTGGCCTCGGTGAAGAACCGCAACGCCTCGAACCCGCCTTCACGGCCGACGCCCGAGTGCTTCATGCCGCCGAAAGGGGTGCGGAGATCGCGGAGCAGCCAGGTGTTGACCCAGACCACCCCGCTGTCGAGCCGTTGCGCGATCCGGTGGCCGCGCTGCAGATCCCGCGTCCAGACCGAGGCCGCGAGCCCGAACTCCGTGCCGTTGGCCTCTGCGAGCGCCTCGTCCTCATCATCGAAGGGCAGGAGGCAGGCGAGGGGCCCGAAGATCTCCTCGCGGTTCGTGCGGCAATCGTGGGTAAGCCCCTCGAGAATGGCGGGCTTCAAGAAATAACCGGCCTCGCAACGCCCCGGCACAGTGACGCGCACGCCGCCCGTGAGGATCCGACCCCCCTCTTCCCGCGCGAGTCGGACATAGGACAGAACCTTGTCGAGATGCGCCTCGGTGACGAGCGCCCCTTGCTCGGTATCCTCGGAGAGTGGATCACCGAGCCGAAGCGCCTCGGTACGCGCCACCAAGTCACGTTTGAACGGCTCATAGATCGATCGTTCGACGAAGATCCGCGAGCCGCACAGGCACAGCTCACCCTGGTTCGCGAAGGCGGCGCGCAACGCCCCATCGAGCGCCTGCTTCCGATCACAGTCGGCGAACACGATCGTCGGGTTCTTGCCGCCGAGCTCGAGCGAGAGCTTCTTGAACTGCGGTGCGGCGACACTCGCTATCGCGGCACCGGTCTTGGTGCCGCCCGTAAACGAGATCGCCTTCACCGCCGGATGCGCGACCAGCGCCTGGCCGACCCCCGGTCCCGAGCCGTGGACGATGTTCAAGACCCCTGGGGGCAACCCCGCCTCGATGCAGATCCGCCCGAGCCGATAGGCCGTCATGGGCGCCAACTCGGAGGGCTTGGCAATCACAGTGTTGCCGGCCGCAAGCGCCGGTGCGATCTTCCAGCTCAGGAGATACAGCGGCAGGTTCCAGGGCGAGAGGCAGGCGACGACGCCGAGCGGATCGCGCAGGGTGTAGTTGATCGCGGCCGTCCCCATGCCGTGCGACTCGCTCGCGAACTGAGTGACGGCATGGGCGAAGAAGCGGAAATTCGCCGCGGCGCGCGGGATATCGACCTGGCGCGCGAGGCCGATCGGCTTGCCCGTATCGATGCTCTCGGCCCGGGCCAGGGCCTCGGCCTCTCCTTCGATCCCCTCGGCCACGCGCAGGAGGAGCCGCGAACGCTCTTCTACTGTCTGCCTCGCCCAGCCCGGAAACGCCCCGCGCGCCGCCGCGACGGCGGCTTCTAGATCAACCGCATCGGATCCCGGGACGAGGGCGTAAGCCCTCCCCGTCGCCGGCTCGATATCATCGAGGTAATGGCCCGCGGCCGGGGCCAGGAGCTTGCCGCCGATATAATTGCCTATCGTAATCACGGCAAGGTCACAGGCACTGCGTGCGACCACCGTCCACGGACAGGTTCACGCCGCTGATATAGGCCGCGGCCGGCGAGGCCAGGAAGGCGACGGCAGAGGCCAACTCCTCGGGCTCGGCGAATCGCCCGATCGGGATCGCGGCCCTCTCCTCCGCCTCGATCTCGCGAACCGGCACACCGCGAGCCTGGGCGCGGCCCTCGAAGAGCGCGGCCAGCCGCCCTGTTTTCGTCGATCCGGGCAGGACGTTGTTGACCGTGATCCCGAAAGGCCCCAACTCCCCCGCGAGCGTCTTGGCCCAGCTCGCCACCGCCCCGCGGATGGTGTTCGAGACCCCGAGCCCCCTGATCGGCTGGCGCACCGAGGTCGAAACGATATTGATGATGCGGCCGTAGGCCGCGGCCTTCATCCCGGAAACGACCGCCTGGACCAGGACCTGGTTGCAGACGAGGTGCTGGGTGAACGCCGCGAGATAGGCCACCGGATCGGCCTCCGAGGCCGGCCCGGGCGGCGGGCCGCCGGTGTTGTTCACGAGGATATGAACAGGGCCGGACTCGGCGAGAAACCCGGTCACCACGGACCGCACCGCTTCCGGCGTGCGGAAATCGGCGACCAGGACCCGATGCGCCTGGCCGCGCGCCGCATCGAGCATTCTCCGAACCCGTTCGAGTCCCTCCCCGTCTCGCGCCAACAACCCCACCTCCGCCCCGAGGCCCGCCAGCTCGGTGGCCACCGCCCGCCCAATCCCCTGGCTGCTCCCGCACACCAGCGCCCGTCGAGCACCGAGATCGATATTCATTGCCTTCCCGTCCGGCTGCAGCCCCGGTCTACCCGCCAGCCCGTGATGGTAGTCGATAAGGCCGGAAACTCAATGTCGCTCGCGTGGAGCCGCGCCATCACTCGCTCCGCGACGATACGACACGGCGCCCAGCCCTTCCTCCTAAACCCCGCACGACCCTGCCGCCTGTCTCCCGGTCGAAGACGCTCCAGCGATTGATGAGTGCTACACTTGTTCAATGGGTCGGGTGGGGTGAGGATGAAATGAGCGGCGAGCATTCCAAACCCAGCGACGTGTTGCTCGAACTGGTGGCGAGAGCCATCAAGGCCGGTGCCGACGATATGGAAATCGAGTACAAAAGCGGTCGCGAGGAGGTCTTTGCCGTCAGATCAGGGATTGGCGTCGGTATCGCCAGTCTGGATTCCAGCAGCGAGCAGGCGCGTTTGCTGCGCGAGGAGCTGTACGCCATCGCCAAGAAGAAGCGGTTCGTCGGCATCTCCGGGTGCGCATACGCCGTGCGGGCGCGGATTTATGACAGCTTCGGCGAGGATGCGTTTCGCGTCACGATCAAGCGGACGCCAGGACGGTAAATAAGGCTATCGCAAGTACGACTCCGTCCCCGATCCATACGGCCTGGCGCACGGCCTGCGTGATGTGATACCACCATGGCCGGCGCCCTGAACGTTGCCGATCTGATCGCCGCCCGCGTAGCCGCCGAGCCGGCGCGGCCCGCGCTGCTCCATTCCGGCGGAATCGAGCGCTACGGCGAATTGCTCGCGCGCGTGGATGCGATCGCCGCCAGGCTGCGCCCGGTGCTGCACCGCCCGGCGCCGCGCGTCGCGCTCCTTTGCCCCAACGGCCCGGACTATGTAGCGCTGGCCCTCGCCATCCTGCGGACCGGCGCGTGCCTGGTGCCGATGGCGGGCGAGCTGGCGGTGCCTGAGCGCGTGGCGCAGCTCGCGCTCACCGCGCCTCAACTGATGCTGGCCGCCGGTCCCGAGCCGTGGCTGCCGGCGCCGGGTGTGGCGGAGGCGATCGCGGGGATCCGCTTTTCCTGGTGTGCGCTCGACATCGCGGCGGCGTTTCCGGAGGATCGCTTCGCGGCACTCCATCCCGCCTTCCTGCGCTTCAGCTCGGGCACCACGGGCGATCGCAAGGGCGTCGTTTTGAGCCACGACACGCTGCTCGCGCGTGTGCGCTCGGCCAACCGCCGGCTCGGGATCACCTCCGCGGACCGGGTGCTGTGGATCCTGCCGATGGCGCATCATTTCGCCGTTTCGGTCATGCTCTACCTCATCGAAGGCGCGGGGATGGTGATTGCGGACTCCCCTCTCGCCGGCGAACTGCTCACCACCGCACGCACGCACGGTGCGACGGTGTTCTACGGGTCGCCCTTTCACCTTGCGCTCTTGGCGGCGGAGGGCTCAGCACGCGCGTGGCCGGCATTGCGTCTCGCCGTCGCCACGGCAATCGCGTTGCCCGAGGCGACGGCGGTGGCTTTCCAGCGGCGCTATGGCGTCTGGCCGGTGCAGGGTTTCGGGATCATCGAGGCCGGGCTACCGTTGCTCAACACCGACGCTGCGCAAGCGAAACCGCAAAGCGTCGGGCGGCCGGACGATTGCGCGCTACGTTTATGCGACGAGGGCGGCGCGGAGGTCGCGCCGGGCGAGATCGGCGAGCTGTGGCTCCACGCGCCCGGCATGTTCGACGCGTATCTCGCGCCGTGGTGCGAGCGCGCGGCAGCCACCGACGACGGCTGGTTCGCCACCGGCGATCTCGCGAGTCAGGACGAGGACGGCCACGTCTTCCTGCGCGGACGCCGCAAATCGGTGATCAACTTCGGCGGGATCAAGTTCTTCCCGGAGGAGGTCGAGCAGGTGCTCGACGCACATCCCGCCGTGCGCGAGAGCCGGGTGAGCGCTGAGCCGCACGAACGCTGGGGCGCCGTAGCAGTCGCCGAATTCGTCGCGCGCGATGCCGCAAGACCGCCGACGGCGACCGTGCTCGGCCAGCACTGCCGCGAACGACTCGCGGGCTACAAGGTGCCGGCGCGATTCCGCCTGGTCGCGGCGTTGCCGCGCACGGCCAGCGGGAAGCTGAGGCGATGAAGCGCGCGAAGGACCTGGGGCTGGCTTCGTTCCTGTTCGAGAACTCTATCAGCGCGGCCCCGAGGCCCCTATCGAGGCCCGCGGCCTTCCCGCCGCATGATCGACTCGGTGAAGTACGGTAGGCCGGATTGAGGAACGCAGCCCAAGGCCAAGCGTGGATTGCTGGGATTCACTCCGCTCCTCCCAGCCGGTGTTCAGGCACCTACGCAATCGAACGGAAGGGGAGAAATAGCCGGTCGGATCGATGCACTTGACGAACTTTACGGATCACCGGCCGCGAACAGATCCTGTACTTCAATGCCAAATCCCACCAGAGCGGGTGATTCCGCCCGTTCACCCACGCGGAAAACACCGTGCACGGCGTACTGCTCGGCATCGGCCCGCAGACAGAACACCGTCACGGTCCTCTCGACTACATCGACCAACCAATACTCGGGAATACCGGCGCGGGCGTATTCCTGGCGCTTGGTGTCCTTGTCCCTTTTCGGGTCATCGGGACTCATGACTTCCATCACCAGATCGGCCCCAATCCAATAGGTCCCGTGGCGACGCGCGGCGTGTTCGCGGCGCATGAAGAGCACATCCGGTTCGCGCAGTTTGTGTTCCCACAGCCTGACGGGCATGGGGGCTACCACCACCCAGCCTAAATTGCGTTGGCGAACGTAAGCGACCAAGGCTTCGTACAGAAACAGGACCAGCAACTGATGTAGCTCGCTGGGCATCTCCAATACCTCGACACGGCCGTCGTCGAGCTCAATCAGCCGGTTTCCGGGTAAGTCAAGGTACTCCTCCTCGCTCCAGCTTCCTTGTGGCGGGAACAGGCGTGCCACGTCCCACGCTGGCTCGAACTGCTCGGGGACCCTGTTTGCTACTGAAGGTTTCATGGTACACCTCGATCAGTTGACTACGGTGATGAAGCGGCCGCCGTGCCCCACCAAACCAAAGTCATCTAGGTAGACACGCCGTTGGGGGTCTTCGATGACCTCGCCGATTTCGTAGCTCTCGATCCCGTGGGAGTGGACGACGTCACGGAGTCGCTGGATGACGTCACGATCCGGCGGCATAATGACGCAGAAACCGATTCCCATGTTGAAGACGTGGAACATCTCCGCCTCCGTAACCGGGCCGGAGGCCTGGATGATTTGAAATATAGGTTGCGGTTTAGGAAGATTGCGAAGCCGGAACCCGACTGCGGGGCGGATCCGAGTCAGGTTCAATAAGCCATCGCTCGTGATGTTAATAAGCGCCTTCAAGGGCACGCGCTTGGCCTGGAGCTCGAGGATGTGCGGCACGTAGATGCGCGTAGGCTCGAGCAGCTCCTCGGCAATCGTGCGTCGGAATTCGTCGATGTACGTGTTCGGCTTCAAGCCCGCGCGCTCAAAAAGCGCCCTGCGCGCGAGCGTGAGGCCGTTGCTGTGGATGCCGCTGCTCTCTAGGCCTACGACGACATCGCCAGGCTCGACCGCCTGGCCTACGTTCACCTGATCAATAGGAACGATGCCCACGCACATCCCGACGAGATCGAGCCCGCGTCCCGGCGCTTCACCGCGGATGAGTTCCGGGACTTGGGAGATCTCCCCGCCCACAATGTTGACCCCGGCCTGGCGCGCACCCTCGTGGAGGCCGCGGCCGATGGCATCGAGGATTTCGGGGGTTACACGCTCGAGCGCGATGTAATCGAGCATCGAGACCGGTTCCGCGCCTACGCAGACGAGGTCGTTTACGTTCATGGCCACGCAGTCGATTCCGATCGTGTCGTAGCGCCCGAGCATCTCGGCAATGAGGACCTTTGTCCCCACGCCATCCGTCGTGAGAGCGAGGCCCGCGCCGTGCCCCAGATCTATGACATTAGCGAAGTAACCGATGTCGAGCACGCTCTTCCCGAGCCCCCTGCTGCTCCGGAAGTCATCCGTCGGGCGCACCCACCTCAAGAGCTTGTCCAGCCCAAGCTCGTCGTTCGTGAGCACCCCAGCTTCGCGGTAGCCGACAGGCGCAGAAGGATTCATAGATTCTTACCTTGTACGATGATGGCGATTGGGATCACGGAGATTTGTACCAGCGATCCGCCCGTCGCGTGAATGGAGACCTTGAATGGGCCCGGGTATGTGGCCCGCAGGACCCACGTGAGCTCGGACTTATAGGCACCGGCTGGGAGCGGCGTCCTCTCAGCGCCTTCGACCAGCTCTGCCTGCGACCTGTCCCACTCGATGGCAAGCATACCGGAGGGCGTGGCGTTACCCTCGACGCCCACGAAGAGGCGCACGGGCTTGCCTACGGCGACCACGATGTGGGCCCGACCGTGCTCGAGGAAGGTTCGCGAGGTATCAAGGAGAAGCGACGCCATGATCATCACCTCATGCGGTGGGCGAGATGCGTCGCGGGCCCGTCCGCTAGCGTGTCCGTCACCTCGTCGTGCCCCATGGCCGTCGTTCAAGAGATCGAGTCCAGAGAAACCGAAGTGCCGGCAAGCTGGTACGAACCGACCGCCCACTTGCTCATGAGCCTCTGCCTCACCGTCGACGGCAGTTTATTCTACCACCAGATCTGGTGAGCCCAGAAACCGCCGAGGTGCTGACCATCACGACCAGCGCAAGGACTACGGTGAAGACCGCTTTATCAACATTGGCCCTATCGGTGATGACCTGCTTGTGGTAGTCGTCCATACGAACCGGGCCGGTATGATCCGCATCAGCTGGGGGACAATTTTTTCCGGCAGGCCGAAGGCTGGATGCCGCCGGAGAAACCCAAGGCGCAGCTGACCGTTCGGTTCGATTCCGATATTGTTGACTGGTTGACTGGTTTAGGAAGCAAGGCCGCGGCTACCAGACCCGCATGAATGCCGTCTTGCGGGCTTATATGGAATCCCGACGCGACCACGAGCCCAGCAAACCGTAGAGCATGAGCCCATGGACCTTGCCGGAACGTTGGATCGCTCTTTATGCCGCACGGAGTATGGGGTGCTTCTATTTCCTCCAATGGAATTCGCTTCGTGCCGGCTGACCGTCCTTCAAGGAACCGTTGAAACGTCTGACTCCCTCGCAAAGTCTCGAGCTCCCGTCGTCGGCTTCGGCCAAGCAAAACTCCTTGCCTTCCGGGGTCAGGAGCAACACTGGCTCGTTGCTCGCCAGCTTGATGATCGCGTCTAAGTCAAGTGCTTCTTTTCCCAACTCAATCGTTCTCATAGCGGTACCTCTTTGCCTCGGACCCAGAGAACATTGCTGAAAGACGAGCCCCTTCAACGCCATCCGGTCGAAGATGATAGTACCTCTCCAACCGTCGACAGTGAGGCCCAGGGTGGCCTGGAGCAGCAGGAACACACTCCCGGCCGACCACGCTTGCGGCTTGCAGGCAACCGGGTAGGGACGGGGCACGGACAAGCGGAATATCGCCACCGAGGTCGAAGATCGCGAAGCTGTTGGCATGATTGAGCAGCACCTGCGGTCGCCACGGCTGCCGGATTGCCAAGATGCGTTCGATTTCCTATAAATAGCTAGGCGATCGCAATCCCCTGAGCCGCTGCCCCGCCCCCGGAGCGGCCTGAGCCGGGGAGGAAACCCTACGAGTCGAGAGCTGTCCAGGACAAGCCATGATCATCTCGAAGCCATGATCATATCGAAGAAGTACGAGGTGCTGAGCCAGCTCGGGGAGGGCGGCATGGGTGTGGTGTACAAGGTCCGCCACATCGCGCTCGAGAGCGTCTCTGCCCTG
>JBOIDR010000157.1:0-8521 GCA_050740695.1 Gammaproteobacteria bacterium | reverse complement strand
CCCGGTGCCTCTTCACATGGCTCAACCGGCGTAGTCAACGGAAGTCCTTCAGTTGGGAGCGGTTTACGTTGTTCATCAAGGCGCATCCGCTACCCCACTGCGGGTCTATCATTCGCTTATCCCCTCCCCATAGTCACGTGAAGGATTTTGTCCTGAGCCCGTTGCCTTAATTGGGCACGCCGGGTTCTAACGGGGGAGGGGTCCGGGCAACTGGCCCCTCTACCCTCTAACAATTGGGTTTCAGTTTAGTTCCGTTTCTGAGATCATTGCCTCATTACCTGTATACCATCACTCCGTTGTCCCCACGTCAGGAACCCATTGGGGCTTCCCGAGTTCTCCAACGCTTCTCTTCCTGCATGCCACGGCCTGTGGACTCCGGCGGACCTTCACACCCTCGCCTTTCCGGGTGCTCTCGTGTGGCCTTCGGTGCACGTTAAAACCCTCGGCGTCCGCGACTACTCATTTCGAAGCTGTACCAGCACTTCAGGCGCGTCACCCCTACGGCCTACAGGATGCTCTGTCTACGCTTCTCTTGTTCACCGCCTTCCAGCGACTCCGCCACAGACGCAAGACTCGATACGGGTGGGTGGCTAGCCCTTACCCGACGGGGACTTCCACCCCGCAAGAAGCGCCGAGCTTTTCTCGGCGCGATAACGAAACAAGATCAGGCGCGCCGGACAAGAAGGCTTCGAAAAGCGACGCCGGTCCACGGCGGCGGCTGCAGCGCCTTATAGGCCGACTCTTCCGTCATTGGAGCGCTCAAGATCGAGCAAGTATTGCTTCCGCCGCAGCCCACCCCCGTAGCCGCCAAGCTCGCCGTCCTTGTTGACCACGCGGTGGCACGGGATCAAGATGGAGATTCGGTTCAGTCCGTTCGCGCGACCCACCGCCCGCACCGCTTTCGGCTCCCCGACCGCGACCGCTAACTCCTGATACGAGCGAGTCTCACCGTACGGAATGGCAAGGAGGTGCTCCCACACCCGTCGCTGGAACGAGGTGCCGGGGTATGTCACCGGCACCGAGAAGCTTCGCGATGAGCCCGCGAAGTAACTCGAGAGTTCGATTTGCAGCAGCTCCAAGTGCTCGTTGGGCCCAGGGACAACCGGCGCGCCGAACAGCTTCCGCACCGCAGCAAACTGCGCTTCCAGCATCCGCCGGTCGGAGAACTCGAGCAGGCAGACCCCTTCGGCCGTCGCACCGGCCACGAGGGGGCCGAGGGGACTGCGCAACCAAGACAAAAACACACACTCGCCGTTCCGGTAACTGCCGGGAGTGTCGCCGAAGGTCCGGGCGAACGCATCGCGGAACCCGCTGTGGGACTCGTACCCGCTCTCGAACACGGCGGCGTCGAGTGCCCCACCTTCCCGGATCTGGTTCAAGGCACCGGCCAGCCGACGCGCTCGGGTGAACGCCTGGAACGTCATGCCATAGTGACGGAGGAAGTATCGCCGGACGGTGGCCGGGTCTATCCCCCTCCCTCTCAGGTCGCCGTCCGTGATGTGCGACGACGGATCACTCTCCACGTCCGAGAGCAGGTCGGACGCCCATTGCGGTTGATCATCCGACTCCAGAGGCCGGCACCGCTTGCACGGGCGGTACCCGGCTACGAGGGCGGCTCGCGCGGTCGGGAAGTACTCGACGTTCTTCGGGAGCGGCTTCCGCGCCGGGCAGGTTGGGCGGCAGAAGATCCCCGTCGTGCGGACGCCCAAGAAGAACAAGCCATTGTAGGAGGCGTCCCGCTCGAGGTACGCCCGGTCCATCTCGGCAGTCGGTGGCATTGTGTTCATGCCGAAAGTCTACCCGGCACATCCGCCGCGTTCCACCGATTTTCGGGCGCGGATATCGAGCGCTTGCTAGCGACTTCCGTAGCCTAGACATTATGACTTCCACCGAGCGAGGCAGACCCCCGGTTCAGAACGCGGGTTAGCCTCGATGTCGGGCGAAAGGATGGCAATGATCGATTCAGCGGGGGTAGGGTGCGTGTCCGCGCCGAATCATGCGTCCGAGCAGGCGGCAATGCCTCTATCAAAGAACGATGGGGCAACGACGGCCGGCGTGGCGGAACAAGAGTCGAAACCTGGCCGCACAGGTCGGGGGTGACCGCGATGACCCTGCCCATGGCCCATCAGGCTGCGTTTGGCGTTTACGATTCTCGTGTGCTGGGCGATTCTACTGCGCCGGGGGAGGGGAGATCGATCTGCACCAGGTGGCGTTCGCCCGCGAGTCCCGGTATTTGAAGTCGATGGACCCGCGCCCCCTTCATATTGGGTCTGTTTGGCATATTGGGTCTATTTGGCTCCAACTCCGCGAGCTCGGCCTCGGGATAGACGCCTTTCATCGCCAGGATGCGACCCTCGGCGGCGCACAAGGGGCGCGCCAGCCGGAAGACCATCGACAGCGGCGCCAGCGCGCGTGCGATCACGGTCGTGAACGGCCGAGCGGGCGTATAGGCCTCGGCACGCGCCTGCACCACCTCGACATTGCCCGGACGGAGCTCGATCATCACTTGGGTGAGAAAGCGGGTCTTCTTGGCATTGCTGTCGAGCAGCACCCACTCGCGCTCCGGATCTACCAGGGCCAGGACCATCCCCGGCAGGCCGGCGCCGCTCCCGAGGTCCAGGATCCGGGGGCCGTGGACATAGGGCCACACGGCGAGGCTGTCGAGGAGATGGCGCGGCACCATCTCTAGAGGGTCTCGCACGGCGGTGAGGTTATAGACACGGTTCCATTTGGCGAGCAACGCGAGGAACGCGATGAGGGCCGCAAAGCGCGCCTCCGGGAGCGCCATCCCGAGGGCCGAAAGCCCGGCGGCGAGACGCGACTCGACGGTTGTGGTCAACCGGCGGAGCGGCGCTTGAGGTGCACCCGTGGTTCGGGATAGCGCATCATTGCGTTTGGATCACGGCGTGCCCTTCCTCGGCAAAGGGAACGGCAAGTGTCAGAAATGGTTCTGTACCAGGGGTCGTGCAACCGATACGAATCGGGCCGCACCCCTCGAACTCGACTGCCGGAAAGATCGATTGTCACTTGCTTGTATTTGCATTATGGATCGTAATTCAAGCACGGCGGTCGTTGCCCGTACCTATTGACTCCGGTCGGTAATAGAATAGGGATCGTTTATTAAAGAAAGGTAATCAAACGGATATTTTTCGCGGCATAAAAGCTGGCGCGCCGTTTCAATATCTAAAGCATTCCCCTCGTAGCCCAGCCGCTAACCGCCGCTATCTTGAGCTCGACGCCAAGCTCTTGACAGCCAAGATCAAACCACGGACGAAGCACGCTTTCCAAATTAGCGGCGCAATCAAATAGGCACGCCGGTATGCCTATTCTCATAAGCTACATAACTTCATATCCATACGCGCATAATATACCCCTCATCGACGGTTTTGGCGAATGATCGCAAAGCTTGAGATTGCAGATCGGGTGGTGAGCCCCGTCGACCCGGTCTCGCTGAGCATCGCGACGTCGTCGCGGGAGAGCCACACCACGTGGATCGCAGTCAGGCGCGGGGAGAGGACGCCGAGATCGCGGAGGTGGGCAACCATGGTCTGGCCGTACAGCTAGCGCGCGGCGACCGCCTGCGCCTTGGTCCCGAGGGTGTGACTGTGCATCGGGCGGCGCTCCGCTTCGGAGGCGGCGGCGAAGCGGATCAGTGTCTTCCAGAGGGCGCTCATTCTAGCGCCCGTGTGGATGGTCGATCGGTCGGGCAACCGGGTGGACCTGCTGGGTGAAGGCGCCGACGACCCAGCAAGGCTACAATGTCGTGATGCAGCCGACGGTCGCCAAGAGTGAACTGAAGCCGCCGGTCACCCCCTGATGCGATCAAGCGGCGGAGCGGCGCTTGAGGTGCACCCGGAGCAGCGAGATGGCCGCCGGAGTGACCCCGGAGATCCGGGCCGCCTGGCCCAAGGTCACGGGCCGATGGGACGAGAGCTTCTGCACCACCTCCGTGGACAGGCCCCGCACCGAGGTGTAATCGAGATTGGCGGCGAGCGGTGTGTCCTCGTGGGAACGGTTCCGGGCGATCTCCTGTTCCTGGCGATCGATATAGCCGCCGTAACGGGCCTGGATCTCGATCTGCTCGGCCACAAGGTCGTCGCCGATCCCCGGCCCTGCCCCCGGTACGGCCATGAGCGCCCGATAGCCCACCTGCGGCCGGCGTAGGAGCGCCGCGAGGGTCTCGCGCGCCGTGAGCGGCGCGCCCAGGAGCCGCACCGCCAGGGCCTCGGGCAGCGCCTCGGGCCTGAGCCACGTCGCAGAGAGGCGCGTCTGCTCCGCGTCCAGGGCGCTGGCCTTGGCCGCAAACGCCCGCCAGCGCGGCTCATCGACGAGCCCCAGTTCGCGCCCCGTGGGGGTCAGTCGCAAATCGGCGTTGTCCTCGCGCAGCATCAGCCGGTATTCGGCGCGGCTCGTGAACATGCGGTAGGGCTCGCTGGTCCCGCGCGTCGTGAGATCGTCGATCAGGACCCCGATGTAGGCCTCATGGCGGCGCGGGCTCCAGGGCTCCCTGCCCTGGACGGCGCGTGCGGCGTTGATGCCGGCCACAAGACCCTGGGCCGCCGCCTCCTCGTACCCGGTGGTCCCGTTGATCTGACCGGCAAAAAACAGCCCCTCTATGTACCGGGTCTCGAGGCCCTGCTTGAGATCGCGCGGATCGAAATAATCGTACTCGATGGCGTAGCCCGGTCGGGTGATATGCGCGTTCTCCAGCCCCGGGATCGTGCGCACGAAGGCGAGCTGGACATCGAAGGGCAGGCTGGTCGAGATCCCATTGGGATAGACCTCGGCGGTGGTGAGCCCCTCCGGCTCGATGAACACCTGGTGAGAGGACTTGTCGGCGAAACGCACCACCTTGTCCTCGACCGACGGACAATAGCGCGGCCCCACCCCCTCGATGCCGCCGTTGTACATCGGCGAGCGGTGCAGCGCGCCGCGGATGATGTCGTGGGTGTGCCGGGTCGTGCGGGTGAGATGGCAGACGATCTGCTCGGGATGCTCGGCTGGGCTTCCCAGGAACGAGAACACGGGGACCGGCACATCGCCCGGCTGCACCTCAAGACGGCGATAGTCCACCGTGCGCCCATCGATGCGCGGCGGTGTGCCGGTCTTGAGCCGGCCGACCCGGAACGGCATTTCCCGGAGCCGTCGCGCTAGGGGATTGGAGGGCGCGTCGCCGGCCCGCCCCGCCTGGTAGTTGCGGTCGCCCACATGGATCAATCCGCCCAGGAAGGTGCCGACCGTGAGGACCACGCACTGGGACTCGAACGTGAGACCGAGTTGGGTCCTGACCCCACCGACCCGATTGCCTTGGACGATCAGATCCTCGACCGATTGCTGAAAGATCACGAGCCCGTCCTGGGCCTCCAGAGCCTGCCGCACGGCCGACTTGTAGAGCACCCGATCCATCTGCCCACGCGTCGCCCGGACCGCCGCCCCCTTGCGGGCGTTCAAGCGCCGGAACTGGATCCCGGCGCGGTCCGCGGCCCGGCCCATGACCCCGCCGAGCGCGTCGATCTCCTTGACCAGATGCCCCTTGCCGATCCCGCCGATGGCCGGGTTGCAGGACATCTGACCCAAGGTCTCGATGTTCTGGGTAAGGAGAAGCGTGGAGACCCCCATGCGCGCGGCCGCCAGGGCCGCCTCGGTCCCGGCGTGGCCGCCGCCCACCACGATGACGTCGAAGTGATGGGGATAGCGCATCACGCCATTATACGGGCGCAGGCCGGGGCGATCCCGTCGCGTCGAGCCAGCTACGACATCCAGCGTGGGGAGCGTCAAATACGGGATCCCGTGCCCGCTCCAGACCCCATCGCAATTCATTCGGGCTATGCTGTCCGAGCGTGTGGTGAGAAGGACGCAATGGGTGGGCTCGCGCGCGAAGCCCGGTGCTCCGGCCGCATGTCTCCCTCCCCTGTCCGCGCTTTTCGCGGACGGGGGAGGGTAGGGTGGGGGCCCGGCCGCGTGTGCTGACCAGGCTTGGTTCCCGCCCGCCGCCTTTTCCCCCACCCTAGCCCTCCCCCGCTGCGCAGGGGAGGGGACCGGGGCTCGCGCGCCGGGCGGAGAGCCTTACGCGAGGCGGCAAGCCTTGCGGGAAAAGCTCGGCGCTCTGCCCGCGAGGTTAAAAGCCTTGCTCACGAGGCTCCGAGGCTTGCGCGCAAGGCTTTGAGCTTTGCGTGCAAGCCAAAAAGCCTTGCGGCCGGAGCGGGGCTCGGCGGCGGTCAAAGGTCCTTTCCGCGTTCTCGTCTGTCGAGCCAACCATCATCGACGAAGGAGATCGGTAACTGCTACAAGATCGTCGAGCGTGGCATGGGGAGGTGTTCCGGGGCGTGGACATCAACCTTGATCGCGATGTCGCCATCGACGAGCATCTGACAAGGCCGGATGCCCGCAGGGCGATCCGCCGGACGGACGGCTTCGGCCGGCAGCCATATGCCGGAACGCCAAAAAGCGGCTTCCGCCCTTTCCGCCTTACGCGCGTTGGGCCTCCAGGGCCTGGCGTGTGGCAACCTGGACCTTGACCCAGGTGCCGACTAGACTTTGGCTGAGCGGTGTTGCCTGGGTGCCGATCGACCTCGGCGGGCTTCCTGGGCAGCCATCTCATACTGCGCTCGTGCAGTCGCAGAACAACCGCGAGGGGAGGTGTTCCGCCGTGCGTGCCGCGCAGCGGCAAGGGCTCGATTCCGGCCCTGCCGCACGTCTTCCACATCCATGTCAACCCTTTCCAAGCGACCCGTCTCGATCCCGCCGGCAAGCCGGAGGTGGTGTGGAAGGACACCCCTGCTGGTGCCCCCGGCGCCGAACGTTTAGATCTTCACCCCCTACCTCGACTACATCGGGCAGTTCGTCATGCACGATGAGGTCGTCGTCGAGGTGGTGGGCGAGCAGCCGGCGGCGTCGCTACCCTCGCACGGCGGGTACTAAGGCAGGTACTAATATGAGAAGGCGGCCATGAGCGAAGCCGTGCAGATGACGCGTTCCCAGCGAGTTCAGGAGATCCTCGATCGCGCGGCGGGTAGCAGCACCGCGGACTACGGCGGCGTTGGGAGGTTCTGGCACCTACCGCTGCCGCAACTGCTCGAGGTGGTGATCCATGGGGTGCGGATGATCGCGCCCGAAGGCGAGGGCAAGCCCGTCGGGTGCTGCGGTCACGCGGAGCGCGCCCAAGCGGGCGAGCACGAGCCGCGCTATCCCGGCCGAGGCGCGGCCTCGGGACTGGTGCGCGGGCTGCGCGGCCAGCCTCCGTTCGACGGCACGCGGCTCCCGCGCCTGCCGTGGGGCGGGGCGCCGATCGCCGAAGAGGAGATCACCTTCATCTCCGACTGGATCGACGACGGCTGCCCGGCGGACGATCGCGAGATCGCCTCGTTCGCGCTCTCCGGCACCGTGTCGGCGCCGGTGCTCGCCGAGGTCGCCTCCGCGAACCTCGAGAGCGGGGTTGCGCGCGCCTTCGACGTCTACGCCGGCTCGCCCAACGAATACCGCTACCAGTACGGTGAGCTCAAGCAGCGCGTCAACCTCGACTGCATGTCCCCGCCACAGATCGACAAGCTGCGCCAGGCGTTCCGCGAGCTCTACCGCCTCAACAAGTGGCCGGAGGACCGGCGCAGCTACAACAACATCGCGCTCATCCATCAGAACCACTGCCAGCACGGCTGGGAGCGGTTCCTGCCGTGGCATCGCGTCTATCTCTACGAGCTCGAGCAGACGCTCCAGGACCTCTGTCCGGGAGTCACCATGCCTTACTGGGATTGGACGATGCCCAAGTATCGCCCCGAGCAGCCGGACAAGGATTGCATCATCGCGCCGTCGTACCAGGCGTTCCTCACCAGCGCATCGATCGTCTACCTACAGGAGGCGAGCCCGCCGCTGCCGAAGGACGCCGCTACGACGCTGCAGCGAGAGATCGTCGACCAGGCGAAGCTCTACGCGACGCCGAGCGCGTTCTTCGCGGCGGTCGCCGAGCTGATCGGACCGCAGTACACGGTGGACGACCACCGCAAGCGGTTCATCGACGCGCTGCTCGCCGCCAACGCGCTCTGGTATCCGCTGCGCTACCCGGCCCAGTACGGCGGCAAGACGATCAACCAGGCGATCCATTATCACTATCCGACCGCCGACGACATCAAGCAGATCCTGGCGCTGCGCACCTTCCGCGACTTCGGCGGCGGCTTCTACAACGACTCCTTCGGCTTCCTCGACCAGAACCCGCACAACACGATGCACATCTGGACCGGCGGGATGAACCCCGACTACAAGGACGCGGGCGCGAACCTCCTGAGCGAGCTGGGCGGCAACCGCAACCGCGGCGTCCGGGTGGCCGGCCGCCGCTTCCATACCCGCGCCGACATGTACGAGCAGCCGGAGTACGGCGACATGTTCAGCAACCTCACCGCTTCCTGTCATAGCTTTGTCAAGCCCCCTTTTTTCTCTCAGTTAACTGGCTTTTCCCCACACCGATCTTTCACACTTGATTTTATCAAAATGCAAGCATGCTCGACAGTATGGACAGTGATGCATCGTT
>JBOIDR010000156.1:0-8602 GCA_050740695.1 Gammaproteobacteria bacterium | reverse complement strand
TCCGGGTTCCCTCCCCTGCGTAGCGGGGGACGGTCAGGGTGGGGGTCGAGCGTCGCGGTTCGGATAGGGTCGACCTCATCCTATCGAGGGGGAAGGGACGATAAATTTCAAATGTCTTTGGCTAGATATCAGATGTCGTACCGGGCAGCCGTTCAGAGACGCGGCCAAGGCGGTGGCCGGTGTTACCAGGATTGGGTATCTCATTTTAGCTCCCCCGATCGATTAAAACGTATTAGCCAAAGTTTCGGGTACCTCTCCAAGCCCCCTCTTGCTGTGAGAACACTACTTACCTTTGCTCTCTCTCAGACCGAAAAGCATTGGCGGGTCTGCCCAGGCCCAAGATCAGATGCAAATGGAGGTCGCGGATTGCCAGCGCATCGCCACGCAGTCGACGGATTACAACCCGGCCCAGGCGCCGGCTTCGCCGCGGGCCGGTGATCGGTTGCGCAATGCGGCCGGACTGAGGCAAGAAGCATGAGCGACCCTTACATGGGCTTTGCCGCTCGGTCTCGAAACGCCTTCAACACCGCGTTCATGCGCGTTTGCCAGCCCGGGCCCTGCGCGCGATACCACGCCAATACGTCTGCGTCCACACGCAGCGCGATCTGCTCCTTGCGCGCGGGGAGGGGCAGACCGCGATGCGCCACAGCGTCCGCCCAGTCCTCCGCCGACGTGCGCGGCGCGTCGGCCGTGAACGGGATGTCCGCATCTTTCATCGCGCGCACCCGCACCCAGTCCGTCTTGCCCTTAGCGCTTGCGGTAGCGCTGGAACCACGCTTGCTCTTCATGACTTTCCGCCTTTCGTGGCGAGATCAGATGGGGGATGTCGCCTTGCTCGCCGCGGGGCGTCCAAGCCACGAACAGGGATACGCCGTTGAACACCCCGATGCTTTGGTAGCGCACCTCGCCGTAGGTTTCGCGCATATCCTCACGGGTGAGCAAGTCGCCGTCGAAGAAGCCGTCGAGATCGGCAAAGTCAATGCCGTGATCCTGCAAGTTCTGCTGGCGCTTGGCTTTATCCCAAGTGTTCAAGCGGCGGATTGTATATGCGCTGTGCATATGCGACAAGCCTGGTGCCTCGATTTCATCACCAAGCCCATCGACCTCGGCGGGCTCAGGGCCGTGGTCGGCCAGGCCCTGCGCGTCTCGGAGCGCCGCCCCGAGGCGGAGACTCGCCTCATCGGCGATTCCGAGGCCATGCGGGCGATCCGCGCGACTATCACCAAGCTCGCCCGCAGCCAGGCGCCGGTGTACATCTCCGGCGAGTCGGGGACCGGCAAGGAGTTGGTGGCCCGCAACATCCACGATCAGGGGCCCAGGGCCGGCCAGCGCTTCGTCCCGGTCAACTGCGGCGCCATCCCGCAGGACCTTTTGGAGAGCGAGTTCTTCGGACACAGGAAGGGCAGCTTCACCGGGGCTGTGGCGGACCAACCGGGACTCTTCCAGGCCGCGCACGGGGGGACCTTGTTCCTAGACGAGGTGGCGGAGCTCCCCATCCCCATGCAGGTCAAGCTCCTGCGCGCCATTCAGGAGAGGTGCGTGCGCCCCATCGGTGCGCAGCAGGAGGTGCCGGTCGATGTGCGCATCCTGAGCGCTACCCACAAGGACCTCGCGGCCCTGGCCACCGACGGCCGCTTCCGCCAGGACCTGTACTACCGCATCAACGTCATCGAGCTGCACGTCCCCCCGCTCAGGGCACGGCGCGAGGACATACCCGGACCTCGTCTTGTGGTGCGACACCGACGGTGTGATTCGGCCACCGACGCCTGTCAGACCGTCAAAACACCACTCAGCGTCCGACCAAGCATCGTCAATTGCAAGGCCGCCTTGAATCTCCTATCCTTAATACTTACCTTCCGTCTGAAATCGACTCGTATGTACGCCGTGCATACTATTCTTAATTGCTTGTCCAGGTTCCTTAGTCGACTGTTGAACGACGCCGATGTGCTCGACAATAACGCGGTTAACATACCTGCCACCGATCGAGATGGGCCCCGGCGTCAATCTAGAGCAGTTCGATAGACCCCTCTACGCACCTACGTAAGGAGCAGAAATGACTGATGTCGTCTCCAAGCTCAGCAGGGAGTTGGGCCAGTCACAACTCGAATCGAGCAGGGCGGACGCCTTATCGCGGGGCTTGTGGACGAAACCGCATACGTCGGCGACGTCTACTCGCTGAGCTACGCCGACGCGCTCGTGCAGATCCACGACCACTACCGTGCGCGCGTCGGAGGTATCCCAGCGCTCTCGTTCTTGGTGGCAACCCGGATCCACCCGGCGGCAGTGATCGACATCCGCGAGGAGGATGCGTCGGTACTCCTGCTGCGTGTTTTGGACCACGCCGATCTCCCCAACGCGGCGGAGGCACTCCGGGTGCGGGTCGAGACCGCTCAGCGTGTGAGTGGTGAAATCGACAAGGACTGGGATGACCGGGCGGTGATGGATCCGACAACGCATAACATCCTGAGCTACGCAGGCGTCCGGTGCCGCGTCCTCGGGACGTTCTACGTCACGAACATTGGCTCAGATGAGGAGCGCAACTATGCGCTCTCATTCGGTTGCGACCTCAGCAACTACTATCCGAACAAGGGCCTCAAGGTGTTCAAGCCGCGCGGCGAGTTCCTTGAGCGCATCGTCAACTATCGAGACGCCGTGACGTACGGCGAATTCTCAGATGCGGCCGTAGTGATCGGGCGGGTGCGGTACGCGTCCACGCATCGGCGGTTCCAGCACGTCGCCCACGTGCCGGTCTCGATCATCCCGCGTGATCTCCTCGGGCAGAAGTCGGCGCTCTTCGGCATGACACGCACGGGAAAGTCGAACACGACCAAGGTGATGCTCAAGGTGATCTTCGAGCTTCGATGGCACCAGGACCCGTTGCGAATCGGCCAGATCGTGTTCGACCCGAATGGAGAGTACGCCAACGAGAACACGCAGGATGCGCAAGGAACCGTGCCCACGGCGATCAAGAACGTGTGGGGATCCGGCCCCTCGGACGAACACGCGAACCTAAAGGGCGACGTCATTACGTACGGCATTACGCCGCACCCCAACGATCCCGGTCGGCGACTCATGAAACTCAACTTCTTCGTCGACGAAAACTTGGAGATCGGAAAGAGCATCATCGACACCGCACTCGCCCCGAACCGTAGCTCCAACTATATCAGCAACTTTTGCGACGCGCGCTTCGAGGCGCGTGATCCCACCGACCGTTCAGCCGTAACTCGGCATAACCGGCGCGTGCTCGCGTACCGCGCGCTGCTCTTCAAGGCGGGCCTCAATCCCCCAGCGAGCCTCCGCCCTAGCACGAGCGGCCTCTTCAATCAGGACCTGCGCAACGCGCTCAGCTCCCCGGTGGGTAAGGACCCCGCTGCGTACGCAAGTTGTGCCACGATACTCGCGAAGACTAGCCCCTCGTGGGCGGAGCTCGCGCAGGCTTTCGAAACTTTGCGCGACTTCATCAAGGACAACAGCTCCGGCTGGGGTGCCTTCGATACAGCTTATGTGCAGCGCAGCAGCTCCGGATCGTGGGCCGATGATGTCCGCAAGATTCTCGAAATGTTCAGTTACCCGAACGGATCGCGGCTGATCGGCCGCGTGAAGGCGCAGCACACGCCGGACACTTCGACTGACTACGCGGAGGACATCTGCGACCATCTCACGAAGGGGAAGCTCGTCATCATCGACCAATCGAGCGGCGAGCCCGAGTTGAACAAGGGCGCCGCAGATCGGGTAATGTGGCGCATTTTCGAGCGCAACCAGGAGCTGTTCCGGACCGCCAAGGAGCCTCCAGACATACTCGTCTATGTCGAGGAGGCACACAACATCCTGCCGTCGTCAAGCGACTTGGACACGTCGGACGTTTGGGTCCGAACCGCCAAGGAGGGTGCGGTACCACATCGGCCTCGTGTACGCGACGCAGGAGGTCAGCTCCATACAGCGCAACATCCTGAGAAACACCGCCAACTGGTTCATCGGGCACCTGAACAACACGGACGAGACCCGCGAGATCCGCAAGTTTTACGACTTCGCCGACTTCGAGGGCAGCATCCTCCGAGCGCAGGACAAGGGCTTCCTTCGGGTGAAGACGCTCTCCAACCCGTACGTGGTGCCGGTCCAGGTCGATCTTTTTTGGATCGACTCGACGGGTGAGGGCGCCTGATGCCTTACGAAGGCGAGTTCGCCGGGTACCGGGCGCTGCGACGGATTGCCGAGACCGAGCGCGTACAGTAGCTCTTGCGTCGCGCGCAAGTCCGCACGCCCGGCACATCCGAACCGGCCATCACGCCGAGCGTTCCCCCCGGAGCGGAAGAACCGCTCCCCGAGTTCATCGTGGCGATCGACGGCAGTACCCAGGAGGTCGCTGTCAAGACCGGCTACCCCGGCGCACAGGTGGGCTATCTCACGGTCGCCAGCGTTCTCCTTGACCTCGGCGCTGTCGATCGGCTCGACGCTGCGCGACCCGCCGACCCAGTCGCGTTCAGGAAGACCGAGGAGGCCGCGACGATCGATGCGGCACTCCCCGGTAGTAACGTCGTCAGGCGCACCCATAAGAACGCCAAGGTGGCGTTCCGGGAAGAACTATTCGAGGTGTTCCACAACGATGAAAACGATAGAGCTATCCGACGCATCGAAACCTTTATCGGATTATGCGGAGGCATTGGATGACGATATCCTCGTTCTGACATCCAAGAAGAAACCCATAGCCGCGCTAGTATCGCTGAAGCATGTGGATCGCGAGGCTTTGGCCTTAAGCACCAATCCAGAGTTTAGGGCCATTATCGAGGCAGCCAGGGAGGAATTCAGGGTTGGCAAGAGGTTATCGCTTGAAGAGATGAAGCGGGAGGTGTTGAAGTAGGCACTCGCTCAAGAATCGGCACATCGCGTCGGAAGAGATCGAGACAGTCAGATGCCGGCGCCGGGATTAATTAACGAGGCGCTTGCTTTCGCGCCTGCGCCGCCAGATGTTGCCAGCGTCATCCGAAGCTGATATCCAGCGTCGCGTATCCATCCGGCCCATTGAACCATCCCCCTATGCTCGGACAAATCGCCATCTTCCTAGCCGCGGCCGTCATCATCGTGCCGCTCTTCAAGAGACTTGGCCTCGGCACCGTCCTCGGCTATCTCGTCGCCGGCATGCTCATCGGCCCGTGGGGTCTTGGGCTCGTTGGCGATGTCGAGAACACGCTGCACTTCTCCGAGCTCGGCGTGGTGCTTTTGCTCTTCATCATCGGCCTGGAGCTGCAACCCTCGCGGCTCTGGGTCCTGCGCCGGACCGTGTTCGGGCTGGGCAGCGCCCAACTGCTGCTGAGCGCCCTGCCGATCGCGTTGCTCGCCGTGGTCATGGGGCAGTCCTGGCTGGCAGCGGTGGTGATTGGGGTGGGGGCAGGCTTGTCCTCCACTGCGTTCGTGTTGCAGACGCTGGCGGAGCGTGGCGAGCTGACCACGCGGCACGGGCGCGAGGCGTTTGCCGTCCTGCTGTTCCAGGACCTCGCCGTGATCCCGATGCTCGCCATCGTGCCGCTTCTGGCAGTCGGTCCGGAACTGTCGGAGACGGGCGTGGACTGGGTCGGGATCACGCGTGCGCTCGCGGTGATCGTCGCGATGGTGGTGGTTGGCCACCAGCTGCTGCGGGTGGTGTTCCGCGCCGTGGCCCGCTTCGGCACCCGCGAGATCTTCACCGCGGCGGCATTGCTGGCGGTCATCGGGGCGGCGCTGCTTATGCACGCGCTCGGACTCTCGATGTCACTGGGCGCTTTCCTAGCGGGCGTCCTGCTGGCCGACTCGGAATTCCGCCATGAGATCGAGGCGGAACTGGAGCCGTTCAAGGGCCTGCTGCTCGGCCTTTTCTTCATCGCCGTCGGGATGTCGGTGAATCTCGGCCTCGTCGGAGAGCAGGGGCTGCTGCTCATCGGCCTCGCTACCGCGCTCATTCTCATCAAGTTCGCCGTGCTCTATCTCATCGGGAGGGTGGCCGGCTGCGGTGGCGATACCGCCCGCAACCTCGGCATCGCGCTCGCGGCGGGCGGTGAGTTCGCCTTCGTTCTGTTCGGCCTTGCGCGCGACTACCACATCGTGGCCACCGAGACGGCCGAAACGCTGGTGATGGCCATCACCCTGTCGATGATGTTTGCCCCCGTGCTCTTTCTAATGAACGACAAGGTGCTCAAGCCTTGGGCCGCGCGACACGAGGAGCCCGAATACGACCGCATCGACGAGCCCGCCAACCCGGTGGTCATCGCCGGCTTCGGGCGCTTCGGCCAGATCATCGCGCGCATCCTGCGCATGCGCGGCATCGCGTTCACGGCGCTCGAGATCAGTCAGCCCCAGGTCGACTTCGTGCGCCGGTTCGGCAGCAAGATCTATTACGGCGATGCCTCGCGCCTGGAGCTGCTGCGGGCGGCCAAGGTCGAGAATACGAGGCTCTTCGTGCTCGCCATCAACAACATCGAGACCTCCGTCAAGATCGCGAGCCTGTTGCGCAAGCACTTCCCGCGTGTTCCCATCCACGCGCGGGCGCGCAACCGCTTTCACTGCCACAAGCTCATGGATCTCGACGTCGAGGTGCTGTATCGCGATACCTATCTCTCCAGCCTGGAGATGGCGCGCGAGGTTCTTTGGGGATTAGGTGTAGCGAGAGCGGAGGGGGAACGAACGGTGAGGATGTTCCGCGCCCACGACGAGGCCCTGCTCAAACGGCAGCACGCGATCTACCACGATGAGACCGCCCTCATCCAGAGCGCGAAGCAAGCGGCCGAGGAGCTGCGGAGCCTGTTCGAGTCCGATGCCGCCGAGCCCATCGAATAGGGCCGGGCCATCACCTGATGGCGAGTAAGCAGCCACCGCGGCAACTCCGGCTTGGGCGCCGCGCCATGAGCGCTGCGACCGACGAGGAGTCGAGGACGCGGCGCCCGCCGGTAAAACGCTCGGCGCCCCGAGCTCCAAAGCCACGAGCGGTGTATGGCCGATCGCGGCCGGGAGCCCACGCGCTTCGGTCCCGGCGAGGGTTTCCATCATCCGCTCGCGACGGCGCAGAAGTCCTCGTAGTCGATATAGCCCGGGAAGTGCGCGCCGGCGCCGCAATAGCGGCACTCGGGGTCGCGTGTTAGCCGAAGCTCGGAGAAACGCGCGGCCAGCGCATCGTAATAGAGCATGCGGCCGATCAGAGGCTCCCCGATCCCGAGGACGAGCTTCACCGTCTCGACCGCCTGCAAAAGCCCGATGACCCCAGGCAGTACACCCAATACCCCGGCCTCGGCGCAGGACGGTGCGAGCTCCGGTGGCGGGGGCTCGGGATAGAGGCAGCGATAGCAGGGTCCGGCGGCTTTCGGGTAGCGGGGCCAGAACACCGATACCTGACCCTCGAACCGGAACACGGCGCCATGGACATTGGGGATCCCGAGCTTGACGCAGGCGTCGTTGACGAGATAACGGGTCGCGAAGTTGTCCGAGCCGTCCACGACCACCTCATAACCCCGGAGGAGGTCCTCGACATTGCGGCTGTCGAGGCGCAGCGCATGCCCGTCGATGCGGAGCGCGGGATTGAGCGCGAGCAGGGTCATGCGCGCGGAGTCCACCTTGGGGGTCCCGACGCGGGCGTCGGTGTGCAGGATCTGGCGCTGGAGGTTGCTGCGGTCGACCACATCGTGGTCCACGATCCCGATGGTGCCGATCCCGGCCGCGGCCAGATAAAGCGCGACCGGCGAGCCCAGACCGCCGGCCCCGACCAGCATCACTTTCGAGGCCATGAGCCGGTGCTGTCCGACCTCCCCCACCTCGGGCATGAGCAGGTGCCGGGAGTAGCGTTCGCGACTCTGCTCGTCCAGGCGGAGCGGTAACTCGAAGGGCAGCCCCTCGTTCTTCCAGCGCGTGAACCCCCCGATGACGGAGCGCACATCCCGATAGCCCAGGCGCAAGAGGTCCTCGGCGGCGAACAGCGAGCGCGTCCCGCCCCCGCACATCACCAGCACCGGCCGATCGAGGTCCGGGATCGCCTCCTCGGCGCGCAATTCCAGGAAACCCCGGCCCAAACGGTGGGCACCGGCCGGGCTACCTTGGGCGATCTCGTCCTTTTCGCGGACATCTACCAGCGCCGCCCCTTGCTGTTGCATGGCGTGGGCGTCGCCGGGACTGAGCTCGGGGATGCGGGCGCGCAGATCGAGGAGCCGGCGTTCGCGCGCGGGGCCCTTCACCTCCTTTTTGGCCCCGCCCGCGACGGCCGGGATGATGGATAAGACCACGCCCTCGGCTACGCTCGTGTCGAGGCCTTGCAATACCCGCACGTTGTGCTCGCCGAGGTAGATGTTGACGAAGCTCCGGATCTGGCCCTCGGGGGTGAGGATCCGGGGCAGGAGCCCGCTGTGGTCCTGCCCGAGCGCCGCCAATACCTCCCGCACGGTGGCCCCGCTGCCGACCACCTCGGCGGCGCCGCCGGTGAAGGTCCGAAGCGGCATCGGGATGCGTACCGTCACCATGGTTCCCCGTGTCATCGTTCCCCGTGTCATCGTTCCCCGTGTCATCGTTCCCCGTGTCATCGTTCCCCGTGTCATCGTTCCCCGTGTCATCGTTCCCCGTGTCATCGTTCCCCGTGTCATCGTTCCCC
>JBOIDR010000155.1:0-8632 GCA_050740695.1 Gammaproteobacteria bacterium | reverse complement strand
AGTGCATCTGGGTGACGTTGGCGCCGGCCTTCGCCCGCCAAGGGGGGCGCGGGCGCGTGAACACGAGCCGCGAGCGGGCGGCGGGTTCGGAGCGCTCGCCGAAAGCGTCCGCCGGCCGTTCCTCGACATCACCGCGCTCCGCGATCCAGCGGGTCCGTAGCGGTGGCAGGCCCGCGCCGAGGTCGATGTGGGCCTTCGGATCGGTGTACGGCCCCGAGGTGTCGTAGACCGTCACCGCGTCGTGGGCGATGGGCCCCCTACGGGATGCGGAATCGGCCAGCCGGATCTCGCGCATGGGGACGCACAGGTCGGGGCGCGAGCCGGCGACATAGACCTTGCGTGAGCTCGGAAACGAGCGCGGCACCGGGGCCTCCGCTATGCCGCCGGCCGAAGGACCGCCTAACGGTAGAAGATGCCTCGGATCGGATTTCGGGACTGATGCCATGGCTACACCTCGCTGGGACGACAAGGCGTAGGAGCTTGGCGATCGGTGCGCTTCCCTACGCCGGTTCTGGCCGGTTCAGGTTCGAAGGGTATGCTCTCAGCCCTCGCGCGCTCTCATCCGCCGAGGGCACCCCTAGCTGCCGGAAATAAGGCAAGCCTATATAATGCGGCCGCCCTTTGGCAAGCGATACCTGGCAAGTGTACCCCGTTCTGTCGGGCCACCGTCGGCGAGGCAGGCGCCCCTGGATAGATACTTGCGTCGTAAATGTCGAACAACACCGCTCGAGCAATTCCTGATTCACATGCAAAGTCAATCAGCTGCAAGCGCCAGGGTAAGTCCCTCCCCTGCGCAGCGGGGGAGGGCTAGGGTGGGGGCCAGGCGTGTCAGGCGGAGACGAGGCTTGGTCAGCGGCTGAAGGGCTTGGCCCCCACCCCACCCTCCCCCGTCCGCAGAAAGCGCGGACAGGGGAGGGAGTCTCCGGGTTCCCTCCCCTGCGTAGCGGGGGACGGTCAGGGTGGGGGTCGAGCGTCGCGGTTCGGATAGGGTCGACCTCGTCCTACTCGAGGGGGAAGGGACGATAAATTTCAAATGTCTTTGGCTAGATTTCGGAATGAATTTCGAACAAGCACGCTCGAACATGATCGAGCAGCAGATCCGGACCTGGGAGGTGCTGGATCAGCGCGTCCTCGACCTCCTGGGGTCGGTGCCGCGCGAAGACTTCGTGCCGCCCCGCTACCGCAGCCTGGCGTTCTCGGATACCAACATTCCGCTCGGGTTCGGCGAGGTCATGATGGCACCCAAGGTCGAGGCGCGTATGCTCCAGGTTCTGGCCGTCGAGCCCGGCGACCGCATCCTGGAGATCGGGACCGGCAGCGGCTATGTGACGGCACTACTGGCGCGCTCCGGACGTGAGGTCACGACGGTCGAGATCCACCCGGAGCTCTCTGTCGGCGCTAAGGTGTGGGTGTCGCAACAGGGCTTGGACAATGTGCGCTTCGAGGTGGGCAATGGTCTCGAGCACAAGGCGACGGAGGGGGGCTACGACGTCATCGCCGTGACCGGCTCCCTACCGGTTTATAGCGATCGTTTCGAGCGCCGACTCGCCATCGGCGGGCGCGTCTTCCTCATCGTCGGGCAATTGCCGGTCATGGAGGCCATGCTCGTCACGCGGGTGGGTGCGCGGGAATTCGCGCGCGAGGGCCTGTTCGAGACCGACTTGCCGCCGTTGCGGGGCGCGCCGACGCCCAAGAGATTCGTGTTCTGATGCGTCTCCCCTGTGGCGCCGGGTCTTAGGGCCGAACGGTGAACCACGACTGTCAGCCGGTCCGGGCGAGACTCGGCGGGGCGACCCGCGCGGGGGCGGCTGGCAGACGCCGCGGTACCAGCCTGGCCGTTCTGCTCACACTGTCGTGCCTTTTGCCGCTTCAGGCCTCCGCCGCCGCCGACCTCCTGTCCTTGTTTCAGCTCGCAACGGAGCGGGATCCGGTGCTCAAGGGGGCCCAGGCCGAACTCCGGGCCACGCTCGAAGCGTTCCCGCAGGCGCGCGCCGGCCTCCTGCCCTCGGTCGGCATCACGGCCAACGTCGCGCGTAACTTTCAGCAAGTGACATCGCAAGGGGTGACCCCGCAGCAAATGACGGGCGGGGACTTTACCTTCACCAGTGGCGGCTACCGCCTGAACGTGACCCAACCGCTCTATCACCGCGATCGCTTCATCCAGCTCAAACAAGCCGACAGCCGTATCCGCCAGGCGCAGTACGAGGTCGATGCGGTCTACCAAGAGCTGATAGTGCGACTGGCCGAACGCTATTTCGCACTCCTTGGGGCGGCGGACAACCTGGACTTCGCGGGGGCCGAGTTGACGGCACTGCGGCGACAACTGGAAGAGACGCGCCAGCGCTTCGAGGTCGGCCTCATCGCGATCACCGACGTCGAGGAGGCGCAGGCCGGCTACGACCTGTCCGTGGCCCAAGAGATCGAAGCCAGGAACCTGCAGGACGATGCGCGTGAGGCCTTGCGCGAGGTGATCGGCGAGGAGCCGGGCGCGATCCAGAAGCTCAGGGAGCAGATCCCCCTGTTGAGCCCCGAGCCCGCGAACATCGCGGTGTGGGCCGATCAGGCGTTGGTGCAGAACCTCCGCGTCGCCGCCGCCGGCGCGGCGGTCGATACCGCCCGCGAGGAGATCGATCGTCAGGCGGCCGGCCATTTCCCGACGCTGAACCTCGTGGGGAGGCATAGCTTCGACTCGGCCGACGGCCGGTTCAGCAACGTGCCCAACCCATCCGCAACTGGCCCTCGATTCTTCAGCGGCGGGTTCCTCAATGAAACCGATGGAACGTCCATCGGCCTCGAGCTGGCCGTGCCCATCTTCTCCGGGGGCGCGGTGGTTTCGCGGACCCGCGAGGCCGCGGAGCGGCATCAGCAGGCCATCGAACAAATGGAACAGGCGCGCCGGGAGAGCTATCGGCGGACCCGGGTGGCCTTTCTCGGTATCATGACGGGGATCAGCCGCATCAAGGCCTTGAAGCAGGCGGTGCAATCCAGCATCGTCTCGGTGACCTCTACAAAGGCCGGGTTGGAGGTGGGCACGCGTACGGCCGTGGATGTCGTCGTCAACGAGCGGGCGCTGTTCGGGGCGCGGCGCGACTACGCACGGGCGCGCTACAACTACCTGTTGGACACGCTGCGTCTGAAGTTTGCCGCCGGTACCCTCACGCCCGGCGACCTCGCTGCCGTCAACGGCTTCCTCGAACGATGAAGCGGACCGGGTCTCGATAGCGGTATCGAACTTGACCGCTCGGCTCCGCCCTGATCCGATATCACTTACGGAATCGCCCTTGGTTCGCTTCCAGCCCGCCCGCACCAGCGTCGGCTTAGGCCGAAACTTCTTCGGGGAGGGCAGGTTAGGGCTATGCTTCTCTGCGCTCTGTTCTCGCTCACGTTCCCGGCGCGGCACCTCGTGCCCGGGGATTTGGTCCTGCTAGTATCTCAAGACCTTTGACGCCCCCGCGGGGATCGCCCCGGCGGCAAATTGCGCCCCCCGCAGCGAACCGCTAGAATAAACTAAACTGCCCTACGTGCGCGGCTCGTCGACCGGTGGGGATGCGGGGCCGGTAACACCGGCGGGTTCTCCTTGCCTCACCGCGGTCTTCGCCACCGGTCGGGAGGCTTAAATCCAAAGGGCGTGACTCCATGCGGCATTATGAGATCGTGTTTCTGGTGCACCCGGACCAGAGCGAGCAGGTCCCGGCGATGGTCCAGCGTTACCGGACCATGGTCGAATCCAAGGGTGGGGCCATCCACCGCTTGGAGGACTGGGGGCGCAGGGTCTTGGCCTACCCCATCGAGGACCTCCACAAGGCCCATTATGTGCTCATGAACATCGAATGCGATGCGCCCGCGCTCAATGAATTGATCTCCGCGTTTCGATTCAATGACGCGGTCTTGCGCAACCTGGTGATGCGCCGCAAGGCGCCCGTCACCGGGCCTTCTCCGCTGGCCAGGCGCCCCGAGGATGACAGATCCGGCGAGGGCCGAGACGAGCAGCGTCCCGCGCGGCCTGTGGATGTCCCGGCCGGGGCCGTGCCCGTGAGCGACAGCGATGCCCCGCCCGGCGATGCCCCGACGGACGGTAGCGCTGCTCGGTAGGGCGCCGGCGCAACACTGGACCAGGGCGGGCGGCCCGATTTCGTTCACCCCCCCCAATTTCGTTCACCCGATTGAGGACAGCCAATGGCGCGTTTTTTCCGTCGCAAGCGATATTGCCGCTTCACTGCCGAGGGTTTTACCGAGATCGATTACAAGGATCTGATCACCCTCAAGGCCTATATCACCGAGACCGGCAAGATCATGCCGAGCCGGATCTCGGGGACCAAGGCCCGTTATCAGCGCCAGCTCGGCTTGGCCATCAAGCGCGCTCGGTACCTGGCGCTCTTGCCGTACTGCGACGCGCACTGACGGTTTGTGTCGATGCCCCGCGGCCACGACGTGTCGAGGTGGCCAGCGTGCGGTCCCTAGCCGAGTTCGTCATGCGCGGTCGCTGGCAGGCGGTCGGGACCGTCTCGGCCCTGGGCATGCTCGGCTGGCTCCTGCCGCCGGTATCGTACCTGAGCGGTGCGGCGGCCGGTCTCTACGCGCTGCGCCACGGGGCGCGCGAGGGTCTCCTGGTGGTCAGCTATGCGGCGCTCGGGGCCGGGCTCGTGACCCTGGTCGGGATCGGCAACGTATGGCCCGCGATGTTCCTGGCCGTCGCCTGGTGGCTGCCGATCTGGCTCTGCGCCCAGGTCCTGCGCGTGGGCCGCTCGCAAGGGCTCGCGCTCGCCGCCATCGGGGGGCTTGCGGTCTCGGCCGTGGTAGCGGCGCGCGTCTTGGTCGATGATGTCGAGGGCTGGTGGCGCGGGGTTTTGGAGCACATCGTGTCTGCCGCGCCCGAACACGAAGACATGGGTCCGGAGCGGGCGATGCTCGATGCCCTGGCCGTGATGATGAACGGCCTGGTGGCGGGTGCCTTCGCCATGAGCGTGATGATCGCCTTGCTCATCGCCCGTTACTGGCAGGCGCTCCTATACAATCCCGGAGGGTTTCGGGCCGAGTTCGAGGGGCTCAGGCTGCCGGGCGCCTTAGTGCCGGCGGTGGTCCTCACGGGGCTCTTCGCCACCATCGAGGCGCTGGTCTTCGGGCAGCGTCATGGGCTCGTCACCGACCTCTTGGTGGTCGCGGTGGCAATATATGGCTTTCAAGGCCTGGCCATCGCCCACCATTACGTGCGCAACCGCAAGCTCGCCAATGCCTGGCTGGGGGCACTGTATGTGGCCGTGCTCGTGGTGCCGCAGATCGCGCTGGTGGCGCTGGCCGCGCTCGGGCTTTTGGATCACCGGGTAAATTTTCGCCACTTACCGGTCGGCGATAAGACTTGAAACGATGGCCTGATTGAAGTCGAAGGGGGAGCAAAGCGATGGAAGTGATACTGCTGGAAAAGGTGCACGGTCTGGGTGAGCTCGGGGAAACCGTGAAGGTCAAACCGGGTTTCGCGCGCAATTTCCTGATCCCGGGCCGCAAGGCCATTAGCGCGACGCGTGACAATCGCGCCAGTATCGAGGCGGCGCGGGCCGAGCTCGAGACCGCACAGGCCGGCGCGCTGTCGAAGGCACAGGCGCGGGCCGCGGCCCTGGCTCAGGTAAGCATCACCCTCCGGGGTCGCGCCGGTGCCGAGGGCAGGCTGTTCGGTTCCATCGGTACGGCGGATATCGCCCGGGCAGTCACCGAGTCGGGCCTGCCCCTGACCAAGAAAGAGATCCGCTTACCGCAGGGGCCGTTGCGCGAGATCGGGGAGCACGAGGTGCAGTTGCACCTGCACCCGGAGGTGGATGCACCCTTGAAGATCGTGATCGCCCGGGAAAACGAGCGGCCGGTGAGCGACTGATCGAGTCACCCTTCGCCTGATCCAAGGCGCAGCGATTCGATGGATCGCCCCGTGCCCCGCAAGGCCGACGGAGCCCTCGAGGCCCTGCGTGTCCCGCCGCACTCGATCGAGGCCGAGCAGTCGGTGCTGGGCGGCCTCATGCTCGACAACGACAGTGTCGCGTCGCTCGAGGATCGGGTCTCGGCCGACGACTTCTATCGCCACGAGCATCGGCTCATCTTCCGCGCCATCACGGCACTGTCCGGCGCGGCCAAACCCTACGATGTCATCACCGTCTCCGAATGGCTGCGGGATGCGGGTCAGACCGACAAGGCCGGGGGGCCCCCCTACCTGGCGGAGTTGCTCGACAACACCCCGACCGCGGCGAATATCAGCGCCTACGCCGATATCGTGCGGTCGCGCTCGGTGCTCCGCCAGCTCATCCGCGCCGGCACCGACATCGCCGACCGCGCCTACCTGCCGGAGGGACGCACGAGCGATGAGATCCTGGACCTGGCCGAGAGCCAGGTCTTTGAGATCGCCAACCAACATCGTCGCGGGCGCCAGGGCTATCGGGACATCAAAGAGCTGGCCGCCCACGCCCTGGAGCGCATCGACACCCTGTTTCACCAAGACAGCCCGATCACCGGCGTGGCCACCGGTTTCACCGATTTCGATGAGCTGACCGCGGGCCTTCAGACCTCGGACCTCGTGATCGTCGCGGGCCGACCCTCGATGGGCAAGACCGCGTTCGCGATCAACATCGCCGAGCATGCCGCGCTCCAAGACGGGCACACGGTGGCGATCTTCAGCATGGAGATGCCGGGCGAGCAATTGGCCATGCGCATGATGTCCTCGCTCGGCCGCCTGGACCAGCACAGGGTGCGCACCGGCAAGCTCTCGGACGACGACTGGCCACGCCTCATCTCGGCCGTGGGGCTGCTTTCCGAGAAGGCCAGGATGTTCATCGATGACGCCCCGGCCCTGACCCCGGGCGAGCTGCGCGCCCGCTGCCGGCGCCTGTCCCGCGACCACGGCCTCGGGCTCGTGATCGTCGATTACCTCCAGCTCATGCAGGTGCCCGGCACCAAAGAGAACCGCGCCACCGAGATCTCCGAGATCTCGCGCTCGCTCAAGGCCCTCGCCAAGGAGCTCCGGGTCCCGGTCGTGGCCGTCTCGCAGCTCAATCGGGAGCTCGAGAAGCGCCCCAACAAGCGCCCGGTCATGTCCGATCTGCGTGAATCGGGCGCCATTGAGCAGGATGCCGATCTCATCGTGTTTATTTATCGGGACGAGGTCTACGACGCGGAGAGCCCCGACAAGGGCGTGGCCGAGATCATCGTCGCCAAGCAGCGCAACGGGCCGATCGGCACCGTGCGCATGACCTTCCTCGGCCAGTACACGCGCTTCGAGAACTTCGCCGCCGACAGCTACGGGATGCCCAGGATGGATCGCGGGCGGGGGGACCTCGGGTGACGCGCCCGGCGCGCGTCGTCGTCGATCTCGAGGCCGCGCAGGCGAATCTCAAGCGGGTGCGGCAGGCGGCGCCAGGCCGGCGGATCATGGCTGTCATCAAGGCCGATGCCTATGGCCACGGACTTGTGCCCATGGCCCAGGCGCTCGCGAGCGCGGAGGCCTTCGGCGTCGCGTGTCTCGAAGAGGCCTTGGTCCTACGCGACGCCGGGATCCGGAATCCCATCGTCCTGCTCGAGGGCCCGTTTTCATCCCAGGAGCTGCAGGAGATCCGGCGCTTGGACCTCGATACCGTGATCCACACAGAGGAGCAGGTGCGGATGCTGGACGCCCTGCCGGATGGCCGCCCGCTGCGGCTCTGGATCAAGCTCGATACCGGCATGCACCGGCTGGGCTTCCCCGCGGAAGGCTTCCGGGCGCTCTGGCGGTACCTCGCCCTGCACCGCGCGGTGGCGCGCCCGTTACGGATCATGAGCCACCTGGCCTCGGCCCATGAGCCCGACCATGCCTCGGTGGCGGTCCAATTGGGGATCTTCAACGCGCTCACGCAGGGGATCGCGGGGGAGCGTTCCATGGCCAATTCCGCGGCCCTCTTGGCCTGGCCCGAGACCCAGCTCGACTGGGTGCGACCCGGGCTCATGCTCTATGGGGTCTCCCCCTTCGCCGGGCGCACGGCCGGGGACCTCGGCTTGCAGCCCGTGATGTCCCTGGTGTCGGGGCTCTGCGCGGTGCGGCGCGTGCCCGCCGGCGAGTCGGTCGGTTATGGCGGGAGCTGGTGTTGCCCCGAGGACATGCCGATCGGGGTGGTGGCCATCGGTTATGGGGATGGATATCCGCGTCACGCGGCGTCCGGGACGCCGGTCCTGGTCGCGGGCCGCCGCGCCGCGCTCATCGGCAAGGCCTCCATGGACATGCTGACCGTGGACCTGCGCCGCTGCCCCGGGGCGCGCGTGGGCGAGCCGGTGATCCTGTGGGGACCGGAACTGCCGGTCGAGGAGGTGGCGCGCTGCGCCGACACCATTCCCTACGAGCTCTTATGCGCGGTGCGGCGCCGGGTGCGTTTCCATGACCAGGTGGCGGGCTACCAATAGTTCTTATCCTTCGGAATCGATGCTGGCCTGCCGGGTAAGTCCGGCAGTAAACAATCCCAACACACCCGAGCTCATCGCGCGGTGGAATGGCCTCGGCCCCGGTGGCCACCTCAAAGTCCTCCACTTGTGGCCGGGTCAAATTCCCCCACCCCCGAGGCGGCGAGACGTGTGGACTTTAGGCGGTCTGTGCGCGTTTGGCAAGGCGGGCGGCTGATTCCTTCAG
>JBOIDR010000154.1:3490-9132 GCA_050740695.1 Gammaproteobacteria bacterium | reverse complement strand
CAGGGGCAGCTCACCCTCAGTATGTCCGCCAATCCGGCGGTCCAAGAGGAGTTGTTGCATTACCTCGACGCGCTGCAAGCCGCCTGAGATCCTCAGCCAAGCGAAATTTATGCAACGTTAGGGTCTACAACAGGCGATGTGTGGGTTCAAAGCGGGGGGGTGGCGCATGGCGGGCATGCCATAGGCGGACTGCGGCGCCACGAGGCAACGGCTGAGGCTACCTGCGGTTGCAAAAGCTGGGAGGTGGCAGAAGTCCACAGGCGGCCGCGGCCAGTACCGCGGCCCGGACCCTCGGACTCTATGAATTGAGCGGCTACGGGGGCGAAGCGACCCTGCCGCGTAGCGGCTTACTTGAACCACGTCGCAGGGGGCACCGGTCAGATTTTGGGGCCGGTGCCCCCTTTGTCCGCCCTCTTCTTTGTCAGAGAGGGCATGTATCTTTGAGATAGCATAGGTTACCCATCGTATCGCTCTCCTCTAAAAGGCATCAATTTACGAGAAAATTGCGCCATATGTTGACGCAGATGGCGCATGGCCGTACACAACGTACGGCAGTAACGGCAAGAATGCTGCCAGCTGATGGCTGGGTCGCTACATGCCATACTATCAATCGGTTACAACATCCAACAATCAACCGTCGCTCGGTCTGCCTAGAACATATTGCCGGTTGTTAGACAACAACACGAACAATCTTATCCCCATGACCATAGGAAGGTCTGTGGGTTTTTTCACAAAAATAGTGAGAAAAAGTCACATATATCAAACACTCTAATAGGGACATCCCACCGGTGTCAATGGGGTGTTGGTGTGCTTCAGGCACCGGCCCCATGCGACCCGCCGCCGCGTCGCCCCATTCTGGGCGGCCGCAGGGGTGTCCGATCACGTCTGGTCTCTGGAGGAAGTGGCCGCCCTGGCAAACTGAGACACTACCCGGAGGTGCAGTGCGTAGCCGGGCCCAGCGGCTGGGGTTACACTGGCTTGATCGACCTTAGCTAGCGGCGGGATGCCCTTCGTGATGCCCTCCCCAAGCGATACCCCCAAAGTGATGCCGCAGTGATCTCCAGGCCTGAGCGCGTCGTCCTGCCGGAGCCGACGCCCGAGGATGCCGGCGCCGAGGAAGGCTTGCGCCCGCGCCGGCTCTCGGAGTACGTCGGCCAGCGGCCGGTACGGGAGCAGCTCGAGGTCTTCATTGGCGCGGCCCGCAAGCGCCACGAGGCACTCGACCACGTGCTCATCTTCGGTCCCCCGGGGCTGGGCAAGACCACACTCGCCCACATCATCGCCAACGAGCTGGGGGCGAGCCTGCGCCAGACCTCCGGACCGGTCCTGGAGCGCCCCGCCGATCTCGCCGCGATCCTCACCAACCTGGAGCGCCGCGGCGTCTTGTTCATCGATGAGATCCACCGCCTGAGCCCTGTGGTCGAGGAGATCCTCTATCCCGCGCTGGAGGATTTCCAGCTCGACATCATGATCGGTGAGGGTCCGGCGGCGCGCGCCATCAAGCTCGACCTGCAGCCCTTCACCTTGGTCGGGGCCACGACCCGGGCCGGGCTCCTGACCTCGCCGTTGCGCGACCGCTTCGGGATCGTCGAACGGCTCGAATACTACGACATCGCCGATCTGACCCAGATCGTCACGCGCTCGGCGCGGCTCCTCGGGGTCGAGACCGAGGCCGCCGGGGCCCATGAGCTCGCCCGGCGCTCGCGGGGCACGCCGCGCATCGCCAACCGCCTCCTCAGGCGGGCGCGGGACTACGCCGAGATGCGAGGCGACGGGCGGATCAGCGAGGTGCTCGCCCAGAAGGCCCTCGATCTGCTCAAGGTCGATGACCACGGCTTTGACCTCATGGACCAGAAGCTGCTTGTTACCCTCATCGAGAAATTCGACGGCGGCCCGGTCGGCATCGACAGCCTGGCGGCCGCCATAGGCGAGGAACGCGGTACGATCGAGGACGTCATCGAGCCGTTCCTCATCCAACAGGGCTTCGTGATGCGCACCCCGCGGGGGCGCACGGCCACGCGCGCGGCCTTCGTGCACTTCGGCTACGCCCCACCGGCCCGGAGCCTCGATCTGTTCGGCGGCGAGTAAACCGTCCTTGCTCTTAGCGCTACGCCATGGCTGTTGACCTGTCGATGACCAGCCTGGTGCTCGGGGCCAGTCTGCTCGTCAAGCTGGTGATGCTGATCCTACTCCTGGCCTCGCTGTGGTCATGGACGGTGATCTTCACCAAGCGCGCATTGATCCGCAGGGCGCGCCGCGATGCGGACCGGTTCGAGGAGCGCTTCTGGTCGGCCGGTGATCTGACCGACCTCTATAACCGCATCACCCAGCGCGGCCACGAGCCGGCTGGGCTGGAACGTATCTTCGAGGCCGGGATCAAGGAGTTCGCACGCCTGCGCCAACAGGATGGGCTCGAGCCCATGGCGATCCTGGAGGGCGCGCAACGCTCGATGCGCGTGGCCCTGAACCGCGAGATCGAGGACCTGGAGCAGTCCCTGCCTTCGCTCGCCACGGTCGGCTCGGTCAGCCCCTACATCGGGCTCTTCGGGACGGTGTGGGGGATCATGAACGCCTTTCAGGCGCTCGGTAACGTCCATCAGGCGACCCTCGCCATGGTCGCCCCGGGGATCTCCGAGGCCCTGGTCGCGACCGCCATGGGGCTCTTTGCCGCCATCCCGGCGGTGGTCGGCTACAACCGCTACTCGAGCGAGATCGACTATCTGTTCAGCCGCTATGACATCTTCCTCGAGGAGTTCTACTCCATCTTGCACCGGCAGGCCCATAGCTGATGGCCTACCGCGGCTCCGTCGGGTCGCGGCGGCACAGACGCCGGCGGCTGGTCTCGGACATCAACGTCGTACCGTACATCGATGTGATGCTGGTCTTGCTCATCATCTTCATGGTCACGGCACCGCTCATCACCCAGGGCGTCAAGGTAGACCTCCCCGAGATCGCCTCGCAGCCGGTGCCGCCGAGCGATATGGAACCGCTCATCGTATCCGTGGACGCCAAGGGTAGGTTCTACCTGGATTTCGGTGAGGACCGGAATGCGCCGGTCGCCTCCGAGACGCTCGTGAACCGCGTCGGTGCGGTGCTGCGCTACCGGCCCGGCGTCCCGGTCCTGGTCAACGGCGACCGCGGCGTCTCCTACGCGCGCGTCCTGGAGCTCATGGCGCTCCTGCAGGGCGCCGGCGTCAAGGGCGTTGGTCTCATGACCGTACCGCCCAAGGTTAACGATCCTCGGGACGATCCTGGGAAGAAATAGAGCCCGATGCGCGTCGACCGGTTCCGCTCGTTTCGATCGCTGGTGCTGGCCGTTGGCATCCACCTGCTCGCGATCGGGCTCCTCATCGTGAGCCTGGACCTCACACCTCCCCCGGCGGGCCAGCGCCAGGGGACCGCGGTGGTGCAGGCCGTGACGGTCGATGAGCAAAAGGTCAAGGCCGAGGTCGAGCGGCTGGAGCAGGCCGAACGGCGTAAGCGCGATGAGGAACTGGCGCGGCGCCGGACCGCGGAGAGCGAGCTCCGCGCCGCCAAGGCCAAACGGCAGGACGAAGAACGGCGCCTCGCCGAGGTCAAGAAGGAAAAGGACGCCCTGGAAAAGGCCAAGGCCGCGGAACAGAAAGAGCTGCAGGCGACCGAAGCGAAGCGCAAACGGGAAGAGTCCAAGCGCCAAGCGGAAGAGAAACGCCGGATCGCGCTCGAGAAACAGCGCCTAGAAGAGGAAAAACAACGCGCCGAGGCCAAAGCGGCAGAGGAGCGGAAGCGTGAGGAAGCCGAGGCCCTGGCGAAACGCAAAGAAGCGGAAGCCAAGGCCGAGGCGGAGAAGAAACGTAAGGAGGCGGAAGCCAAGGCCGACGCGGAAAAAAAGCGTAAGGAGGCCGAGGCCGAGAAAAAGCGTCAAGAGGAAGAGCGACGTGCACGTGAGCTGGCACAGCAAATCGAGGCCGAACAGCAGGCCGCGCGCGACCAGAGCGAGATCGACCGTTTCTTGAGCCTCATCACGACCCAGATCGAGAAGGCCTTCACCATTCCACAAAGAGGTCTCAAGTGCACGCTCCTGGTCAAGATGGTCCCGGGGGGCGACGTCGTCGATGCGAAGGTGGTACGATCGAGCGGCAACGTGCTCTTCGATCGGCAGGCCGAGATCGCCGTGCGCAAGGCCTCGCCGCTGCCCGTGCCGGACGACCCGCGGCTCTTCCAGCAGATGCGCGAGATCGAGTTCATCTTCGACCCCCAGGCCTAACCCCCCATGAAACGATCCCATCGCCTCTGGCCGCTCGCGTTCCTGGTGCTGTGCTGGCTGCCTCGTGCGCAGGCCGTGCTGACCATCAAGATCACCAAGGGTGTGGAGGGCGCACTGCCCATCGCCGTGGTCCCGTTCGGGGGCGACACCGGTCCGGCCCTGCCGGTGGACATGGCCCGGGTCATCGCCGCCGACCTCGAGAGCAGCGCGCGTTTCGAGCCCATGGCGCGCGCGGACATGCCCGGCCGGCCGGCGGAGCCGGGAGCGGTGGGTTTCGCCGACTGGCGCAGGCTCGGCATGGAGAACCTCGTGATCGGCCGGATCGGACCCGGCACCGACGCCGAGCACCAGATCCAGTTCTGGCTCCTGGACGTCTACAAGGGCAGCCAGATCATTTCCTATCGGTTCAAGGCAGACGCGGCGAAACTCCGGCTCGTTGCCCATCAGATCGCCGATCTCATCTTCCAGGAGCTGACCGGCACGCGCGGAGCGTTCGCGACTCGCATCGCCTATGTGGCGGTGTCCCGCACGGGGCGGGGCAAGAAGGTCTATAAGCTCGAGGTCGCCGACGCCGACGGGGAGAACCCGCACACCCTCCTGAGCTCTCCGCAGCCCTTGATGTCGCCGGCGTGGTCGCCGGACGGGCGGCATCTCGCCTATGTCTCCTTCGAGGGCTTCGGCTCGGCGATCTACCTCCAGGAGCTCCGGAGCGGCGGGCGCGAGACCTTGGCCGCGGGGCCGGGGATCAACAGCGCGCCGGCCTTTTCGCCGGATGGGGCGCGCCTGGCCCTGACCCTGTCGAAGGACGGCAACCCCGAGGTCTATGTCATGGACCTCGGGAGCCGTGCGCTCCGGCGCCTCACCCACGATCCGGGCATCGATACCGAGCCCGCCTGGTCGGCCGACGGCAGCCGCATCGCCTTCACCTCGGACCGGGGCGGCGGTCCGCAGATCTATGAGATGAGCGCCTCGGGGGGCGCACCGCGGCGGCTCACCCACGAGGGGGAGTACAATGCCCGCCCGCGCTACTCGGCGGACGGCAAGCTCCTGGCCCTGGTGCACGGCGACGGCCGCGGCTACCACATTGCCACACTCGATGTCGCCGCCGAGCGCCTGAATGTCCTGACAAAGACGCGGCTCGACGAGTCGCCGAGCTTCGCGCCCAACGGCGCGATGATCATCTATGCGACGGTCGGGGCGGGTGGGACAGAGCTCGCGGCGATCTCGGTGGACGGTCGCATCCGGCAGCAGCTTGCGGCCGGCGGCGGCGAGGTGCGCGAGCCCGCCTGGGGACCGTTGCTAGATTGATCGACGGCTTTGGGATCGACGGCTTTGGGATCGACGGCTTTGGGATCGACGGCTTTGGGATCGACGGCTTTGGGATCGACGGCTTTGG
>JBOIDR010000154.1:0-3390 GCA_050740695.1 Gammaproteobacteria bacterium | reverse complement strand
GATCGATAGCATTGGGATCGATAGCATTGGGATCGATAGCATTGGGATCGATAGCATTGGGATCGATAGCATTGGGATCGATAGCATTGGGATCGATAGCATTGGGATCGATAGCATTGGGATCGATAGCATTGGGATCGATGGCATTGGCCCCGCCGGCGCGCGAGAATAGATTGGAACGACCAACCCGGAGGAGACACCGTGGAAAACATACGGAGCTTCGCTCTACCCATCCTGATTGGGGTCCTGATGATTGGGGTCTTGATATTGGCGGGCTGCGAAACGGTCGACGGCACGGGCAAGGAGGAAGGCGCGGCCCCGGTCGGGGACCAGGGCATCTCGCCCGCCGAGATGGAGGCCATGGACGCCCAAGCACGCGCCGCCGGTGATCGGCCGGGCCAGGTCCGTAGCACCGCGCCCCAGGGCCTGGACGCCCAGGCCGGTGCACCGGGTCAAAGGCGCGTGATCTACTTCGAGTACGACAGCGACGAGGTGAAGGCCGAGTACCGCCCCGTCATCGAGGCGCAGGCCGCCTACCTCGCCGGCCACCCCCAGACCGTCATCACCCTGGAGGGCCATGCCGACGAGCGTGGCACGCGGGAATACAACCTGGCCCTGGGCGAGCGGCGCGCGCTGGCGGTGCGCAGGCAATTGACGTTGCTCGGCGGCTCGGAGGGACAGATCCGAACCGTGAGCTTCGGCGAGGAGCGGCCGGCCAGCGACGGACACGATGAAGAAGCCTATGAACAAAACCGCCGCGTTGAGATCGTCTACTGAGCACGGGCCCTCGCTCCCGCGAGGGCGAGCGCCCCAGGGTATCCTGGCCCTGTTGCTGGTGCTGCCGGGCGTGGTAGCGGGTCAGGACTATGCGCCGGGCGCCGGATCCGTCGAGGGTCGCCTGGCGCGCGTCGAGCGCCTCCTCGATAACCGCGGTCTCCTGGACCTCTTGGGTGAAGTCGAAAAGCTGAACCGCGAGGTCAGGCGCCTGCGCGGCGAGATGGAGGTGCAGCGGCACGGCACGGACAGGCAGAGCGCGCGCCAAGAGCAGCTGTATAAGGATATGGAGGCGCGCCTCGAAGCCATCGAGCGCAGTACGGCCCGTAGCCCCACGACCGACGCCGCCGCAGAAGTCCCGGCGGCAGTGGCTCCCACCGCCCCGGCCACGCCGACCGTCGCGAACCTGCCCGCGCCGGGGGCCGAGCCCGGCGCCGCTCGGCCGGCGGATGAGTCCGTTCGGGGCGCCCCACCGGATATCGGCGACGACCCGGCCCGTGGGTCGGCGTCGCTCACCGTCGCGACCGTGCAGCCCCCCTCGGAGGATGCCAGCTACCGATCCGCCTTCGACCTCCTGAAGATCGGCCAGTACGACAAGTCGATCACGGCGTTCGGCGACTTTCTCACGCGTTTTCCGGGCAGCCCGCACGCCGACAATGCCCAGTACTGGCTGGCGGAGGCCTATTACGTCACGCACCGCTATGAGCCCGCCATCTCCGAATACAACAAGCTCGTGGGGAGCTATCCCGAGAGCCAGAAGCTGACCCACGCCCTCCTCAAGATCGGTTACAGCTATCACGAGCTCGGCAAGATCCCGGAGGCCAAGCGGAGCCTCGAGGGCCTCAAGTTCCGCTATCCCGGCACCACCGCCGCCCGGCTTGCCGACGAACGCCTGCAGCGCATCCGCCTCGAGCATTAGTAAGGCCCGAGGGCGGGAGAAAAGGGGTCAGACCCGATTTATTTTCTCGCGTGCAGGTCATGTCCGAGGTGGCAAGAAATAAATCGGGTCTGACCCCTTTTCTCCGCGTCACCGAGGTATTCCAATCCCTGCAGGGCGAGACCCGCCGTGTCGGCCTGCCCACGGTGTTCGTGCGTCTCACCGGCTGTCCGCTGCGCTGCCGGTATTGCGACACCGCCTATGCCTTCCAAGGCGGCCGGCGCATGTCGCTCGAAGAGGTCCTCATCGCGGTCGGGCAATACGCGACCCGTTATGTCACCGTCACGGGCGGCGAGCCCCTGGCCCAGCCGGCCTGCCTCTCGCTCCTCACGCGCCTCTGCGATGCGGGCTACCGCGTCTCGCTCGAGACCGGCGGATCGCTGGATATCTCGGGAGTAGACCCGCGCGTCATGAAGGTCGTGGACCTCAAGACACCCGGCTCGGGCGAGGCCCACCGCAATCTCTACGACAACCTGCGCTATATCAACGAGCGGGACGAGGTCAAGTTCGTGATCTGCGATCGGAGCGACTATGAATGGGCGCGGGCCAGGCTCCGGGATCTCGCCGTCCCCTGCGAGGTCCTGTTCTCACCGAGCCATGGTCAACTGGACCCGGCGCTCCTGGCGGACTGGGTGTTGGCCGACGGCCTCGCGGTGCGTTTCCAGATCCAACTGCACAAGGTCCTGTGGGGCGATGTCCCGGGACGCTGAGCGCGCGGTGGTGCTGCTCTCGGGGGGGCTGGACTCGACCACCACCCTCGCCATCGCCCGCGCCGAGGGTTACCTCTGCCATGGGCTCACGGTCGATTACGGCCAGCGCCACCGTGCGGAGTTGGCTTCGGCGCGCGCCGTCGCCGATGCGTTCGGCGTCGAGGACTACGAGCTCTTGCGCCTCGATCTGGACCGCCTCGGCGGCTCGGCCCTGACCGATCCCGGCATCAAAGTCCCCGAAGCCCCGGGCGAGGGTATCCCGGTGACCTATGTGCCGGCGCGCAACACCGTGCTGCTCGGCCTGGCGCTCGCCTACGCGGAGGTCATCGAGGCCCGCGACCTCTTCATCGGCGTCAATGCCCTGGATTACTCCGGCTATCCCGATTGCCGGCCGGAGTTCATCCAGGCCTTCGAGGCACTCTGCCGGCTGGCGACCAAAGCTGGTGTCGAAGGCGCACGGTTTCGCATCCACACCCCCCTCATCACCCTTTCCAAATCGGAGATCATCCAGGCGGGCGCGCGCCTCGGCGTCGACTATGGGCTCACCGTCTCCTGCTATCAGGCCGACGACACCGGCCGCGCCTGCGGGCGCTGCGACGCCTGCCGCTTCCGCAGCGAGGGCTTCGCCGCCGCCGGCATCCCCGATCCGACCAGGTATCGTTGAAGCGCCGGACGGCGTGCACGGGCCGCCGCCGGTCTAGCCCGGTAAGCCGGGATGATATGTGTGAAGCTAGCGGATGCGGATTGTGCAACCCAGGCTAGCGGGTCTGCGACCGACGTGAGCACTGCGTCGTTCCACTCCTCCGGTCTGCGGGCGGTGCATTGATGAACACGCGGGCTAACCCAACTTTCGCAACCGAGGTATGTAGAGGCATGAACTCCTTTATTATTCAATGGGTTGCTCACAAAGGTCTGTACTAACGCAGTAGCCGATGAAAGCGACGAAGATGTGAGCTTCGATGCGGTGTT
>JBOIDR010000153.1:0-9164 GCA_050740695.1 Gammaproteobacteria bacterium | reverse complement strand
ACTACCGAGCAAACTTCCCTACCTGGGCATAGCCGTAACCACTAAAACGAAACTCCCAGAGCGTAGAAAGCTTTCCTAAACATACGGTTACCGCGATGACCCGCGCCAACGTGAAGGAACATCCGTTTTAAGGAGATTGTGCAGGCGCTATAGAGCGCGAGACATCGCGTTAGGCGAAGTGTCGTGAGCTTAAAGCGAGCGTCGATGAGCAGATGCATGCGGCGGGCCTCCTCGCCGCTCACGAGAGCGTTGTTGGCAGGGTCGTCTTCTATCGAAGGCGACGACGCGATCGGGTATCCGCCTTGTTGCCAGTCGCTCAAACCCCCGGTGTAGTCATATACCCTTCGAAAGCCCCGACACACCAGCGCTGCCGCGACGTCGTCCGAGGCGGAGCAATCGGAAGAGGCAGTAGACGATGATCTCCTTGTCCTTGGCAAAACGCCGCTCGAACTCGTCCTCATTACCCTGTGGGATATTGATTGAGCCCGGTATGTGCGCCATTGCAAATGCTCCTTCGCCGAGGACGTTGACGAGCGCAAAGCCTCGGTGCCGGTCCTGATTATTGAGGGCATGCGCCGCCAATCATCTCTCGAGATCGTCCCGATCGATGGTGGAAAACTGCTGTTTGCTCATGGGAGGCCCCTGTTGCTGAACTGAACCGAAATCGCTTGCAGTTCGCGCGGACCACGCTGGGCGTAAGCGGTAAAGCGTAGGCCCGCTTGTCAAAGCCTATGTGCGCACCTCGTTCCCCCGGTGCCGTTTGCCGGCACCGGGGGGGGGACCGGTAGCCACCGCTTAAGCCGCGGCACTAAAGCTATCGCGAAAGCCGCGCACGAGGTCATGGTTGGCGACGGCTCCCTGATATTGCCGCTCGATCAGTTTGCGGATATCACTGGGAAGATCCTGCGCCAAGGCGTCCTTATAGGCCACGACTGCCATGTCCTCACCGCGCTCACATTCGGCAAGCACGGCCGCCTCGTCCTTCCCGGTGATCGCCGTTTTGACGTCCAACCAACGACGGTGCAACGCGCCCAGGACGCTGCCATGCGTCTCCGGATCACCTCCGAGGCGACGGACCTCGCTTTGCAGCTCCTTTGCAGACTCCGCGCAGTGTTGGGAAAGCTCCAAAAACACGCCGTCGAGCGTAGCGTTCCGGACGTTCTCGGCACAGGCGCGAAATCCTTCTTCACCATCCTTGCAGGTTTCAATGAGACCATTTAACGTAGAAATCACGTCGTGAGTATTCATAACAGGGTTCCTCCGTCGTACAACGTGTCAATAACGCAGGTCACGGCCCTGCGGTGAGCCCCACACAGCGATGGCTGGCGGGATTGCTCGGTGCTCTATCCGTTGCCTTAGATCCTGCCCAAGAGCAACAGGATAAGCACGACGATCAGCACAACACTCAACAGTCCGCTCGGGCCATAGCCCCAGCCGGTGCTATACGGCCAGGTCGGCGCGGCCCCGATCAGGAGCACGATCAATACGATCAACAGTATGGTTCCCAATGACATCGTTTTTCTCCTATTTCAATGATCCGCTGTTTTTCAATTCAGTTTAGTAACATCCGCAACCGTGTCCGATACCTCTGGCCGCGCACCCTCGATCAATCAATTGCACCCGCGCAGCAGGCCCATCACCAAGAGCACACTGCCGCTCTCCAGAGGGCCGCGGGAGCAACTTCGGAGAACGGCATCGAGCCTGACGCTGAGTTTGCCGCTTAGTGCAACTCTCTAACCCACCTGTCCGCCTCCTGCTCTGCCCTTTCCTTCGTATAGCCATAGGTCTTCTGCAACCGGCCTATGAGCTCCTCGCGCTTCCCTTGGATGATATCCAGCTCATCATCGGTAAGGTCACCCCACGCCTGCTGGGCCTTGCCTTTGAACTGCTTCCAATTACCCTGTACTTGATCCCAATTCATGGTACGGCCTCCTGTTTCGAAATGGTTTGGTGATATACGTTTGGTGATATACGCGTCCCCGGCCGCAGCCGGGTACGTTCCCATCAGGGTCAAGTCGCGTGCCGGGACGGGCCTTGCAGTGTATTGCCCTTATTATTCAATTAGATAAGCCAATCGCTGGCGCGACCGCTGGGACTGAGCTATCAGCCGAAGTGGTAAAAAAGGCGGTTCGCCCTGCAAGCTTTACCGGTGCACTCCGGCGCGTTGGGATATCGGTGTTGGGATTCGGGCGAGACGTCAGCTATTGGGATGCCGAGAACGAGGAGGTCTTAGGCGGATTCGGGTCGCAGAATCGCCGGGGTACGATGGTGGGAACGATTTCGCGGAAATTTTGACGACCTTGCCGCGTTCCGGTGCCGGGCTCACGCCCGACCGAAGAGATCCATCTGTGGGGTAGACCTCACCGGGGGAATGAACTGCCCGGTGTCCAAGGCGTGGTGAGAGCGGCTGAGGCCGAGGCGCCGGCAGGCCAGCTCGAAGCGTCTGCGCAAGAGCTCTGCCATCGGGCCGGTGCCGCGCATGCGGGTGCTGAAGTTCGGATCATTCGGCGCGCCGCCCCGCATGTCGCGTAATCGACTCATGACTCGCTCGGCCTTCAAGGGCTCGTGACAGGCAAGCCACTCCTCGAATAGCCCCCGGACCTCGTGCGGGAGTCGCAGCAGGACGTAGCCCGCGTAGCGGGCGCCATGCGCGGCCGCCGCCGCGAGCACCGCTTCCATCTCGGCGTCGTTCAACGCCGGGATCACCGGGGCGAACAGGACACCCGTCGGGATCCCCGCCGCGCTCAGGCGTTCGACGGTCGTGAGGCGCCGCTCCGGCGCCGCGGCGCGCGGCTCCATGCGGCGCGCGAGTCCCCGGTCCAGGGTCGTCACCGAGACGAACACCTCGACGAGCCCCGCGTGCGCCATTTCCGCCAGGAGATCGATGTCGCGCTCCACCAGCGCGGACTTGGTGACGATCGACAGCGGGTGCCGGCAGATGCTCAGGACCTCGATGATCTCGCGGGTGATCCGATAGCGGCGCTCGATTGGCTGGTAGGGGTCGGTGTTGGTCCCGAGCCCGATGTGCCGGCACCGGTATCCGGGCCTGGCCAGCTCTGTCCGTAGCACCTCTGCCGCATTGGGTTTGGCGTACAGGCGGCTCTCGAAGTCGAGCCCCGGGGAGAGGTCCAGGTAGGCGTGGGTCGGCCGTGCGTAACAGTACACGCAACCGTGCTCGCAGCCCCGATAGGGGTTGATAGAGCGGTCGAAGGGGAGGTCCGGCGATTCGTTGAAGGACAGGACGCTGCGCGCGGTCTCCTGCGTGACCGAGGTGCAGAGAGGCGGTGCCTTCGGGTCGTCCAAGCTCCAACCGTCGTCGAATGCCTCACGACTACCGGGGAGCCAGCGCGGGTCGGGGTTGCTGTGGGCACCGCGTCCTCTGCGGAGACCGGTCTTCAAAGTGGCCATCGTCGAGGGCACGGCGGCCACGCCGCACTTCCGCGTCGCCGACTAATGCAGGCTAGACACGGCGCGCTGCGTCTGGATGCGGCGCTCGCGTACCGCCTCGGCATCGTCGGCGTGGGGCTGCATTTCCAGATAGCGATCATAGTCCAGAACGGCGGCCCGGAAGCACGAAAGGCTCTCATAGAGGTAAGCACGATCTCGGACCTCGTGGGGCTGATGCGGATCGATGATGAGGGATTTTCGCACCATTTCAAGCGCCCGCAAGGGGTCTCGAGCGGTGACATAAATGGCCTTGAGATTCCGCAACATGCGAAGTAGTATGTGTTTTTTGCCGGCGGCCGAGAGAAGGCTCGTCACTTCGATGCGGCTCGCCTTGTGCTCCGGGAGGAGCGATTCCAGGCGATGCTGGAGGTCTTCCGGGCTGAGGGACTGCCCGCCGAGGAAGGGGTCCAGTACGACGTCCCCGGCAAGCACGGTGAGCTTGACCAGGAAGTGGCCGGGAAAGGAGACGCCGACGAGCGGCAGACCCAGACGCTGGCCCACCTCGAGATAGATGACGGCGAGGCTGATCGGGATACCGAGCTTGCGTTCCAGCACGTCGTTCAGAAAGCTGTTACGAGGGTCGAAGTAGTCCTGGATGTTGCCTGCGAAACCCTCCTCGTCGAACAGAAATCGATTCAATTCCAGGATGGTGCGGCCGGGGGAGAATGGCCCGCTGAGCCGCTTGCCGATGGTTTCTGCCATCCGGTCGAAGCGAGCCAGATAGCGTGACACGTCCAGCGCGGGATACTCCGAGCTGGCTATCAGTAGCGCCGCCTCGGCGAGGTTCAGGTCTTCCTCCGGCTGCGCGACCAGGTCCGCAAGGCGTCTATTGGTCTCCTGCTGATGGTCCATACTTAGCGGTACAGCAATAAAGGTTCCCAAGTCTCGCGTGCCGTCCAGCGACTCGGGCCGGGTCCTGGTCACCAGGCCTATCTTAGCGCCGATCTTCGCGTCGCCCCAGGGCGACTCGGCGCCGATACCTGGCGGGCGAAGATCACCGGGAAAGCGCGGGATGAACTCATTCGAACCCCGGCTGTCCAGGATGGTGTGTTTCTTGTTAGGACACGTGTGCTAAGGTCAATGCAGCCCGTCAGGCGACTCTGGAACCCTGACGACATCGAGACTAAGGTCTCAGACGATTATAGGACGCGTCATGAAGACAGTACGTCGGGGCGAGATGCCCGGCAGGCCCGCCCTCCGGGCCTTGATATTCGACCTCGACGGCACCATCGCCGACACCGAGGAGATCCATCGCCGGGCCTTCAACCAGGCGTTTGCCGAACACGGACTGTCGTGGGCGTGGTCCCCAGCTGAGTACGCCGATCTGCTCTCGATCTCCGGTGGCCGAGAGAGGATCTTGCACTATGCGCGGCAGATGCCGCCGCCGTCCCATGGAGCACAGTTCATCGAGCTGGCCGGCAGGCTCCACAGCGCCAAATCGGCGCACTATGCGCGCATGGTGGCGGATCGCGCCGTCCCGCTTCGGCCCGGTGTGCTGCGTCTGCTGAACGAAGCCCGGTGCAGCGGCATCCGTCTCGCTATCGCCAGCAGCACGTCGCCGGCGAATGTCCGGGCAGTCTGCGATGGCAACCTACCCGGCGACTGGGCCGACTGGTTCGATGTCGTCGCGACCTGTGACGTGGTGGAGGCCAAGAAGCCGTCTCCGGCCGTCTACCGGTATGTGCTCGAGCACGCGGGTTGGAGGGCGGGCGAGTGCGTCGCCATCGAAGACACCCCGAACGGCAACCGTGCTGCGCTCGGCGCGGGTCTCGCCACCGTCATCACCATCCATGTCTTTACCCGTGACGGCGACTTCGACGGGGCGTCGCTGGTCGTGGACGGTCTGGGCGACCCTGAGCGACCGTTTGAGGTCATCGCCGGCAACGCCTACGGCCGTAAATACCTGGACGTCGGGCTGCTCGGCCGGATCGTCTCCGCGGCCCAGGCGCAAACCTCCGGGTACGTTATGAGCCCGAGGTCCCCGGCGCTACGCCGTGGCCCCGTGGCATCCGTCGCCGGGGCTACCAGTACGGGCTGAAACCGAAGGGATGGCGGCGCCAGTAGCGGTAGGACCGGTAACGGTAGGGGTAATAAAACGGGTCGTACCAGTACGGGCCGGGGTAATAGCCGTAAGGGCCGGCAAGGCGCACCGGCCACAGATACAAGCGCTCGCTGCGCACCGTCGGGTAGTGGTACGGCTTGTCGCCGATGTTGCGTTTGACCTCTTCCTCGAGGACACCGTAGACGGTGACCTCCCGATCCGTGGCGTACACCGCCGGGTCCAGAAATCCAGCGACGCGGGCGAAGAAACGCCCCAGCGCCACGTCGTCCGACGCCGGGCGGCCTTCATCGCCTAGCGTCTTCGAGACGACCTCCACCCAGGTGTCGTCGGCCCTGTTCTCCACCGATGCGATGATGCCGCCCCAGCGGACACGCTTGCCCTTGCCGCTTTGCGGGTCTTGCTGAACCTGGGCGATGCTCGGGGCATCCAGCAGCGGCTGGCGGATCTCGATCGGGACACTGCTCTGGCAACCGGCCAGGGCGCATGCCACCGACAAATACAACCCTCTGGTCCACATAAGATCCCCCTCTGCGACGTCAGGCCGACCTGGGGGGTTCGACCGGGGTATCCGATACTAGTTTCTCCGCTCCTTACGAGGGTTCCTAAGGGCGCTCCGGGTATCGAAGGTGGGGGGTTATTTGATCTTGCCTTCCTTGTAGACCACGTGCTTGCGGACCACGGGGTCGAACTTCTTGACCTCGAGCTTCTCGGGGTGCAACTGCTTGTTCTTGGTGGTGGTGTAGTAGTGCCCGGTCTTCGCGGACGAGTTGAGCTTGATCTTATCACGCATGGTGGCCTACCTCAGACCTTGATGCCGCGGCTGCGCAGGTCGCGCAGCACCTCGTCGATGCCCAGTTTGTCGATGATGCGCAGGCCCTTGGTGCTGATCTGGAGCCGCACCCAGCGTCGCTCGGTCTCGACCCAGAAGCGGTGGCTCTGGAGGTTGGGCAAGAACCGGCGCCGGGTCTTGTTGTTGGCATGAGAGACGTTATGCCCCGTCACTGGGCGTTTTCCGGTGATCTGGCAGACGCGCGACATGGTGTATCCCCAAAGGCGAGGGCGCATTCTACACAGGGGGCCGTGATCCGCCAAGCAGCCGCGCGCGGCGGGATCACATGAGGCCGCGCTCGGCCATCGATGTCGCCACCCCATCGCCGATCACGAGGTGGTCGAGGACCCTCACCTCGATGAGCGTCAGGGCGTCCTTGAGCCGCGCCGTGATGGCCCGGTCGGCGTGGCTGGGCTCGGCCTCGCCGGAGGGATGATTGTGCGCCAGGATCACGGCGGCGGCATTGAGCACGAGGGCCCGTTTGACCACCTCGCGGGGATAGACCTGCGCGGTATCGACGGTGCCGCGGAACATCTCCTCGCAACTGATGACACGATGACGGTTGTCGAGGAACAGGCACAGGAAGGCCTCGTAAGCGAGGCCCTTCAGGCGGTACATGAGATAGCTGCGGGTGGCCTCCGGCGAGGACAGGGTATCCGCGCGATGAAGCCGCGCCTCCAGATAGCGGCGGCCGAGCTCCAGCGCCGCTTGGATCTGCGCGTACTTGGCGATGCCGATGCCATTGGCCGAGGAGAGGTCTGCACGACCGGCGTCGAGGAGCGGCGTCAAGCCGCCGAAGTGCCGGAGCAGCTCGCGGGCGAGATCGACCGCCGTCTTACCGCGAACGCCGGTGCGCAGGAAAACGGCCAATAGCTCGGCATCGGACAGGCTTGCCGGGCCGCGGAGCAGGAGCTTTTCCCGTGGCCGCTCGTCCTCGGGCCAGTCGCGGATGGTCATGCTCACCTCCTTGTTGTCGGTCGACCAGTAGATAGGCTACGCCATGGGGGTAGGCTACCGCGCTGGATACCCACACCGCGTCCGCCATATAGCGGCGCCTTGGCCCGCAAACGCATCGTCTTGCATCCGCACCTCAGGAAGTAGCCGGACGGAACGCAGTGAAATCCGGGATCGGCACTCCCGGATCCCGCTGCCGCTTCATCGAGGCTCGCTGGCTACGTCCAGATGAACGGTCAAGACTCGCCCTCCCGCAGCGTCGCTAGGGCGGCTTCGAGGTCGGGCGAGCCGAGCCGGGTGTAGATGTCCGCCGCGCGCCGGGCGTGGGGCAGGGCTTCGGCGGGCTTCCCCTGCCGCACCAGCGCCTTGGCGATGCGCTGGCAGTTGGAGGCGATCAAGTCCTGGCGGCCCACGTCTTCGGACAAAGTCAGGGCCTCGCGGGACACGGTCTCCGCTCGCGGCCAGTCTTCCCGGTCCAGCGCCAGCACAGCCAAATTGCCCGTGAAAGGCATACTCGTAGGGGTTTATACCGCCTTCCAGGCCGATGGGATCTGATTGGATGTATCTCCCCGTGCTTGGATCATAATCCCGGAAGTAGTTGTAGTCGCGATCGATGGGCTTCGTACCTCAGCCCATCCTACGAGCTACGAGTTCTTTTAGGTTTCGAGAAACCTCATATGGGGCCCGTGTGAAGTGTATCATAGGTCAAGGCTACATCCAGGCTGTCGTCCGGATATTCGATGTCCGTGAGCCAATTCAAGGGACCGTAGGTGGAGTGGACGGTCACATCTTGGGCATCCGTCCGGCTCGTCCGATTGCCAGCGGCATCGTAGGTGTAGGTCGCGATGCCGGTATCGGGGCTCGTCTCCCGGACGAGATTGTCCAGGCCATCGTAGGTGTAGAGGGTCGTCAGGCCGCGGATCGGTCACCGCCGTCTCATGGTCCCGCGTGTCGTAGGTGACGGCGGTCAGACCGTCGACCGCACCCGTGCGATTCCCTGGGGAGAGTTTCTAGCGCAAGCGAGTAATTCTTCAGCGCCTTATTAAGGTCGCCATTGTGCTCGGCGATGTAGGCCTTGGCGAAGTAATCGAGACATGGCAAATAAGCGTCCGAAGGCACCTTTGCGTTCACGATGTCAACGCCCCTTGTCAAATCCTTTTGCAGCCACCATCCACATAAGCGATCAACCCGGCGACGTTTCGATTCAGGCAACTTCCAAACGCCGCGATCTACGCGATCGAATACCGCGTCGACCATAGTGTCTTCCCGTAACCAGACGAGTACTTCGAGGCCTCGAATGAGGTAAAAACGTTGAATAGGCACTTGCTCCCGATAATCGATTAGAAAACGGAATACCTCGCGAACCCGGAAGAAGTCCCTCGCATCAAGGGCACTATACAATAGGAAATTTACGCGACACGGCAATCGCCACGTTGTGCGCTGGAGTTGTTTCGTGGATTCGTGCAGGTAGTCCCAAAAACCCGTCCGCCGCCGCAATCTAAACAGGTATCGAACATACTGCACCCCAATATTGAGACCACACTGAAAGACACGCATTGATCAGACGCACAAACCGAGTCGAGGTACCATCATCAGGTGTGTAAAAGCGAGAAGGCGGTGTATCCTCAAGGATGACGAATGAAACGGGCTTAGCGGCCCTAAACCCTAGGGAGCACACCGCCATGAAAGAGAGAATCACGAAAGCAGTCGAGAAGTCAAGAGTCGTATGGGAGAACCTTATTTTACAGGGCGACTTTGTCCTGTCCAGGAACCTCAAGGAGGTTAGGGACATGTAGCGGATCCTGGACATCCGGCCCCGGATGAGGTAGAAAGGGCTGCCGTTGTACGGCGTCCGAGAAGACCGTCTTGAAC
>JBOIDR010000152.1:0-9211 GCA_050740695.1 Gammaproteobacteria bacterium | reverse complement strand
GCCTCCGGTTGCTGCCCACCCCGCCTCACGGCGACGCAGTTACCTTCGGCTACGGAGCCGTGGCATGCTCCGACACGGACTTTCACCGTGCTGATAAGACGCCCTCACGGGCGCACTAGGGTACGCACCGCGTACCTTTTTCGGCGCATGACATTGGTGATGACCCAAACTTCCAACGAGGCGTTTCCCCTGCGATGGAATCGCGAATCCATCACCAACATCATATATGTCTGGCGGGCGCAATGGTACGCGATGCGTACCCTACACCTCCTGTCGACCTTTCCGGCGACATTGTCGGCGCAGGCGTAGCGCTCGCTGGAACGCCTCGGCGTGGAGGTACGGATCAAAAGGCGGCCGGGTGTTGCTCGGCTCCCAAGCGCTCTCGACACGCTCCCTTCCTGCACTCGGCACCTCACCCCTTGCGCGTGGGCTCGCCCCCGAGGACCTCGTCCAGGTACACGGTGCCGTCCCAGGGGGCGGCCGGTCGTGTCCTTCGATAGCGCTTGCACAGTGCGAGATAGAACCGCGCGGGCCCGTCCTCGCCAAGCTCTTGGAGCAGCGCCTCGAAGATCCGGCCGGCCTGTCCGAAGTCCTGGATGCGAAAAGCGGCGAGGCCGGCGGCGAAACCCACGCGGCGGCGCTCGCACAGGTCCGCTGCCTCGGTGCCGGGCAGCCACAGTTGATGCAGGGTGAGCGGGCGGCTCTTGCCGATGAGACAAAAACGACCGATCTCGCGGACCGGCACCGCGCCCAGTCCCCCCGCGAGGCCCTCCAGGACCTCGGCGGAGGCGAGGACGCGGGTACCGAGGCGTTTGTTCAGGTCCTCGATGCGCTGGGCGGTGTTGACGATGTCCCCGACGGCGCGATATTCGAAGTGTTCGCCGGCGCCCACGTTTCCAAGGACCACCTCCCCGCAGTGAAGCCCGATACGCGTCGCCAGATACGGGCCGGCGCCGCCCGGCGAACCGGCCATGATCTCGAGCGCGGCGCGGCAGGCCTCTACCCGCGTCTCCGGGTCCGGGCCGGCAGTGGCCCACAGCGCCAGCATGGCATCGCCGACCACATCGGAGACGAACCCGCCGTGGCGCCGCACCGGCTCGAAGAGTGCGTCGTAATAGCGATTGAGTAGCGCGTGCACGGCCTTGGGACTGAGGCCTTCGGCGAGCGCCGTGTAACGCTCGGCATCGCTGAAGAGGCACACGGCATAGGCATCCCGGCTGGCGGTCGGGATCCCGCCGGCCGCGCGGCACAGTTCCGCGACCACCGCGGGCGGGAGATAATAACCGAAGGTCTTCTGGAGCTGCTCGCGTTCCCGGCGCGCATCCCGAAACCCCCAGTAGAGACCGCCCCCGATGGCGATGGGGCCTTGCACCAAGAGGGGGATGACCAGGGGCAGCCATAGGTGATGAATGGAAAACGCGTAGTAAGCGGCGGCGACGTACAGGAGCATCACAGCGCTAGCGAGGGGCAGCATCGTCGAGGGCCCGAGTCTGCGCGCCACGACCCCGAGGACGAGGCCCAAGAACGCAATCAATGATACGTGCATGGCGGCACCGGGGGTTTGAATGGTATTTCCCTCCCTCAGGTTGGAGAACACGGTCGCGGCGATCTCGACCCCGCTCAGATCCGTCCCGTCCTTCTGCGAATACTGCGTGTAAAAGATGTCCTTCTGCTGCATCTGCACCCATTCCGAGAAGCCCACGAAGACCGCCTTGCCGTGAACCCAGTCCCGGAGCCCTGCCTCCGTCTGGGCGCTGTGCCCTGGGTGTGGTTCCCGGCAATCCACACCCAGGGCACAATGGTAGGAGAGTGACGTCACGGTACGAGGTGGGCCATAGAAGTTGACCGCCCGCGAGCTTGCGCCGCCGTAGGCCGAGATCACCGCATCCAGGACCTCTCGCGCCTCTTGGGAAGACAGTCCCGCGACGCGGGCCCGGAGCGTGCTCACCAGATCGGGATGCGATCTCAAGAGCTGCCGCAGCCCGAGAGACAGCTCCGCGAGCGAGTCGCGCCGCGCGAGCCCTTCCGGGACGCCGGCCCCGATCTCCAAGGTCGTTTCCGACACGAGCCGCAAGAGATCATCGAGGAAGGGCATGGCATAAGCGAGGAGCGCCAAGGTCGGCAGGCAGGCCTTGTCGCCCCACGGCTCGCCTTCTTCGGGCGAGAACAGCCAGAACTGGCTCAGCTTTTCCGGCACCTTGGGCAGGGGAAACGGGGCGGTGCCGAACGCCGCCCCGGCCAGCTCCGGGAACGGGAGGGTCACGTACTGGAGCCGGTGCTCGATCGCCGCCGGCGCGCCCCCCCGACCGGTCCCGCGCTCTTTGACCAGGTCTTCGATGAGGAGGACATTGCCGGCCCTCTGCAAGGACTCGGCGAGGGCCCCGTCGTGCTCTTTGTCGCGTCGGTCTCGGAACAGGACATCGAAGGTGATCACCCGCGCACCGGCCGCCGCCAGTCGATCCACCAGCCGGGCATGCAGCCGACGAGGCCACTTGTCCGGGCGATTCGGCACGCCGAAGACCCGCGACGACTCGCGGTCTATGCCGACGACCACGACATCGGCAGGGCTCTGCCGCGTGCCCCGAAGCTTGAACAGCAAGCCCAGGCCGAGGTCGGCCTCCCAGTCGCTGCCCACCGGGGAGCCCGACGCCGCGATCCCGATGACGGCCGTCGCGACGCCCAGGAGCCAGGCCTTGTGCCATCGTCCCATCGCTAGCCTGATCGGACTAAGGCACCGTGCCGAAGTCGCCTGAGGAACAACGGCCCGCTTGCAATGACCTCACCCCGGCCGGTATGATGAGGGGTCGCGGATCGTAGTTCTGGCTGGATCGATGCTTCGATCTGTGAATATTTCACCGTCCGCCTGTGAAATTTTTCACAGCACCTCATCCGGTTCGGGGATGATAATAACCGTTATGGGGGCAGTGGAGGGTATGCGTATGACGGTAACACAGACGCACAGGTTCTCCTGCCGGCGACTGCCGGGTCGTTCGCGCAGGGCTCGATGGGGATCACCGGCATGTTGACCCTGCCTTTGGATCGCGGGCTGTTCCCGGCGTTGGCCCCCGAGGACCTTGCCGTATTGGCGCGCTGTGGTGCCATCAAGGCCTATCCCCGCAACACGATGCTGTTCCAGGAAGGTCAGCCGAGCGCCGATCTCTACATCGTCGTGACCGGTCAGATCAAGGTGTTCGTCAGCGAGGCCCAGGGCAAGGAGGTGACCTTGACCCTCGAGGGGCCGGGCGGCTATTTCGGCGAGCTGGGCCTAGTCGACGAGGCCCCCCGCTCGGCATCCGTCATGACCACCGAGGCGTCCCAGCTCGTGGTGGTCTCCAAGGCCGATTTCCAGCGCTGCCTGGCGGCCCATCCGGACCTCGGCATCAAGCTCATGCGCGCGTTCGTGCAGCGGGTGCGGACCCTCACCGAGCGGGTCAAGAGCATTGCGCTCCTGGATGTCTATGGGCGCGTGGCCCAGACGCTCCAGGGATTGGCCGTCGAGCAGTCCGGTCGGTTCGTCATCGAACGGCGTGTGACCCACCAGGACATCGCCAGCATGGTGGGTGCCTCGCGCGAGATGGTGAGCCGCATCATGCGAGACCTCGTCGTCGGCGGTTACATCGAGATGCAGCACAAGCACATCCGCATCAAGGAAAAGCTCCCGGCCGGCTGGTGAGCGACGCCCGGAGCCGCAGCATCCGCAGCAACCAGAAGACCCCCACGCCGGCGACGAGGTGTTTCAGCGTGTGCCCGCCGACCCCGAGGGCGGCGAAGATCGGCCGGTCCAGCCCCTCGAAGAGCTTGGCGAGGGCATAGAGGCCGAGGACCGCGAACAGATCGCGGGCGCGCGTGTAGGCCGAGGGGTAGAGCACCAGGATGAGCGCGATGAGCGCGCCCGAAAAGAACTGCACCCCGCCGTACGGCCGCAGATCGCCTTGCCCGGCGCGCTCGCTCCAGTCCCAGTACAAGACGCTGCCGATCGCAAGCATAAGGAGCGGCGCGAGCCCGAGGAGACCGGCGCGCGCATCGATGCGTTCGCCGATCACGGCCGCGAGCAGCGACACGAACCCGGCGGCGAGCGGGAGGCGGTCCCATAGGAGCCGCGCATTGTCCGGCGCCAGGTGGTAATAGGCCGATCCGATCCCGGTGAAAAATACCGCCGCGTAAAACACGAGGTACGGCCAGCGCTCCCGGGCGTCGATGAAGCGCGCCCGGCCCTGCCATAGGCATCCGACACCCAGCGCACCCACCACCAGGAACACGGCATTCGAAGCGACATCGAAAAGGTTCGGGATCCCCAACATGGCACGCCGATCGGCGAAGGCGTGATAGCTCGGGTCCTGGGGAATGGGCGGCACGAAACCGAGTGCGACAACCACCGCGAGGGTCAGGACCCCGATCACGACGAGGCGTGCGCGGCGACTCATGCCAACCCAAAAGAGATGAAAAAAATGGGACCCGATGGTCAGACCGATCAGTAATGCACCAGGGTGTGGACACGATACGGCATGAGCCGCGCGCGGCCCTGAAGCTCGTCGAGCTCCACGACGAAGGCGCATCCGGCGAGCTCGGCGCCGAGTCCCTCGATCAGGCGGCAGCTCGCCGCCGCGGTGCCCCCGGTGGCGATCAGATCATCGATCAGGAGCACACGATCGCCCGGTCCCAACGCATCCACATGGACCTCGAGCGCGGCCGAACCGTACTCCAGGTCATAGCGTGCCGCCTGCACCTCATAGGGCAGCTTGCCCGGCTTGCGCAGCGGCACGAAGCCGACCCCCAGCTCCCAGGCGACCAGGCTGCCGAAGATGAAGCCGCGCGCCTCCATGCCCACGACGGCCGTGAGCCGTTCCCCAAGAAACGGGAACAGCAACTGATGGACGCACAACCGCAGGGTCGCGGGGTCTTTGACGAGCGGGGTGATGTCCTTGAACTGGATCCCCGGTGTGGGGAAATCGGGGATGTTGCGGATCTTGGCCTTGAGCCTTTCCACGGGCAGTCCTCCCGGGCGCCGGTTTCCGGCGCGTCGTTCTTTGGGCCATGATAGTCGCTTCGCAAAGGGCTGTCAGTGGTGCCCCCACCACGACAGAGGTGGAATGTCCGATCGTCCGAGAACCGGGACCCCGGCCCCTCCAGCACGCCTGGACGGTGGCGCCGAGCGAGGCGCGGGTGATTCAAACGTCCCTGCGCGATGCCGTGGTCCTCGGCGCGCCAAGCAGGGGGCGGAACGCGCCTTACCTTCGCTCGCGACGATTTTTTCACAAACTCTGAGGCGATGCCACGTTGTTTCTCTATTCGTCTGGACTAAGATTCTCACATATCCAATGCCGTACCACTTCAACAAACCTGGGAGTCCCTTCTCCCTCGGGGAGAAGGTTAGGATGAGGGGAATCAAATCAAACACTTTCACTAAAGATCTCGATCCCCTCACCCCATCCCTATCCCGGAGGGAGAGGGAGAAAAAGACAGTCCCTATCCCGCAGGGAGAGGGACCTAGGCGAGCTACCCGTAGATTCAAATATGTTTGGCTAGGTCTTTGGTTGACCTTGGCCCACGCGCAAGGTCTCGATCCCTACGCGTCGGAGCGCGGCCGCCTCATCGCCGAGATCAAGCGTGAGTTCCATTGGACGGCCTCCCAGATCGGCCAGACCGCACCCGATCCCCGGGTGCTGGAGGTCATGGGGCAGGTGCCGCGGCATCGCTTCGTGCCGGACGACTACGTGGACGATGCCTACCGTAACGAGCCCCTGCCGATCGGGCACGGCCAGACCATCTCTCAACCTTACATCGTGGCGCTCATGAGCGATCTCCTCGACCTCCCGCCCGAGGGGAGCGTGCTCGAGATCGGCACCGGTTCCGGTTATCAGGCCGCGGTGCTCGCCGGTCTGGCGAAGGCGGTCTACAGCATCGAGATCATCGAGCCCCTGGGCCGCCAGGCGAGCGAGCGCCTCACCCAACTGGGCTACAAGAACGTCGAAACACGCATGGGGGACGGCTATTACGGCTGGGCCGAGCACGCGCCCTTCGACGGCATCATGGTCACCGCCGCGGCCGACCATATCCCCCCCCCGCTCGCCGCCCAGCTCAAACCCGGCGGCCGGCTGATCATGCCGGTCGGCGGATCCTTCCTGACCCAGTACCTGGTGCTGGTCGAGAAGGGGCAGGACGGGGCACTCACCACCCGGCAGCTCCTGCCCGTCCGCTTCGTGCCGCTTACCGGCGGCCATTAGCCCGCGGGTTGGCTCCGGCATGCGGGGCGCTACGGATCCCCCCTCGCCTCGGATCCTCCTCGCGATCGGGCTCCTCTCCGCCGCGGCCCTCGCCTATGAGGTCCTCTTGGTGCGCCTCTTCTCGATCATCCAGTGGCACCAGTTCGCGTTCATGATCATCAGCGTGGCGCTGCTCGGCTATGGCGCGGGCGGGTCCTTCCTGAGCCTGTGGGCGGCGCGCCTGGACAAGCGTTTCGGCGCGGCCTTCGTGATCCAGGCCGCGCTCTTCGGAGCGTCGACGATCCCGTGTTTCCTCGCCGCGCAGGCACTGCGTTTCAATCCCCTCGAGGCCCTCTGGGATCCGGGTCAGGGTTTCAGGCTATGCGGGATCTATCTCCTCCTGTGTCTGCCCTTCGCCTTCGCGGCGTGCTGCATCGGGCTCGCGCTCGGCCATTACCGCGAGCGCCTGCACTACGTGTATGCCTCTGACCTCGTCGGGGCGAGCGGCGGCGCCATGGGGGTGATGGGGCTCCTGTACCTTGTGTTTCCGGGGACGGCGCTCAAGGCGGTCGCCCTCCTCGGCCTCCTCGCCGCGCTCATCGCCTGTCGCGGGCTCGGCTCGAGATGGTGCCCGGTCGTCCTGATCGTCGCCATCGCCGGCCTCTTGGTCCTGCCCGAGGGCTGGGTGCGGCCGGAACCCCTGCCCTACAAGGGACTGCCCCAGGCACTCGAAATACTCGGGACCCGCGTCATCGCCGAGCGCTCGAGCCCCTTGGGTATCCTGCAGGTGATCGAAAGCCCAGAGGTGCCGTTCCGCTACGCCCCCGGTTTGAGCCTGAGCTCTCCGGCCGAACCGCCCGAGCAGCTCGGGCTCTTCCAGGATGCCGACGGCATGAGCGCGATCACCCGTTATCGGGGGGACCCAGGCACACTCGCCTATCTGGATTATCTGCCGTCGGCCCTGCCCTATCATCTGATCGAGCGCCCCGCGGTCCTGGTGCTCGGGGCGGGGGGCGGTGCCGGGGTGCTGCAGGCCGTCTACCACCGCGCGCGGGAGATCGACGCGGTCGAGCTGAACCCGCAGATCATCGCGCTCTTGCGCGAGGACTTCCGGGAATATACGGGCGGGCTCCTCGACCTTCCGGAGGTACGCGTTCACAGTGCCGACGCCCGCGGCTTCGTCGCGGGCGCAAGCGCGCGCTTCGACCTCATCGAGCTATCGCTCCTCGACGCCGGCGGCGCCTCGGGCGCCGGGTTGCAGGCCTCGAACGCGAATTACCTCTACACGGTGGAGGCCCTGGCCGCCTATCTGCGCCGCCTCACGCCCGGCGGCATCCTCGCCATCACGCGCACCGTGACGCTCCCGCCCCGCGACGGGCTCAAGCTCTTCGCCATGGCCGTCTCGGCCCTCGAGGCCGAAGGCCAGCGGGAGCCGGCACGGAGGCTCGCCTGGATACGGGGGTTCAAGACCCATACCCTGCTCCTCCGTAACGGCGCCTTCGAGGCCCGGGACCATTCCCGCATCCGGGATTTTTGTCGCAGCCGCTCGTTCGACGTCGCCTTCCTCGAGGACGCATCCGCAGCCGAGAGCGACCGTTACAACCGGCTGGGGCAGCCGTATTTCTTCGCGGGGGCGAAGGCGCTCCTCGGACCGGAGCGACAGGACTTCATCCGGCGTTACAAGTTCGACATCTCCCCGGCGACCGACGATCGGCCGTACTTCTTCCAGTTCTTCCGATGGCCCTTGCTGCGCGAGGCCGTGGCGATGCGCGGCGCGGGGGGCGTGTCCCTGCTCGAGCTCGGCTACCCCGTGATCGTCGCGACCTTGTTTCAGGCGGTGTTCCTGAGCGCGGCCCTGATCCTCGCCCCCTTAGCGGTGCGCCGCTGGCGGGGCCTGGTCGCCGGCAGCGGACCGGGTTTGCCTTTTCGAGTGATCGTCCTATTCGCCGCCATCGGGCTCGGGTTCATGTTCATCGAGATGGCCTTCATCCAGAAGCTCGGCCTTTATCTCGGCCATCCGCTCCTCGCGGTCGCGGTGGCCCTGTCGGGGTTCCTGGTCTTCGCCGGCCTCGGGAGCGCGGCCGTGTCCCGCGAAGGCCGTCCCACCCGCCCCGCCATGGCCTGGCCGATCGCGGGGATCGTGGTGCTCGGGTCCTCGTACCTGGTCGGCCTGCCCTGGATGTTCGGCTGGACCTCGGGCCACGAGATGTGGCCCAAGGCCGTGTTGGCGCTCATTCTCATCGCGCCCCTGGGGTTCTGCATGGGCAGGCCGTTTCCGACGGCGCTCGCTATGCTCGGCCATCGGGCGCCCGCGCTCATCCCCTGGGCCTACGGGATCAACGCCTGCGCCTCGGTGATCGGCGCCGTGCTCGCTGTGCTATGCGCCATGCATCTTGGACTCTCGGCGCTCCTGGCTTTGGCGCTCGGCTGTTACCTTGTGGCGCTCGTGGCTTATTCGACGATCGCGCGGGGCGGCCGGCATTGAGACCTTGGCGCGAGGCACCGCGCCACGCAGTGCTTGAGGGGCCCCGCAGAATCTATTAACCCGACTTAGCCGATTCGGGGGTACCGAGGTCCTAAGTAATTGATATCACTCATAGGGACCCCCCTAGGTCTGCACTACAAGGCGGTGGCTGAGAACTGCCTGGCGGTGATCTTGGGTGGCGGTTGGGCGGGGAGCTCGAGCGCGAGTTTGTCCAATAGCAGCATCAGCTCGGGCTCAGGCTGAGTGTAACGGGTGAGGATCAGTTCCCGACCGTCGGTGGTCGGGATGTGCACATCTAGCATCTGCACGGCGGCAAACTTCTCGATCACACTGCGCGGGGTCAAACCCGGCGCCAGGGGGTGCAGTCGCCGATGCAGCGTGACGTGCAGGCAATAAGCGAGGAAGGCGATGAACCGGGATTACACGGATGTAATGCCTTTGGGAGGTACAGGATGAAGATGTGCGCCTCGATGCGCCGATCGAGTTGATGGAAGATGGGACGGATGGCCAGATCCCCCTTGAG
>JBOIDR010000151.1:0-9356 GCA_050740695.1 Gammaproteobacteria bacterium | reverse complement strand
AGTCCATCCTAGCGATCCCGGCGCACGCCATGATCGCCCTAGAAGCTCACGACTGGCCGGGGAACGTGCGCGAGCTGCAGCACGTGATCGAGCGGGCGGTGATCCTGACGCGCGGGGCGGAGCTCGCTCTCGATGCGGGGATCTTGGCTCCAGCGCCCGGTGCGCCACCAGGCCCGCCGCCGATCGAGACCCTGGAGGCGGCGGAGCGGACGCATATCCTGAAAGCGCTCGAGGCCTGCGGTTGGCGGGTGAGCGGCACGGGCGGGGCCGCCGAGTTGCTCGGGCTCAGACCCTCCACCCTCGACTTCCGAATGAAGAAGCTCGGGATCAACCGCCCGGGGTAAACGCTCCCAACATGTTGTGACGCTCTCAATATGTTGAGAGCGCGAAGCGCGGAGGATGCCCGGATCTCGCACCCTCCCCGACATTATCTATCGCTGCAAAACCTTTTTGTAACAGGCGCTTGGCGTCTCCGTGCCGAGATCTTCGGGCGGTCGGCACAAGCCTCGCAATACGCTGGTGACGCCGGATGAACGGTGGTCAACCTGAAGACTTGAGCCTAGGTTCACTGACGTCATAGGGATGTATCGGAAACGGAACTCTCACCATCACCCCTCCGGGGACGATCGGTCCAGTAGGACGTACCGAGGATCCAAAGCTACCGGCGTGTCATGAGCGAGGGGAGTAAGCGTTGTAGGAAGATCGACTGTGAGGACATGACGATGAACATCATCAAGCGGTTGAAGCGTGTTGCCCTGGTTCACGAGCCCAGCAGTACTGTGCCTCTTCAAGAAAAAGGGCGTTTGAAATTCTTATTCCCTGACCCATCGGCGAGACAAGACTGGAGTTCTCTGATGCGTTCTGCAAAGCAAAGGTTGGCAGTGTCCGCAGTTCTGGCGACCCTCACTGCACCGCTCGCCCTGGTGACCCTGGGTGCCGGCCCGGCGAGCGCGGAACCGTTCTGCGAGGTGCCGGACCCGCCGCCGATCTGTGGTGGCGACCCCTCGCCCGACCCGCCGCCTGTGAAGCCAACACGCGGCGACTTCGATGGTGACGGCAAGGCCGATCTCACCGTCTACCGGCCCTACAACGCCAGCTGGTACACGATCGGCAGCAAGACCGGGCAGCCGTTGGCCACGGTGTGGTTCGGCCGGCTCGATGCCGAAGTCAACCTCCCCGCGCCGGGGCGCTTCGACAGCGATGCCCGCGCCGACCACGGCGTCCTCAGCCGATTTGTCGGTGTCACCCCCGCCTACAGTCTGGGGAAGTTCTCCTACCGCTCCAGCGTCACCGGCACCGGTGCACCGGCGTCTGGGCCGGACACCGCCTTCACCTCCTCTCCCGTCATCGCCGACTACAACGGTGACGGTCGCGACGACATGGCAGATATCGACTTCGGAATGACCTGGAGTGTGCCGGGATTCCCCGACCGCGTGTGGGGAGTTCAGGGCGACTGGGCTGTCCCCGGCGACTACGACAAGGACAAGAAGGCAGACCTTGCGGTCTGGCGCCCCTCGAACGGCACGTGGTACGTCATCAAGAGCTCGACGGGGGCCGTGACCACGCAGCATTGGGGGCAGCAAGGCGACGTGCCCGTGCATGGCGATTACGACAAGGACGGCAAGACCGACTTCGCCGTATGGCGGCCGTCTAACGGCAAGTGGTACGTCATCAACAGCTCGACCGGCGGGTCGTGGTCTTTCACCTGGGGAGAGCCGAACGACAGGCCGGTCCCGCTCGACTACACCGGTGATAAGAAGACGGACCTGGCGGTTTGGCGCCCCTCCAACGGCACGTGGTACATCTGGCCGAACGGTGCGGCATCTGGCTACTCGCGCCAATGGGGCGTCTCGGGAGACGTGCCCATCCGCTGACCCTCGACCCCTCGTCGCTACGAGTCGATCGTCTGCTCCGCTCCGGGCGCCCGGCGTCCTGTACCGGGCCCATCACGACGGCGTACCGGCCACCGACTGTCTTTCACCGGTGCGCGACCCGATCTATGCCGCGCACGGCACGGGGCTCGGTCTTGCGATCACGAAACGGCTGGTGCGGCTCATGGGAGGCGATCTCCCAGTCGAGAGCGAACCGGATCAAGGCAGCCGCTTCTGGTTCGATCTGGACCTCCCGGAGGTCGCCGCCGCGCCTCGATCGGCGAGGGAACCGAAGGTCGTGGCGGTGCGGGGAAGCCGGCGGCGAGTGCTGGTGGTAGAGGACGATCCGCAAAACCGCGGCCTGTTCCGCGACTTGCTGTTACCGCTCGGCTTCAAGCTCTATGAAGCGGCCGACGGCGAGGAGGGATTGCGCCAGGCCAAAGCGCACCGGCCCGATGCGATCCTCATGGACATGCGGTTGCCGGGCCTAGCAGCCTGTCGGACTCGCATTGAACGGTAACGGGACAAGGCAGGACTCGCGCACGATGAGGGTGACTTGGGCGGCCGTTGAGGTTCTAAGAGCGACGCAATGACGATGAACGGATCGGTCCCGACCCGGTTTTCAACCTTTCAGCACCGCCATCCGACGGATGTTCCACGCCATCGTCACCAACGACCACTCTCCGCGCACGGCTTCAAGCCCGCGCAGCAGAAATTGCCGGAAAGGCATCCCCGCCTTGATGATGCCGAAGACCGGCTCCACGGTCTGCTTGCGCTTCCCATACGCCACGCGCCCGGCGCGGGTCTTTTGCCGATGCCGCATGCGTTCCACCGCATCCGCCGGCTCACAGAGCGGCGTGGTTCGCTGAAGCGTTCTTGCCAAGGCAGGTGATGCGACTCGCGGCCTGTGGCGATCAAGGGGTCGATCCCCGCCTCGACACAGGTGGCCACGTTGGCCTCGCTGTAGTAGCCGGCGTCGGTCAAGAGCTCGCCGACCTCGCCCAGTGCCCTCGGGCAAGGCGCAAAGCGTCCCCACCATCGGCGCGATCTGCTGCTTGTCGTTGGCCGCTTGAGTCAGCCCCGTGGCGACCACCCTGACCAAAAAAGGGGTCAGAGCCCTTTATGATATGTTTATGATATGCTGGTGGTTCGGCCGTCCCGGGAGGAGTGCCCGGCCATGCCACGCAAACCCCGATTCAAACTGGCCGGCATGCCGGTGCACGTCGTGCAGCGCGGTAATAATCGCCAGGCGGTCTTTTACGACGAACAGGACCACCGCGCCTACCTCCGCTGGCTGGAAGAGGGAGCAGGGCGCTATGGCTGTGCCGTCCACGCCTATGTGCTCATGACCAACCATGTCCATCTCCTGTTGACGCCGGAACGGCAAGGCGCCATCGGCCGGTTGCTGCAATATCTCGGGCGGTATTACGTGCTCTACATCAACCATCGCCATGGCCGCAGCGGCACGCTGTGGGAAGGGCGCTACAAGGCAAGCCTCATCCAGGAGGAGGATTATCTCCTCGCCTGTTATCGCTACATTGAGCTCAACCCGGTACGCGCCGGAATGGTCGACGGCCCCGGGACCTATCGGTGGTCCAGCTACCATCGCAACGCCCTGGGACAGCCAGACCCGGTCATCGTTTCTCACGGACGATACCGCGCGCTGGGGCAGAGCGAACTACAGCGCCAGGAGGTCTATAGGGGTTGGTTCACGGTTCATGTAAACGGCGGCCAACTGACGCACATCCGCGAGGCATGGCAGACTGGTACCCCCTTGGGCAACGATCGTTTCAAAGAGCAGGTAGAGGCGATGGTGGGGCGTAAGATCGGCCAGGCTAGACGCGGAAGGCCGAAAAAGACGCCGAGCAATATCTTGTAAAGGGCTCTGACCCTTTAGGCTGGGCGCTTCGAGCTCGCCGATAAGGGTACGCTGTTCGCCGACGAGCTCGGCGAGTTGCCCTTGGATCTCCAGGCCAAGCTCCTGCGCGTGCTCCAGGAAGGGGAATTCGAGCGCCTCGGCGGCACCGAGACGCGCAAGGTCGACGTTCGGATCCTTGCCGCCACCAACCGCGATCTCGCACGCTGCGCCCGCGACGGCGGTTTCCGCGCCGATCTCTACTACCGGCTCAGTGTCTTCCCCATCACTCTGCCGCCTTTGCGCCACCGCAAGGAGGACCTGCCGCTCCTGGTCCAGCATTTCGTGCGCCGTTACGCCGAGAAATACGGTAAGTCCATCCTAGCGATCCCGGCGCCCGCCATGAATGCCCTAGAGGCTCACGACTGGCCGGGAAACGTGCGCGAGCTGCAGCACGTGATCGAGCGGGCGGTGATCCTGACGTGCGGGGCGGAGCTCGCGCTCGATGCGGGGATCTTGGCTCCAGCGCCCGGTGGGCCACCAGGCCCGCCGCCGATCGAGACCCTGGAGGCGGCGGAGCGGACGCATATCCTGAAAGCGCTCGAGGCCTGCGGCTGGCGGGTGAGCGGCACGGGCGGGGCCGCCGAGCTGCTGGGGCTCAGACCCTCCACCCTCGACTTCCGAATGAAGAAGCTCGGGATCGAGCGTCCGGCCTGAGCGCTCCCGACAGGTCGGGACGCTCTCAATATGTTGAGAGCGCGAAGCGTGGAGGATCCCGCATCCCGCAGAATTGTCGCGGCCAGGGCCGATAACGACATAGGGATCTTCGGCATTGCCTCAGAATCGCAACCCCATTTCTGGGCAGTACGCACCGCATCTAGGTGATCGCATCCTGAAGGGATGCCAGAACTTCCCGCCTCGCTTTCAGGACTCGGCGGTACGGATAGTATCAGCCTCGACGCGCTTGGTGATGCCTTGGCAGCAGTCACGATAATCGATCGAGCATCTCCTTCGCCTCTTTCAGGTCCGCCGTGTCGAACCCTTCCGTGAACCAGCCGTAGGTCTCTTCGAGCATTCGCCGCGCTTCTTCTTTTCTGCCTTGCTTCTGGTAGAGTCGAGCCAAGCTCATCACCGCACGCAGTTCCCAGGACTTTGCTCTCTGCTTTTGGGCAATACTGACGGCCTCATTGAGACAGCTTTCCGCCTGCATAGCCATAGTCGGTTGATCCTCAACGACCACTTCTTCGCCGGTGGCTGCCGGCGAAACGTGTCGACCGGCGGCTTGCATCAGCAGTAATTCGCCTTTGAGACGGTACAACTCCGCGTCGTAATAGTGGTTTCCTGTATGTTGAGACACGACCAGTGCTTCGGCCAGCACCATGAGCCCCTCTGCGGGTCGTCCTGCTTTTCCCAAGGCCTCGGCCAGCAGGGCCAGCAGATGTGGCCGCACTATCTTCGCACCTGTCGCCTCATATGCGGCGAGACCCTCGCGCATCTGTTCGATTCCTTCTAGGTGCCGCCCCTGCTCGGCCAGTGTCCAGCCGTGTATGATCGTGGCCTGGGGCAGATAGTGCATCAGTCCATGTTCGGTAGAAATGATGATGGCCGCCTCGGCGCGTTCTTGGGCCAGTCGCTCTTCGCGACGAAGCTGATGAAGCACAGCTGCATAAAAGAGCACGTGAGTGAGGCCGTGAGGATCGGACGACTCGCGCGCGAGGATCAGCGCTTCTTGGATTCGACTCAAAGCCTGATCCGCCAGGCCAAGTAAGCACAGCGCCCAGGCGGCAAAGCATCGAGGGGCGGATGCGGGGTTTAGCACGTAGCGGCACGCATCGGTGCCATGCTGCTCGGGGTCGTAAAGGGAAAGCAGTTCCTCGAAGTGCTTTAGGGCCAGGGGAAACTCTCCGAGATTCGTCAAGGCGACTTCCATCGCCAAATGACCGCGCACCAGAAGCGCAGGGTCTCGGACACGCCGAGCCAGGCGCAGGATCCGCTCGGCCAGTCCGCGCGCGATCTCCAACTCCGCCCGCACTGAATGAAATCCCCGGAGCCCCCACAGCACTTGGAAGATGTCCGGCGTCTCACCTAATGGCTCACACAACTCTAGCGCTCTCGCGTAGGTGCGACCCACGTCCTGAGCCGCAAAGCCTTGGGTCATGGTCAAAGGCACGCCTAGAGCGATGTGCAGGCGGAGTTCTTGGTGGACGCGCTCAGAAGTATCGGGCAGGGTCTGGAGCAACTCCAGCCCTCGGCGTGCCAGCACGATCGCTTCCTGATACGCAAACCGGCGGATAGCGGTTTCTGTCGCCTGCTCAAGATACTTCACCGCGCGCCGGTGATCGCGCCCCCTCTCGAAATGCATCGCCAGCTCGGCCGCGATCTCTCCCGATCTTTCTCCATACAGTTCCTCCCCTCGCTCTCCTGCCCTCCGGTGGAGGTGTACGCGCTTGGCCGCGGACACCCGCTCATACAGCACGTTTTGATAGAGAGCGTGTATGAAGCCATACCGGGCCGCCACCTCGCCGTTGGGCAATGGAAGAAATCCGCCATCCCGAATGAACTGATGCCGCCGCGCCAGCTCTTCGCATTGAGCTTCTACGACTGCCGCGTCCTCTCCTAATCCAGCCGCCACCGTCGGTGTCGAAAACTCGACCCCCGACACGCTTGCCGCTTCGAGCATTCGCTGCCCTTCTCTGCTCAGATAACCGATTTGCTTTTCGATCATCTGCTTGATCGAGTAGGGCACCCCTAGTTCTATCTTTTCGATCTCCGCCCCCAACTGCCATACCCCTACAGCCTCGGCGATCAACCCTTCCGTCACGAGGTAATCGACCGCGTTGACCATGAACAGCGGATTTCCTTCCGTTCGTTCGTGGATCGACCCTCCGAGCTCCGCGGGAAACCGGTTGGCAGGAAATCTCACCGCCAGATACTGAGCGACCGCGTCCTCGCTGAGATATTCAAGGGGCAGCTCCTCGCACTGTCGCTTCGACAGCAACTCCTGTTTGACGGCTTTGAGCGGGTGCCCGCTCACTATCACTTCCACGGGCCGATACGTTCCTATCAACATCAGGCGCGCCGCATCCCTGCGTTTCGGCAAGTACGAAATCAGGTCCAGGGTCGGATAATCGCTCCAGTGCAAGTCCTCGAGCACGAGGATGAGCGGGCACTGCCCGGTCCAACGCTCCAGGAACTCCCCCATCTCCCGCAGCATCCGCTCCTTCGTCGTCCCCAGCACCTCGCGCTGGAGTAGCGCCCGGTCCGCTTCGCTCAGAAACCACGGCATCTGCACGAGCCAGGTGGGCGCATACTGCCGCATGAGCCCCAAAAGCGGCTCACCCGCCTCCCGGCCGAGGCTGTTGAGCGCTTCCAAGACCGGAGCATAGGGCTCCCCCTGCCCGTACTGCTCGATACACTGCCCGCGGAGGCTCCTGACCCCCGGACCCAGCGCCTGCACGAAGGCCTCGATGAGCACGGTCTTGCCTATCCCGGGCTCCCCCGTCACAAACACCACCTGGCGCTCACCGCGCAGGGCCTTCTCCAAAACTCCCCGCAACCGCACGAGCATCTGCTCCCGCCCGACGAGCAGGGACGCCCGGGCGGGGGCTGCCTCGGCAAGGGGAAGCGCTACTGCGCTCGTGAGCTCGGCGATGAACCGATAGCCCCGCCGCGGGCGCGTCTCGATGTAACGGGGCGCCTTGGGGTCATCCTGAAGCACTCGGCGGATGGTCTTGATGGTGGTCTTCAATACCGCCTCGCTCAGCCAACGGTGTCCCCAGACGCTATCGAGCAACTCCTCTTTGCTCACCAACCGCCCGCGATGCTTGGCGAGATAACAGAGCACCGCCAAGGGCTTGGGGGGCAACTCCAGCACCTCCTGCCCCCGGTGGAGGTCCCCGTCGACCGGGTCCAGCCGATAGGGGCCAAAAAGAAGCGCGTGACTCGGGCTCAATCTTCTCTCCGTAGCTTTACGGTAATGCTTAGCAAAAAATCACCAAAAAGTCACCGAAACTCCACCGTTTCCTTACGACTTCGAGCGGGCGTATCCCTACGCTAGTAACCAAGCGGGGAAGCCTTCAGGGGCATTATACCTCACGGAGCAGCGGTTCGACCTTTCGTGAGTCCGGCGGAATTACTGGCCTCAAGAAGGGGGTGGCATTGATGACTTTCACACCCTTGCGTTGTTTATAGCATAAGAGGTTTAACAATGCAGAAGGAGTTTGCTACTGTATCGACCTATCCAAGCGAGCGGGCCTTCGTCCTGCAGTTCCACCGCGAGGCGGATCTCGGGGCAGGCCGGTTCCTCGGGCGCATCGAGCACGTCGCCTCGGGAAGAGTAGGGCACTTCCAGGCGCTCGAGGAGCTCGTGGCTTTTGTTGCCGAATACCTTCCTCCGGCAGGCCTCGCGGAACGAGGATAAACACCATGACCGACTTAGCCATTTTTCCTATATGTCAACCCTGGGAGAGACTCTCGGAAGAGAGAAGAGGTTCACCATGAACGCTACGAAAGCTTTGTTCGGCGGATCGACGTTTCGTCCGGTGATGGCGAGCGGCCCGAGGCCGCGTGCCGCACGCTGGTGGACCTGGCGAAAGCGCGCGGGGGCCACGACGACATCAGCGTCGGCGTCTTACGGGTAGCAGCCGAGGATTGAAGGGACGGTCCTGTCGATGAGGAACCGCGTATGAGCAAATACCGCAACCACCTACCGCAACTCGACAACAGCTCGTTGATGACGGATGGTGGTCTGGAAACTACCCTGATCTACCAAGAGGGCGTGGCGCTGCCGCAGTTCGCCGCCCTGGATTTGCTCGAGGGTGCGGCCGGTACGGAGATCCTACGTCGATATTCTTGGCGCTATGTCGATATCGCCCGCGCCGACGGCATCGGGATCGTCCTCGAAGCCCCGAGTTGGCGCGCCAGCCCCGACTGGGCCGCCAAGCTCGGTTACGATGCCGCGCACACGGGGTTCGATCGGGCGTCCGGCCGGCGGCTGTCGCAGGCGCCGTTTCAAGAGCAGCTCAAGGCACGGCTAGAGGACAGCGAGGCGCGGCTCGCGCGCATCATCGACAGCGCCATGGACTCGATCATCGCGGTCGATGATGCAGGCCGCATCCTCCTCTTCAACTCTGCCGCCGAGCGGGTGTTCCGCTGCCGGGCCGAGGAGGCGATCGGCGTGCCTTGCCAGCGATTCCTCTCCCAAGCGCTGTGCCGGGTGCTGACGGAGTACATGGGCGAGGCCGGTGCAAAGACCCCGATCTGGGTGCCCGAGGGCCACGGCGCATGCCGCGCCGATGGCGAGACCTTCCCCGTCGAGGCTACGTTTTCCTATGCCGAGACCAACGGCCAGGCGCTCTACACCGTGTTCCTGCGCGACGTCGAGGAGCGCCAGCGGCTGCGGGGCTTGAACCTCTACCTCCAGGAGGAGTTGCGGGGATCCCAGGCCGAGGGGGATCTCATCGGGGCCTCGCAGGGCCTGCGGGCGGTGAGGGAAAACGTGCGCCAAGTCGCCGCGACCGATGCCAGCGTGCTCCTCCTGGGCGAGACCGGAACCGGCAAGGAGGTGATCGCCCGGGCGATCCACGCCTCGAGCACCCGAAAGGACCAGGCTCTCATCACGCTCAACTGTG
>JBOIDR010000150.1:0-9891 GCA_050740695.1 Gammaproteobacteria bacterium | reverse complement strand
CATGACAAGTGGCAAGGTCTGTCCCATGCGCAAAATGACAAACCACGGCTTTGCTTTTCAATGTGTTAGACACGCCGAGCACGTGAAATCGACGGTTTGGAAGGGTCAGTTGCGAAAGTTGGGCTAACGCACCACGGATCTGGCCTTGCGACGAGCAGTGGTGGAAATCCGGGCTAGCGGAGTGGAGCGGGTGATGGGAATCGAACCCACGTTCTCAGCTTGGGAAGCTGATGTTCTACCATTGAACTACACCCGCATGGGACGAGCCCGAATTCTATTGCATCGCCACCGCCAGTCAACCGAGGAGTCAGGGTGGGCAGGGGGTCCCGCTCTGCCATGAGCGCTCGGCCACAGGGGCGGTGCCGCCTGCGACGGCGGTGGTGTGAATTCCCTACAAAATAGTCAGATGGGGCATCTTGGGTACGGGTCTGTGGTCGCCGTAGTCGATTTGCTTCGTCTTGCGAGGGGTACCCAAACGAGGAGCGGTGGACGCCGGTGGACCCGCGAGGGCGTGTATGAACGGTGGGCCGCTACAAGTCCTCACTCATCACGCCTCAGCCATGGAAGAGACAGGCCATAGGGGCTGGGCCGTTTGGTCGAAGGCCTGCCAGAGGTCCGCGATGCGCCGGCCGTTCGCGGGGTGGCGCAGATCGGGGACGATGTCGGCGAGCGGCCGGAGCACGAATGCGTACGCCAGGATATCCCGGCGCGGCACCTCGATCCTGTTGGTGCGGAACACCCGGTTTCCATACAACAGGATATCGAGGTCGAGGGGGCGGGGCGCGTAGCGCGGCGCCTCGGGGCGGCGTCCATGCCGGTGCTCAACCTCGGCAAGCGCGCCGTCCAGGGCGAGGAGGTCCAGATCGGTATCGAAGCCCACCACCAGGTTATGGAAACTCGGACCGTCGAAGCCCACCGCCTTACTCTCGTAGAGGGGCGAGACCGTGAGCGGGGCGAAGCGCTCGCGGAGCGACTCTAGGGCGCCCGCGATGTTGGCCTCGCGCGCGAGGTTGCTACCGATCCCGAGGTAGACCCTCGGCATCCCCGTCCTCCAACCGGTGCCGGACGATGCAAACGCCCACATCGCGCACCCCCCGTACCGCCCCCTGCTTGTTGACCGACAGGCGCAACCATGGCACCGGGAACTCGTCGAGGACCAGCTTGGCCACGGCCTCCGCCAGCGCCTCGACAAGCTGATAACGGCTCTGCTCGACGAAGGCCGTCACGCGTTCGGTGATGTCTTTGTAGTTCAGCGTGTCGGCGATGGCGTCGCTCTTCGCCGCGGGGCGGATATCGGTGCCAAGCTCCAGATCGATCACCAACGTCTGCTTCATCTCCCTCTCCCAGCGATACACGCCGATGATGGTATCGATGCGCAGATCACGGAGGTAGATGATGTCCATAGGGTCTGCGAACTTAACCCGATGGCCCCTTGACCTGTCAAGCTCCCCCGATCTCCAATAACGCCATGCTGCTGCGGGTCTTGTTGATCGGCTTCTCCTACCTCCTGGGCTCGCTGTCCTCGGCCATCATCGTGTGCCGGCTGGGGGGCTACCCGGACCCCCGCAGCCTCGGGTCCCGCAATCCCGGCGCCACCAATGTGCTGCGCATCGCCGGCCGCGCCTCGGCGGCGCTCACCCTCGCCGGCGATCTCCTGAAGGGCCTCCTGCCGCTCGCCTTCGGCCACTGGTTGGACGTCGCCGACTCGACCCTGGCGGCGATGGGCGTGGCGGCCTTCCTCGGCCATCTCTATCCGGTGTTCTTCGGGTTTCAGGGCGGCAAGGGCGTGGCGACCTTTATCGGGGTCCTGTGTGGGCTCGCCTGGCAGGCCGGCTTGGCGTTCATGGGTCTGTGGCTCGCGGTCGCGGGCCTGTTCCGGTATTCGTCGCTGGCCGCCCTCATGGCCGCGGCCCTGAGCCCCGTCGCCGTTGCCCTGGTCCACCCGAGTCCTTCTTACGTGGTGGCGGTGACGGCCATGGCCGCCGTGATCCTGTGGCGGCACCGTCCCAATATCCGAAATCTCTTGGCCGGCACCGAAAGGAAGATCGGCGTCCTGCACGAGTAGCGGTGTTCACGCGCTAGCCGGAGCTCAAGTCCTCGATCGGCCAGCGCGGGCGTACCTCGAAGGCGAGGGTCGTGCGCTCGCCTCGCGACAGGCGGCGGTAGCCCGCATAGGCCACCATGGCCCCGTTGTCCGTGCAGAGCTCCGGACGTGGATAGTGGACGCTCACGCCCATCTCCTCGGCGAGCCCGGCGAGCCGGCCGCGCAACGCTCGGTTGGCGCTCACCCCGCCCGCGGCCACGAGCCGCTTGAGTCCCGTGGCGCGCAAGGCGCGGCGGCATTTGATATACAGGGTATCGACGACGGCCTCCAGGAAGGCGCGCGCGATGTCGGCGCGGGTGTCCGGATCGGAGCCGGCCTGGCGGAGGGTCATGAGGGTGTGGGTCTTGAGCCCGCTGAAGCTAAAATCGAGGCCGGGCCGGTCCGCCATGGGGCGGGGGAAACGGTAACGCCCGACGCGCCCGGCCTCTGCCAGCCGCTCCAGGGGCGGCCCGCCGGGATAGCCGAGGCCGAGCAACTTGGCGATCTTGTCGAAGGCCTCTCCGGCGGCGTCGTCCAGGGACTCTCCCAGTACCCGGTAGCGCCCCACATCGCTGACCACCACCAGCTGGGTATGGCCCCCCGACACCAGGAGCGCCAGGAACGGAAACTCAGGGGCCGGGGTTTCGAGCATGGGGGCGAGGAGATGCGCCTCCATATGATGCACGCCGATCGCCCCCAAACCCCAACCCCACGCCAGGGCCCTGGCCACCGAGGCCCCGACCAGCAAGGCCCCGACCAGGCCGGGGCCCGCGGTATAGGCGACCCCATCGATGTCCTCGCCCGAGACCCCCGCCTGCCGCATGACCTCCCGCACTAGGGGGACCAGACGGCGCACGTGGTCGCGGGACGCCAGCTCCGGGACCACCCCGCCGTAGGCCTCGTGCAGCGCGGCCTGGCTGAACACGGTGTGGCCCAGAAGCCCGCGCGCCGAATCGTAGACGGCCACGCCGGTCTCGTCGCACGAGGTCTCGATCCCGAGTACGCGCATCGCCCACCCTTTCGTCTCTTCGCTCGGATCGGATTATAATTATTCTTTTGTCATCCCGTGGAGGAGTGGAGCATCGATGCCGTCGGTCAGAGTGCGAGACAACGAACCCTTCGACGTCGCCTTGCGGCGTTTCAAGCGGGCCTGCGAGAAGGCCGGCGTCCTCTCCGAGGTCCACCGTCGGGAGTTCTACGAAAAGCCCACCCAGATCCGCAAGCGCAAGGCGGCCGCGGCCGTGAAGCGCTGGCAGCGCAAGCTGGCCCGCAGCCAGGCCCGGTTCACACCGGCCTTCGGTCAGAAGCGCAAGGCCCCGCGCCGCTTCATGCGTAGCGGCAGGCGGCCCACCTCCGATGGACACGCTGAAGCGTCGGGTTGACGACGATACCAAGACCGCGCTCCGGGCGGGCGACAAACGGCGGCTGGGCACGCTGCGTCTGATCCTCGCGGCCATCAAACAGCGCGAGGTGGATGAGCGCATGAGCCTGAACGATGCGGGGGTCCTGCAGGTCCTCGACAAGATGGTTAAACAGCGCAAGGAGTCGCTTGCCATCTACACGCAGGCGAAGCGCGCGGACCTGGCCGGACAGGAGGCGTTCGAGCTCCAGATCGTGCAGAGCTACCTGCCGGCGCCCCTCGATGCGGCGCGGATCGCGGCGCTGGTGGGGGAGGCCATCCAGGAGGTCGCGGCGCAGTCCCTGCGCGACGTCGGCAGGGTCATGGGGGTCCTGAAGCCACGGTTGCAGGGCCGGGCCGATCTGAGCGAGGTGAGCCGGCTCGTCAAAGAACGGCTGGCCGGCTAGTCGCCGCCCCAACGATACCCGTCCACTGCTTTCGGGCGGCGGTGCATCTGTAACATATTTACAAGTCCTCTATACTCCCCCGGGAGGAGTCCAGATGGCGGCCGGGCTTATCCCCCAATCGTTCATCGACGAGTTGCTGGCGCGGGTGGACATCGTCGAGGTGATCGACGCCCATCTGCCGCTCAGGAAGGTCGGTCGCAGCTACCAGGCCCTGTGTCCCTTTCATCGCGAGAAGACCCCTTCTTTCAACGTCAATCCCGATAAGCAGTTCTATCACTGCTTTGGCTGCGGCGCCACCGGTTCCGCGATCCGTTTCCTGATGGAGCACGCCCGCCTCGGCTTCGTCGAGGCGGTGACCCAGCTCGCCGATCGGGTGGGCCTGGAGATCCCTACGGACACCGGCGCCGTACGCCGGCAGGGACACGCGGAGCTATACGCGGTCCTGGATGAAGCGGCCCAGTGGTTCGCCGTGCAACTCAGGCAGCACCCCGCGGCGGGCCCGGCCGTCGCCTATCTGAAGCAGCGCGGGCTGAGTGGCCGCATCGCGGCCGCCTATCGGATCGGCTATGCGCCACCCGGCTGGGACCACTTGCTGTGCGGCCTCGGCACCGATCCGGACCGCGTCGATGCCCTGGTGCGGGGCGGCATGCTCGCCCGCAAGGACGGCGGGGCCTGCTACGACCGCTTCCGCGATCGGGTCATGTTTCCCATCGAGGACCGGCGCGGCCGCGTCATCGGCTTCGGCGGCCGCGTGATCGGCGAGGGCTCACCCAAGTACCTGAACTCCCCCGAGACCCCGATCTTCCACAAGGGCGGCGAGGTCTACGGACTGCCTCAGGCGCTACAGGGTCACGACAAGCCCAAGCGTTTGTTCGTGGTTGAGGGCTATATGGACGTCCTGGCGCTCGCACAGCACGGCATCACGAACGCGGTGGCAACGCTCGGGACCGCGCTGACCCGCGAGCACCTCGGTCGCCTGTTCCGCGTAGCGCCCGATCTCTGCTTTTGTTTCGACGGCGACGAAGCCGGCCACCGGGCCGCCTGGCGGGCGCTCGAAACCGCCCTGGCCTACCTAAGCGAGGGACGCTCGGTCGGGTTCCTGTTCCTGCCGAACGGCGAGGATCCGGACTCGCTGGTGCGCGATCAAGGGCCCGGCCTGTTCGAGCGATCGGAGGCCATCACACCCCTGTCCACCTTCCTCTTCGATACCCTGTCGGCACGCGCGGACCCGCGCAGCGTCGAGGGACAGGCGCGCCTCCTGGAGATCGCCATGCCGCTCGTCGCGACCGTGCCGCGCGGCCCACTGCGCGACCTCCTGACGCAGCACCTCTCGGACCTGGCACGTATGGATGCGACCCGCTGGCTGGCAACCGGTAGCCGTCCACGCTCCACTGCGAGCCGCGGCGAGCCGAAACGCGCGGTGCCCTCGCTGGTGCGTAAGGCCATCGCGACCCTGTTGCATGAGCCCAGCCTGGCGTTCGCCGTGCCGGCTGACAAGGTCCAGGATCTGGTCGGCGTGCCCCGTCCGGGGATCGATCTCCTGGTGGAGATCCTGGATTTGGTGCATGCGAACCCCGGCATCGGTTGCGCGGCCATTCTGGAACGGTACCGCGACAGCGAGCAGGGAACCTATCTGAGCAAGCTGGCGTCCCAGGAGATCCTGGTGCCCGCGGCAGGACTGTCGAGCGAGCTCTTAGGCGCCCTCGAGCGGTTAAAGGAGCAGGCCGCCCATGCGCGCCGACATCAGGCCACCGTGGAGGAGCTGACCCAGGGGGCAGGTGATCGGGCGCCGTGACTGGCGAGCATGGGTCCGATGAAATAAACTTAAAGTTTTGAGCGTCTCGGGCTTGGCCGATCAGGCGGCACCTGGCGAGGGTGGGAGGCGAAAACTATACTTCGGATGATGGTCTTAACTAGTTGATACTACTACTCAGATAAAATTTATGGCCACCATGGAAACCCTCGACGACATTGATACCGGCGACGAGCGCTCACAGCTCAAGCGATTGATAGCCAAAGGGAAGGAACAGGGGTTCTTGACGTACCACGAGGTCAACGACCACCTCCCGGAGGGCATCGTCGATCCCGAGCAGATCGAAGATATTATCAGCATGATCAACGACATGGGGATCTCTGTCCATGAGACGGCCCCGGATATCGAGTCGCTCCTTCTGGGCGGAGAGGCCGCGATCGCGACCGACGAAGACGCCGCCGACGAGGCGGCCGCGGCGCTCGCAACCGTGGACGAGGAGTTCGGGCGCACCACCGACCCCGTGCGCATGTACATGCGTGAGATGGGGACCGTGGACCTTTTGACGCGCGAAGGTGAGATCGCTATCGCCAAGCGTATCGAGGAGGGCCTGAATCAGGTGCTCTCGGCGCTCGCCGACTTCCCGAGCGTCGTCGACACGGTCCTCGGCGAATTCGACCGGGTCGTGGCGGGGGAGATCAAGTTGAGCGAGGTCTTGAGCGGGTTTGCCGCCGCTGACGAGGGCAAGCCCGTCGAGCCCGGTCCGATCGAGCAGCGTACGCGTGTCCGTCAGGCGAATGCGCAAGAGGAAGAGGAGGTCGACGGCCGCGCGGACGGAGAGGACGCCGATCCCTTGAGCGGTCAGTTGAATCCCGACGATGTGCGCGAGAAGTTCGAGCATCTGCGCCGGTTACACGCGAAGCTCGGCGCCACCATCAAACGCCATGGGCGCAGTGAGCCCCGCACGGTCAGGCTCCGTGAACAGTTGTGCGGCGTGGTCCTGGAATTTCGATTCGTTCCGAAACTGACCGAGCGGCTGAGCGGCGAGGTTCGGCAGGTGGTCGACCGGATCCGCAACCAGGAGCGCGTCATCCTGGATGTCTGTACGCAGCGCGTCGGGATCCCACGCAAGGATGTCATCAGCGCCCTACAAAACAACGAAACGAACCTCGAATGGGTGAGGTCCCTGGCACGGTCTCACAGGCCCTGGGTCGCCGCCGTCGAGAAACATGAGCAGGATATCGCCCAGGCTCAGAAGCGGCTCGTCGCCATCGAGAAGGGCACGGGTATGACGATCTCCGAGATCAAAGAGATCAACCGGCGCATGTCCATCGGCGAGGCGAAGGCGCGGCGCGCGAAAAAGGAGATGGTCGAGGCCAACCTGCGCCTCGTCATCTCGATCGCCAAGAAATACACCAATCGCGGCCTCCTGTTCCTCGATCTGATCCAGGAAGGCAATATCGGGCTCATGAAGGCGGTCGATAAGTTCGAATATCGACGCGGCTACAAGTTTTCGACCTATGCGACGTGGTGGATCCGCCAGGCCATTACCCGTTCCATCGCCGATCAGGCCCGCACCATCCGGATCCCGGTCCATATGATCGAGACCATCAACAAGCTGAATCGCGTGTCGCGCCAGATCGTGCAGGAGCTGGGGCGGGAGCCCACGCCCGAGGAGTTGTCGAAGCGCATGGACATGCCCGAGGACAAGATCCGCAAGGTGCTGAAGATCGCCAAGGAGCCGATCTCTATGGAGACCCCGATCGGCGACGACGAAGACTCTCACCTGGGCGATTTCATCGAGGATCAGGGTACTTTGATGCCCGTCGATTCCGCGACCTTCGAGGGGCTGTGCCGCACCACGCGTGAGGTGCTGGCCGGCCTGACGCCACGGGAGACCAAGGTTTTGCAGATGCGCTTCGGGATCGACATGAATACCGACCACACCCTCGAAGAGGTGGGGAAGCAGTTCGACGTCACGCGCGAACGCATCCGGCAGATCGAGGCGAAGGCGCTGCGCAAACTGCGGCACCCATCCCGGTCCGAGCAACTGCGTACCTTCCTGGATTAGACGCCGCGGGTCACTCTGGGCCTGTAGCTCAGTCGGTTAGAGCAGGGGACTCATAATCCCTTGGTCGTAGGTTCGAGTCCTACCGGGCCCACCAATAAAACAACGGGTTACACGCATACTCGGCCTCTTAGCGAAACCAATGCGGGACTTTTGCGGGACTCTGTCCCGCATACTGCATTGGCCGCGTCGTCAAATTCGACAGCTCGGCCGCGGAATAATGCGCCTCCCGGATTTGTGACCCAGCAGATCCTGCCGGTCCTCGAAGCTCATACCAGCCGCACGCAGGCGTCTCCCAAACGTGTGCTTGAGATCGTGAACCCGAACCTGCAGCAGCCCGGCAAGAGCACGCGCCTGCTTCCCCTGTGTTGTTGATGTGGTGGAGCCGGTGTCCGCGATAAGTAAACACATATCCCGGATGTTCCCCACGGACAGACTCGACCACGGACCGCGCCACGCTGTTGAGCACGACGAGTCGGTCCGTACGATTTTTGACCGCATGGGCGGGAATATGAAAGACGCTCGTGTTGAGTTCTGGTACCTCTACTTCCCATTCCCAGCGTAACCCGCAGACTTCTGCCTCACGGCAGCCTGTGTTCACCTTGAAGAGACACATGCGCCCAAGGTGAAAAATCGGTAGCTGCCGAAACAACTGGTCCTGTTCCGCCCGTGAAGTTTTGGTGGCTCGGGATCTGCGAGGTAATCTTCCAGGATATTAAACGTAACTTCTACAGCGGACTTTATCGACTCATTCACCCATACGAAATGGCGATCGTTGTCCTTAGGCAGGCCATGCACTGTGAGCCCTATTGGTCCTTCTCGCCCTCCGACTAATTCCGCAGCCAAGGTTACAATGCCTACCCCCCTGCCCGTGCCACCCGCTGTCCATTGAATAACACTTCTAAGCACAGCATCGCGATGCAACTAAACATCAAATCTGAAGGCGATTGGGGGGAAACCCTTGTGGCGGAACGCGTTTCAGGGTTTCACCCTGCGGCGCTAATCCAGGCTACGCTTGCTGGATCCGCAAAATCTCCTCGATCTGCGCGAGCAAAGGCCAATACCTGGGCTCTCTGCCTAGCTTTTGCGCTATTCTACGCAAGTAGCGTTTCGCATCGTCAATCCAATACCCCCTAGACATCAGTTCCTCACACAGTTTTACTGCGTGTCCAGCAATTGATTCGTCCGCGGCGAGCAGCGATTTGAGGCACTCTCCAGCGCCAGTGACGTCTGACTGAAGAGCTAAACAATGGCCTTTTAGTGCAATGCCGGAGACTAAAAAATAGCCACCATCTTTGTCACTCGCATCCTTTGCGAGTAGCGTCTCCGAAGCCTTAATCAGCTGGTCGCACTTCTCTATTGAACCTTGACGATCGTTTAGCGTTTCGGCTAGAAAGACTGCGTTCTTGTACAACGCCGCCATAGATCCTTCAGACTGTTCTTCAGCCAAGCGGTAATAATCCATGGCATCGGTCGTTCGTCCAACTTTGAACTGCACATCGCCCATGAGCTGAAGAAGGTAAGCCAGGTGTCCTTGATCCCGGCTGAGCATCGCATCGTCTATGCAAGCCTGTAACGCCGTTATGGCGCCATCATATTGCTCGGTCGAGCAATATTCCATGTACCTGCGGTAATTTGTGTTTTCAGACAGTTTCATCTGCTACAGCCTAAAAGGTTGTGATGGCTCGCCCGCTTTGCATCGGTAGAACTCTTCCTGTGCCCAACCGTGGCAGGCCTGATTGGCTCGTCCCGTAAAATTCTGATCACACCATTTGGTGTCCGCAATCCATTGTTCCCGACAGTCATCGTCGCTCTCAGGCAAAGGTGTGCTGGGGGGACAAAACTCGCCTTCATCTGCGTCGTCGTCGCGAGCAGGATCTTTTGCAGAACCAGGCCATGGCCCCACCACCACATTATCATCATCCCCAAAAGGCTCATTGAGTGCGCGGGTAGTGCTGTCAACGAACGCCTTGTTCGTCGGTGTTCCAGGGGAAAACACATCGGTTGGTGGTCCCGGAATTCGCGGGCGACCGCGCACTGAACGAGACGGATCTAATGGGTCTGCGGACGAGCGGTTTGCGCAGGCGATCCGGATGGTGGACGTAATCGAAGCCGTAGCGCCCCTTGACGCACAGCCGGCTATGGTTGGCCGGCCCGTCGCGACCGTCCACATAGAGGATCCTG
>JBOIDR010000149.1:0-9954 GCA_050740695.1 Gammaproteobacteria bacterium | reverse complement strand
GGTCTCCTTCGGGTGTGCGTTTGTTTGCGAAAACACATTATACCGCGAAGTGCAGACCGCTTCCTAGTCTTTTTCCGATCATGAGATCAGTTATTTTGCTCAAAGACTGGATATCACCGGTGGTGATCGTCCAGCGCGACACTACAAATTCGCTGCAACCCTGTATTCTACGCCATTTCCTGACGATTCGCGTTGATTTTTATGCAACTGGAGGGTGAACAACAGGGATGCGGCTGCCCTCCCAGACGAAGTGACCATCTTCAATTCGCGGAGCGCAATCACTCATCATCGTTCCCTTGGAAGGGCCTAACCGGCGTCAGAGGTCGAGCAGCAGGCGCGCCGGGTCTTCGAGGTGCTGCTTCAGGGTCACGAGGAAGGACACCGCCTCGCGGCCGTCGATGATGCGGTGGTCGTAGGAGAGCGCCAGGTACATCATGGGTCGGATCACCACCTGGCCGCCCTCGGCGATGGGGCGGTCCTGGATGCGGTGCATGCCGAGGATGGCGCTCTGGGGGGGATTCAGGATCGGGGTCGAGAGCAGCGAGCCGAACACCCCGCCATTGGTGATCGTGAAGGTCCCGCCGGAGAGCTCCTCGACCTTGAGCTTGGCCTCGCGCGCCTTCTCGGCGTACTCCCGGAGCCTGCCCTCGATAGCACCGAAAGACAGGTGCTCGACGCCGCGGAGGACGGGCACCACGAGCCCGCGCGCGGAGCTGACCGCGATGCCGAGATCGTAATAGTCGTGATAGACGATGTCCTCGCCCTCGAGCGCGGCGTTCACGATCGGGTAGCGCTTGAGCGCCGCGACCGCCGCCTTGCAGAAGAACGACATGAACCCAAGGCGCACCCCGTGGCGGGCCTCGAAGGCCTCGCGGTGACGCTCGCGTAGCGCAGTCACCGGCTGCATATCGACCTCGTTGAAGGTGGTGAGGATGGCGTGCTGGTGCTGGGCGTCCAAGAGGCGCTCGGCGATGCGCCGGCGCAGTCGCGTCATAGGGACCCGCCGCTCCCGCGCCTCATCGGCATCCGCGGCGGGCTCGGCCGCCGCCGGCGGCGCATTCGGCGGTGCGGTCTCCTCGGCCGGCTTCAGATACGTGAGCACGTCGGATTTGGTGAGGCGCCCGTCCTTGCCGCTCGCCGGGACCGCCTGAGGATCGATCGCGTGCTCGGCCACGAGCTTACGGACGGCGGGGCTAAGCTTGGTAATCCCATTGTTAGTTTGGGGATTGTTACTTTTGGCATTGTTACTTTGGGGCTCGGGTGCGGCAGGCTCGGGGCCAGGCGCCTTGGGTGAGGGCTCCGGTGTAGCGGCTGGCGGGGGAGGGTGGTCGGCGACGGCCTTGAGGACAGTCGTGTCGATGACTGCCAGGGTCTCGTGGCTCACCGCGGTCTGGCCCTCCTGCTTGCGCAGCTCTTTGAGGACCCCATCCTCGGGGGCGCTGACCTCGAGCGTGACCTTGTCGGTCTCAAGATCGCAGAGCGGCTCGCCGCGTGTCACGCGCTCACCCGCCCGCTTGCGCCACGCGAGCAGCGTGGCGTCCGCGATCGACTCGGCGAGCTGAGGGACCTTGACCTCGACGAGCACGGTGGGTTTACCCGGTCATCTGCCGGGCCAGGGGCATGCGATCGAGCCTGAGCGCCTCGTCCACCAGGGCCTGCTGCTGCTCGAGATGCTTGGAGCTGTAGCCGACCGCGGGCGAGGCCGAGTAGGGGCGCGCCACGAGCCGGAGTTGCTGGGGCTCGTGCAGCCGCCCGAACAGGTGCAGGCGCGCCAAGAGATACACCCAGGCCCCCTGGTTACGCGGCTCCTCCTGGACCCACACCAGGTCCAGGGCGTTGGGATAGGCCGCGAGCGCGGCGTCCATCTCCTCGACAGGGAAGGGGTAGAGCTGCTCGACGCGAACGATAGCCGTGTCCTGGATCTTGTGCGCCCGGCGCGCCTCCAATAGATCGAAGTACACCTTGCCGCTGCACACCAGCACGCGGTCCACGCCTTTCGGATCGAGGGGATCGACCTCGTGCATCACGGGCTCGAAGCGCCCATGGGTGATCTCCGGCAGGGTGGAGGTCGCGAGCCGATGGCGCAACAGGCTCTTCGGGCTCATGACCACGAGCGGTTTGCGATAGCGACGCAGTACCTGGCGCCGCAGGAGATGAAAGCACTGCGCCGGGGTGCTCGGGACGCACACCTGCATGTTCTCCTCGGCGGCCAATTGAAGATAACGTTCGAGGCGCGCCGAGGAATGCTCCGGGCCCTGGCCGTCATAGCCGTGCGGCAACAACAACACGAGCCCGCACAGCCGCCCCCACTTGGCCTCGCAGGAGGTGATGAACTGGTCGATCACGACCTGCGCCCCGTTAGCGAAGTCGCCGAACTGGGCCTCCCACACCACCAGCGCATTGGGCTCGGAGCTGCTGAAGCCGTACTCGAACCCGAGGACGGCCTCCTCGGAGAGAATGGAGTTGACGGCCAGAAAGCTCGCCTGGCCCGCGCGGATGTGCTGTAGGGGGACGAAGGTCTCGTCGGTCTTCTGGTCGTGGATGACGGCATGGCGGTGGAAGAAGGTGCCGCGCTCGCTGTCCTGTCCGGACAGCCGCACCGGGAAGCCTTCATCGACCAGGCTCGCAAAGGCCAGGGCCTCGGCACATCCCCAGTCCATGGGGAGCTTGCCGTGGGCCATCTCGCGGCGCTGCTCGATGATGCGGGTGACGGCACGGTGCAACTCGAAATGCCCCGGTACCTCGGTAAAACGCTCGGCCAGCGCCCGGATCCGGTCCGAGGTGATCTGGGTCTCGCAGGGCTCGCGCCAGTGTTTGCCGTGATAGGGCTCGAAGCTCACGCGCAGCTCGTTCTTGATGTTGTAGACGAGAGCACCGGCCACGACCTCGTTGTGCTCCAGCGATTCCACGTAATGCCGTTCCAGGGCCTGCCGTTCCTCCGCGCCGACCACCCCTTCGGCCATTAACTTGGCCAAATAGGTCTCGACCACCGGCGGTTGCTGGCGGATCTTCTGGTACATGATGGGCTGGGTCGCCGCCGGCTCGTCGGCCTCGCTGTGGCCGTGCTTGCGATAGCACACCAGGTCGATCACCACGTCCTTGTTGAACTCCATGCGGTAATCCAGGGCCAGCCCGGCGACCATGACCACGGCCTCCGGATCATCGGCGTTGACGTGCAGTATGGGCGCCTGGACCATCTTGGCGACATCGGTGCAGTAGAGCGTCGAGCGTGAATCGAGCGGATCGCTCGTGGTGAACCCGATCTGGTTGTTCACGACCACGTGGATCGTCCCCCCGGTCGTATAGCCGCGCGTCTGTGACAGGTTCAGGGTCTCCATGACCACCCCCTGGCCGGCGAAGGCCGCGTCTCCGTGCAGGAGGATGGACAATACCGAGTTGCGCGTCTTGTCGCGACGGCGCTCCTGGCGGGCCCGCACCGAGCCCTGCACCACCGGGTCTATGATCTCGAGGTGCGAGGGGTTGAAGGACAAGGTGAGATGGACCGGGCCGCCCGGCGTGGCGATGTCCGAGGAATAGCCGAGGTGGTATTTGACGTCGCCGGAGCCGAACCCGTCCTTGCCCTTGCCCTCGAACTCGTCGAAGAGCTCGGCCGGGTGCTTGCCCACGGTGTTGACGAGCACATTGATCCGGCCGCGGTGGGCCATGCCGATCACGACCTCCTTGACCCCGAGCCTCCCAGCACCCTGGACCAGATCGTCGAGCAGCGGGATGGTGCTCTCCCCGCCCTCGAGCGAGAAGCGCTTCTGCCCCACGTATTTTCTGTGCAGATACTGCTCGAGCGTGGTGGCCGCGACCAGACGCTCCAGGACCCGATGCCTCTTCGCCGGCGATAGCCCGGGCTGCCCACGGCCGGCCTCGAGGCGCTGTTGGATCCAGCGCTTCTGGTGGGTGTCGTTGATGTGCATATACTCGGCGCCGACGGTGCGGCAATAGGTGGCGCGCGCGATGTCGAGGATCTCGCGCAAGGTGGCCTTGGCCGGACCGACCAGCGACCCGGTGTTGAAGCTCGTATCGAGGTCCTCGTCCGTGAGCCCGTGGAAGGCCGGGTCGAGCTCCGCCACTTCCGGGCGCTCGTATTGATGCAAGGGGTCGAGGTCGGCCTGCCGATGGCCACGAAAGCGGTAGGCGTTGATGAGCTGCAGCACGGCGACCTGCTTTTGAAAGCGGTCGTCCAGCCCCGCATCGGCGGCCCCGCGTGGGGTGGCTTGTGGGCGTCCGGCGCCATCCGCGAGGTCGGAAAAGACCTCGCGCCAGGTGGGGTCCATGATGCTCGGATCCCGTAGGAACGCCTCATAGAGCGGTTCCAGGATCCCCAGATTGGCCGTCGAAAGGAGCGTAGAGGTTGATTTCTGCATGGTTTCGTAACTGGTTGCGACGCCGGGTTCGTCACTATAGGACCTGGCGTACGTATCGTTGTTCTAAGGTGTACTCGGGATGTGCCTGGAGTTGTATCAGAGCAACACGCGTCGAGGATCTCTGGTGTGTGCGGTGCAATAATACCCAATAGTGTGCGCCTGGCCAAGGCTTGCGTCGGCGGGCTGCTCTTGCTGCGGCGCGCAAGCTGACGATATGCTAGGCACCGGGATCACACAGGTGGTATGGTGCCGGCGCGGCAGTACCACGGAACGGAGAGGGCCATGGCGAAAGAGACGGTCACGATCACAGACAACAGCACCGGCAAGAGCATCGAGTGCCCCATCCTGCGGGGCAGCGACGGCCCCGCCGTGGTCGATATCAGCGAGCTGTACGATCGTCTGGGGATGTTCACCCTGGACCCGGGGTATGGGGCCACGGCAAGCTGCCGCAGCGGGATCACCTACATCGATGGCGATCAGGGTATCCTGCGCTACCGGGGCTACCCCATCGAACAACTGGCCGAGCGCAGCACCTTCCTGGAAGTGGTCTATCTCATTATCTATGGGGATCTGCCCACGGCCTTACAGATGGCGGAGTTCGACTCCTCGCTCCGCGAGCACAACATGGTGCACGAGCACCTCAGCCGGTTCTTCGGGGGGTACCGCTACGATGCCCATCCGATGTCGATGATGGTGGGGGTGATGGGGGCCATGGCCTCCTACTATCACGACACCATGAACATCTACAGCGAGGAAGACCAGGACATGACGGTGCGCCGCATCCTCGCCAAGATGCCCAACCTCGCCGCGAAATGCTACAAGCATCCGGCCGGCCGCCCGTTCGTGTATCCCAACAACTCGCTGGGCTACGTCGAGAACTTCCTGAACATGACGTTCGCGATCCCCTCGGAGCCGTACGTCATCAACTCGGTCGCGGTGCGCGCCCTCGACCTCCTGCTGATCCTGCACGCGGACCACGAGCAGAACGCCAGCACCTCGGCGGTGCGGCTCGCGGGCAGCACCGAGAGCAACCCCTATACCTGCGTGGCGGCCGGCATCGCGACGCTCTGGGGCAAGGCCCACGGCGGCGCGAACGAGGCCGTGGTCCACATGCTGAACGACATCAAGGACCCGAAGGACGTGCAGAAGTTCGTCGATCGGGCCAAGGACAAGCAGGACGGCTTCCGGCTCATGGGCTTCGGTCATCGCGTCTACAAGAACTACGACCCGCGCGCCAAGTGTATCCAGGAGGCCTGTCACGAGGTCCTCCATCACCTGCAGGCCAACGCCCAGCGCCCGATCTTCGAGATCGCGATGAAGCTCGAGGAGATCGCGCTGTCCGATCCCTATTTCATCGAGCGCAAGCTCTATCCCAACGTCGATTTCTATTCGGGGATCATCCTGCAGGCGCTCGGCATCCCGACGCGGATGTTCACGGTGATGTTCGCCTTGGCGCGCGTCGCGGGCTGGCTCGCCCAGTGGCGCGAGATGATCCGCAAGGAGCACGAGGGCTTCCGCATCGGCCGGCCCAGACAGCTCTATGTGGGGCCCGCGGAGCGCGATTACGTGCCCATCAACGAACGCTGAGCCTTAGCCAAAGATATTTGAATTGTCTGCAAATTGAGAGGTTCCCTCTCCCTCCGGGAGAGGGTTAGGGTGAGGGGATCAATTTGATTCCCCATCCTACCCTTCTCCCATAGGGAGAAGGGACCGCTGCGTTCCTGTAGTGCTTCTGTTCAACATGTAGGGCGATAGAATCTTAAAGAGGGAAGATCCATGAAACCACCGGCACAAGTCACCATCACCGGGGCGGCGGGCCAGATCGGCTATGCCCTGGTCTTCCGTGTCGCGTCCGGAGAGATGTTGGGCCGGGACCAGCCGATGGTGTTGCGGCTCTTGGACATCGCGGCGGCCCAGAAGGCCTTGGCGGGGGTGGTGATGGAGGTCCTGGACTGTGCCTTCCCGCTGGTGCAGGACATCGTGATCACCGACGATCCGGACATCGCCTTCCAGGACGCGGACTATGCCCTATTGGTCGGCGCCCGGCCGAGAGGCCCCGGCATGGAGCGCAGCGATCTCTTGGCCGCGAACGGCGGGATCTTCAAGGTGCAGGGCAAGGCGCTCAACGGGCATGCCAGCCGCCGGGTCAAGGTCGTGGTGGTCGGCAACCCCGCCAACACCAATGCACTGACCGCGCTGCGTAGCGCCCCCGATCTGAGCCCGCGGTGCTTCTCGGCGCTCACGCGCCTCGATCATAACCGCGCGCTCGCGCAACTGGCGGAGAAGACCGGTGCTCCTGTCGGCGATATCCGGCGAGTCATCATCTGGGGCAACCATTCCACGACCCAATATCCCGACATCCACCACGCGACCGTGCGCGGCGAGTCGGCGATGAAGGTCGTCGATGAGAAATGGATGGTCGATGCCTTCATCCCGAGGGTCGCGAAACGCGGCGCCGAGATCATCGACGCACGCGGTGCATCGAGCGCCGCTTCGGCCGCCAATGCGGCCATCGAGCACATGCGCGATTGGGTCGTCGGCACCCCGGAGGGCGACTGGACCAGCATGGCGGTCGCGAGCGACGGCAGCTACGGCATCGCCCCCGGTCTCGTCTATTCCTTCCCCGTCATAACGAAAAACGGCGAATACGCGATCGTGCCCGATCTGCCCATCAACGCCTTCAGCCGGGAGCGGATGGACCTCACCCGCCGGGAGTTGGAAGAAGAACGCGCGGCGGTCGAGACGTTGCTGGGCTAGCACCCGATTAAACGCCACCAGGGTCAAAGGGTGTGATCGAGAGATCCCCCCCGATCACCACGGCCCCTCGGGACTGTGGGCTGCCGGCGTGACCGACGACCAAGCTCGCCACCCCTCACGCGCTTGTCCGATACCCCTTGAAGAACCGTCGGCACCGATGCCGACTTCGATCCTCCCCCGTGGCCGTAGCGGCCAACCCCGCCCACCACGTCGGTGCGCACCGAATCATCGTGCGCACGGACGGATACGTTGTCGACACGGTCGGAAACGAAGTATTGATGCGGGGAAACGAGGGATCATCGCAGGGGAAGGAAGGATCGCCGCGGGGTAACGAAGGATCACCGCGGGAGGACGAAGGATCATCGCGGGGGAACGATGTCTATCTACCCGGCCGGCAACGTCGTCGGCGAGGGTGCGAACGACGTTTCCCTCGAAGGAACCAGCAACTGTGTGCGCAGGCTCGCGAGAGGAACAACAAGCACGAAGCCGACACCCGCTTCGCCACCGCGAGGGGGCCAAGAACGCCTCGACCTCCGCCGCCCCATGTCACAGGGGTGTCGCTTGTTGTGATGCAACATGAAGCGTCGGATCAGTTGACATACGTCTCTTCGGTCCGGATGCTGTAATGCTTCCGCCGGAAGCCGTCCCGGACCTGGTCGAACAGACGGGGTTGTCCGTCACCCATACCGACCTCCGAAGGTGTCCTTGCGTCTCGGCTTTAGAGGGTACTATAATTTGCCGAAGTGCTTGATCCTCGGGCCGGAGGCTTTCGTATACTGCACCAGAATATGGGCTTGTGACGCAGAAGAAAAGCACTTTTAGGGGATCTACTTCTCGTAAAAGCATCAAAGCAGAAACGGCAAAGGCATTGTCGAAGTCGTCATTGGTCAGCAGGAACTGGACTAGGGGACTCTATCTATCTATCTATCTATTACATTCGTTAGCTAGAGAAAATACGAACGGGGGCCGATGATGCGAAAGGTATGTTTTGTAATATCTCCAATCGGACCGAAAGACTCGGTGGAACGGAAAGCGGCAGACGATCTATTCGATCTGATCGTCGAACCAGCGCTCGAGAAGTATGATTTCGAGGTAATTCGGGCGGACAAGATTCAGACGGTCGCATCTATAACTTCTGAGATCATTCAGCTGGTTCAGAATTCGGATCTCTGTATCATTGACGTCACCAGCCACAACCCCAATGTAATGTACGAATGCGGTAGGCGGCATGAAACAGGCAAGCCATACGTGATGCTCGCACGAGAAGGAGAGAAGCTTCCTTTCGATGTCAACACAATTAGAACCATCTTCTATAGCACGACAAACGGTCGTGAAATGCGGTCAAGCATCAAGACCATACAGAGCATTGTGGAGAAAATGCTCGCTGAGGGGATGGAGCCGTTGAGCTCTGGCGAGTCGCTGAGCACGATTTCCTAAACGCTGAAGAGAATTGAGCGAAAGCTCGACAGCCTTGGCCGTCCAGCAAACTTGGGATCAGGTTCCGGCCTGCAGACCGGCAATGTTCGAGAAGTTCTGAAGAAGCTGTCACCAATGGAAGCATTTCAGCTCGCGCGTACCCAACGGGACGTAGCACTCGCAGAAGCACTGCTGCCTATCTTGCAGAATGAGCTTGAGCGCTCTCACTTCATCGGGTGGGCGGTTTGCGGAGCAGTAGGCTTGGGCTCAAACGTGGCCCTGCAAATCCTGGAGCAGGAAATAGAGCGGCTGGACGAATACCACGATGATCAACTCAAGCAGGTCATTATCGCCGCATACACGGGGCGATTGAGTATGCATGACCGAGAAGAAGAAGCGTTAAAGAAGTTACAGGGATTCTTCGAGAGGATCGCGACGAGTCCTGCACCGCCCCCGACGCTAACGACAAAAGCGAAAGCCTTTTACTTGAACCAGTACCAGAGACTTCTCCATGGCATGGGCGAATACGAGCAGGCTTCTCGAATCGGAGCGGAGGTTATTGCTCTTCGGCCAGAAGATGGCACTTACTATTACAACCAGTCAATGAATCTGGAGAAACTTGGTGAGCAAGAGGGAATGCTCGCCTGTATTGACAAGTACATGGCACTTATGGAAGTAACAAATGAGCCGGATGACGATCATCTGAGGCGATCTGTGGGGCTCTATTGCAAGGCGAGCCGCATCGAGGATGCTCGGCGAGCGTTCGCAAAGCTCAAAACCGTTAATCCATACAAAGCGTTGCTCATCAGCGAAAATCCCGATTTCGCCAGGGTTCTCGGAGGCTAACCGCGCGATCGCGTAGAGCAGGGTCCAGGCTTGTCCAGGCTCGATTAACGGCGGCGATGCATAACGAGGCGCTGGAGAGGGACGCCGCAAAACGCGGCGCCCGTTAGCGTGATGCGTTGTCGCGCCGAGACAAGGCCCGCGTAGGTTGGGTTAGGCGCGCATGGCGACTACCTGGAAGACTACCACGAAGCCAGCCGCGTGCCGTAACCCAACATGCAATGCTGATTAGCCCGCGTAGTCAGCTATAAGAAAGAGGCGAGAACCCTCAGAATATGGGATGGCAACCAGTGCCAGCAACCCATAACGTGGGAGGTATTCTCGCCATGAAGAAGCGTAGCTATCGTGCTCAGAAAGTCAACGAGGTTCGGTGGGAAGAGATGGCCGATCGGGTCAAGGACAAGGCCGTGGTGTGGGCGGTGGATGTCGCCAAGATCGAGCAGTATGGGGTATTAATGGACAGCGAACGGGAGGTGATGGTCACGGTGAAGTGGGCACACCCGATTGAGACACCGGCGCTCCTTGAGCGGCTGAGGGGCTTACCCTGTGGGTCGCTCAGGGT
>JBOIDR010000148.1:0-10017 GCA_050740695.1 Gammaproteobacteria bacterium | reverse complement strand
CAGGCGGCGGAACAGTTCGAGCCGGCTTTCCTGGGCGAGCGCGGACAGGGCGAGCAGCGCATCTGAAGATTTCATCATTCCGGAATTATCGAAATCCAAAAGGCGCTTGTCAAATGCCCGTGTTCGCAAGCCCCGGCCGCCCACCCGGCGCCGCTCCCGGCGAGCCGGTGCTGATCTAGGCCCTCGGCACTGTCACGAAACGGTCATACTACTTTGATAAATGTCGAGTGGCGACGGCGCCTATATTGAGCTTGACACGGCACGGCAGGGTCCCCTACGGGCGCAAGCCCGATTCCCGGTGATTGTAACGATCATCTGAGCATCGATGCGGGCCACACGGCGTACGCGTGCCGCGCAGGGGCGACTGCCCCGAAACAATGCGCCTGAGAGGGCGGACGATGGGCTCGGACAAGCATTACAACGTATTATTTCTCTGCACGGGAAACTCCGCTCGGAGCATCTTCGCGGAGGCGATACTGAATCGGCTGGGCCGGGGTAGATTCCGGGCCTTCAGTGCCGGCAGTCGCCCGAAGGGGGAGGTGCATCCCCTCGCGCTCGATCTGCTGCGCCGCCTCAACTTCCCCACCGAAGGGGTTCGCAGCAAGGGTTGGGAGGAGTTTTCGGGCCCGTCTGCACCGAGCATGGACTTCGTGTTCACCGTGTGCGATCGCGCGGCGGCGGAGGTATGTCCCATCTGGCCCGGCCAGCCGATGACCGCCCAGTGGGGGGTTGCCGATCCCAGCGAGGCCCACGGTGACGACTTGGAGCACCTGCAGGCATTCCGCACCGCCTTCAAGGAGCTGGAGAGCCGGATCGCCATCTTCGTCAACCTGCCCTTCGCTTCCCTCGATCACCTGAAGCTACAACAGAGACTGCACGAGATTGGGGGCGCGCCGGTCGGGGCCGACGCGGGCAAGGCCGATCGCCTGGCGCCCTCGGGCTAGCATCGGGCGCGGAGACAATCCGGCGCAGGGATCCTCTCGACCGCGCGTGTGCCCATACGGTAGGCGGCAGCGCGTGGGGATCGCGCCCGCGCCTGCGGCGCGGGATTCTACCTGGCTGATACGAAGCGAGAGCCCGTGCGGGTAACTGATACCGGTTCAGTCCCCTCGCCCGCCCCCGAAAGACCCCGATGTCAACCCTCACCGCCGCAGAACGCCGGAACCTCGACACCGAGCGTGCGCGCAGTCATGGCTTCATCTACGGCGTCTTGTGGGAAGCCGGACGATCGGGACAAGAGCTCGAGTGGGAGGATCTCGACGGGGCCTTGCTGCATCCGAAGGCCGTGCTATGGATTCACTTCAATGCGGCGAACTCCCATGCCAAGCACTGGATCACCCATTGCGAGCGCCTACCGGAAGCGCACCGAGAGTTCCTGGTCGATCAGGATGATCGTAAACGCCTGGAGACGGTAGGCGAGGGCATTGCCGGCGTCATCAGTGACGTGCACTACAGATTCGACTTCGATCCCGATCACATTGCCGTATTGCGGTTCTATCTCGACGAGCATTGCCTGATCACCACCCGCCACCAGCCGCTCAGCGCGACGGACGATCTGCGCAAAGCCATTCGCGAGGGCTTGCGGGTCGACAGCACGGGAACGCTGATGGTGAGCCTACTCGAGTGTCAAGCCGACAGGCTCGGCAGCGTGGCCGCGCGTTTGAGTCGTGAAATAGGTGATATGGAAGACCAGATCCTCGCCGAGCGCATCCATGTCCCGCGTGCCAAGCTCGCCACCCTCCGGCGTCTGGCGGTGCGCCTGCACCGTCATTTCGCGCCCGAGGACCGCGCGCTGCAGCGCCTGTGCGGGCGTCCGCCGGCCTGGTTTCGCGACACCGATATCGAGGGGCTAAAAGACACGACGGAAGCGCTGGGAGAGATCGTCGGCGATCTGGACGCGATCCAAGAACGCGCCAAGCTGCTTCAGGAGGAGCTCGCGGGAAGGGCCTTGGAAGAGACGAACCGCAACCTGGTCATCCTGTCGGTCGTCACGGCTGTCTTCCTGCCGGTTACATTGATTTCAATATGAAGGGTTCAAACCCCCGCCTTTCAGGCGGGCAGATTTCATCTGCAGCCATGAGCGGGCATGGTAGCATAGTCTGATTGAAGAAGGGGATCCGATGGACGGCAGCCATACGGTAGTCAAGATTGAATGCCACTTTGTCTGGGTAACGAAGTATCGCTACCAAATCCTGAAGGGAGAGGTGGAGCCGTAGACGCGTCGTTCAGTCGACGCGTATCCGGACTTTCAGTCCGTAACTCAAACCCACCGGCTTTTAGCCGGTGGTTGTTTAGTACCGGCATCTTCGGTATGAACGTCGCAGGCCTGCCGGGCCTGGAAGACGGGTCCGCGTTCTGGTGGGTGATGCTGGGGATGGCCGGGGTGGCCCTGATGGCGCTCGTGCTACTGCATTGGAGACGGTTGTTTTAGTCCCTGACCGTTGAGAAAACGGTTTCGGGCTTTGGGAATCCCTCCGCTCATCCCATTAGACTACAAAGTTCGTCCAAAGGCCGCGTGAAAGCAGCCACCCCGATGGAATCAGCTTACCTTGGCGACGGCGTCTCGCGTTGCGACAGGCGAGCGTACATCCTCCCCTGTGACCTGATAGATCACGTTTTCGCGGAGATTCACGGTATATTCGGCGATCCGTTCGAGTGCGCTGAGCGCCAGCACCACCCCGATCACCTGTCCGATGAGGCGCGAATCTTCCATCATGAAGGTCGTGAGCCGACGCAGATCGGACCGTAACCACGACAGGAACTCTGCGCGCGCGCCGAGCCCCGCCTCTGCCGCCGCGGCATCCCCGCGATCGAAGATCTCGAGGGCTTGACGCAGGTGCGCCAAGGCCGCGCGTCCCATTGCCGTAATGTCCTTCAAGAGCGCGTCGGGGGGGTTACTGGTCTCTTCGCCGAACACGCTTGCGGTGAACTCGGCTAGCTGAAGCACCTTTTCCTCGACACGGCCCAGATCGGCCACCATCTTGGACATCCCGATCACCGCCCGCAGGTCCCTGGCCACGGGCGTGCGTTTGGCAATCACCTGGACGAGCTCGGCGTCGACCGTCTTCTCGAGCCGTCGCACGCCTTCGTCCCGTTCAATGACGGCCCGAGCCTCGGGAACCTCCCATTTCTGCAAGGCACCGAGCGCTTCGATGAGCTGCTGTAACACGATCCCGCCGAGCTCGAGCACCCGGATGTGACAATGAGTGAGATCCGCGTCGTAGCGGCGCACCGTGTGCCCTTCGAGCTCCAGGTTCATAAGAAACAAGTCCTCCCGCGTCTCAACCAAAGCGACCGGTGATATAGTCCTCGGTCAAAGGATGCCGGGGATTGGTGAACACCTGGTCGGTCGCCCCGACCTCGATGAGATCACCGAGGTGAAAATAGGCCGTACGCTGGGAGACCCGCGCAGCCTGCTGCATCGAGTGGGTGACGATGGCGATAGTGAAGTTCTGGCGCAGCTCATCGATGAGATCCTCTATCCTTGCGGTGGCGATGGGGTCGAGCGCCGAGCAGGGCTCGTCCATCAGGATCACCTCGGGGTCTACGGCGATGGTGCGCGCGATGCAGAGCCGCTGTTGCTGCCCACCCGACAGGCTCGTGCCCGGTTGAGCCAGCCGGTCTTTTACCTCGTCCCACAGCCCCGCCCGCTCGAGACTCTTCTGGACGATCTCGTCCAGATCCGTCTTGTCGTTCGCGAGACCATGGATCCGCACACCGAAGGCGATGTTCTTGTGGATGGACTTCGGAAAGGGGTTGGGTTTCTGGAAAACCATCCCCACCTGTGCGCGTAACGGCACGACGTCCATTTCCTTGCCATAGATGTCCGCCCCTTCCAGCTTGATCTCGCCGCTAACGCGACAGCACTCTACGGTGTCGTTCATTCGATTCAGGCAGCGTATGAACGTCGATTTCCCACAGCCCGAGGGGCCGATCATGGCGATGACGTCACTGGTGCCGATATCGAGCGAGACAGCACGGATGGCGTGGTTGTCACCGTAGTAGACATCGACATTGCGGCAGGTCATGCGCGGGTTCTCCACGAACTGCTCGCCGATCGTCCTGCGATCCTCCCGGTCTATGGCCACCTTGGCCCTTAGCGACACCGTGGTCGTCGTCGTGGTTGAGTCGCTGCGTTGCAGGACTTGCCGCTTCTCTTGTACAGCATCCATCTTCTTACCCTCCGAAGCGTCTCGATTACCAGCGGCGCTCCAAATACTTGCGCAACACGATCGCCACCGAGTTCATCAAGATCATGAACACCAAGAGCACCATGATCGCCGCCGCGGTACGCTCCATGAAAGCGCGCTCGGGGCTGTCGGCCCATAGGAAGATCTGGACCGGGAGGCCCGTCGCCGAATCCGTGATCCCCCGAGGTATGTCGGCGATGAACGCCACCATGCCGATCATTAGGAGTGGCGCGGTCTCACCCAGAGCGTGCGCCATCCCGATAATGGTCCCGGTCAGCATGCCGGGTATCGCCAGGGGCACCACGTGGTGAAACACCGTCTGCACCTTGGACGCACCCACCCCCAAGGCGCCTTCACGAATGGAAGGCGGCACGGCTTTGAGCGCCGAGCGGCTCGCGACGATGATGGTGGGCAAGGTCATGAGCGCGAGCACGATACCGCCGACCAGGGGTGCGGAGCGCGGCATTCCCAGGAAATTGATAAAGACTGCCAGGCCGAGCAAGCCGAAAACGATGGAGGGAACGGCCGCAAGGTTGTTGATGTTGACCTCGATCAAATCCGTCCAGCGGTTCTTGGGCGCAAACTCCTCCAGATAGATCGCAGCAGCAACGCCGATCGGGAAGGACAAGAGCAGGGTGACGAGGAGCGTATAGAAGGAGCCCACCGTAGCGCCCCAAATCCCAGCGAGCTCCGGTTCGCGCGAATCGCCGCCCGTGAAGAATGTGGAATTGAAACGCTTCTCGATCTGCCCCCGCTGGATGAGCTGGTCGATCCAGGCGACTTGTTTGGGTTGCAACTGTCCGGCGCCACCCTTGGCATCACGCTCGACGTGGCCCTTCATCAGCATGTCGACGGAGTCGTTCGCCGTCATCCAGATCGTGTGCCTTTTGCCCACGAGCGCGGGATTCGCCTGCACCTCGTCGCGCAGCTCGAACGGAGCGCCGCTGCTCATCAGTTCCCATAACGCCCTGCGATCCGCGCGTGTTACGATCTCCGGGAACACGCTGGCCAGCGCGCCCTTGAGCAGGCCGCCGTAATCCGCTCCGGCTAGAGCAGCCGGATCGCCCTTCCCCTCTGGATAGATTACTTGAGGATCGAGATTGACCTCCAGTGCAATCCGCGTTTGCCAGATCGCCTTATGACCGATGGCGACGATGCTGGCAAAGAGCAACGCGACGAAAAGGAAGCTCACGACCACAGCCAGCCAGCCGAAAAATCGGAACCGCCGCTCGCGCGCATAGCGCCGTGCTAGACCTGCGCGAACTTTATCGATGGACCTCACTCTGCCATCGGTCGTCGCCTTCGCGTGCGAGGAGTCGATCGCGCTATTCATACTGCTCCCGATATTTACGCACGATGTGCAAGGCGACGATATTGAGGGCCAAGGTCACCACGAACAGCACCAAACCGAGCGCGAAGGCGGCGAGGGTCTTGGGACTGTCGAACTCCTGATCGCCCACCAGCAGGGTAACGATCTGCACGGTTACGGTAGTAACCGCCTCGAGCGGGTTGGCAGTCAGGTTTGCGGCAAGTCCCGCGGCCATCACGACGATCATGGTCTCGCCGATGGCGCGGGAGACGGCCAGCAGGACACCCCCCACGATCCCAGGCCAAGCCGCCGGGATCACCACCAGGCGGATGGTCTCGGATTTGGTCGCCCCGATGCCATAAGAGCCATCGCGCAGCGCCTGGGGCACAGCGTTGATAACGTCGTCTCCCAGGGACGATACGAAGGGGATGATCATGATCCCCATCACCAGTCCGGCCGCAAGCGCGCTCTCCGAAGAGACGCTCAAGCCGACGGCCGAGCCGGCGTCGCGGATCATCGGGGCGACGACCAGGGCGGCGAAGAAACCGTAGACCACGGTCGGGATCCCCGCGAGGACTTCCAGCACCGGCTTTGCGATGGTGCGAAAGCGGCGGTCCGCATACTCGGAGAGATAGATCGCCGACATCAATCCGATAGGAACCGCCACCGCCATGGCGATCCCGGAGATGAGCAAGGTGCCGGTGAAGAGCGGCACGGCACCGAAGGCCCCCGAGCCGCCGACCTGATCGACTCGTATGGCCGTCTGCGGGCTCCACTGCAGCCCGAAGAGAAACTCGGTGATCGGAACCGCCCTGAAGAAGCGGATCGCCTCGAACAGGATCGACAAGACGATCCCGAGGGTGGTGAAGATCGCGATCGTCGAGCTTAGGATGAGGAAGCTCTGTATGACCGCCTCGACGCGGTTGCGGGCACGCAGATCGGCGCGTACGCCACGCAGCGCATAGGCGCCGCCCGTAATCGCGAGCGACAGCACGAGGACTGCCAAGGCCGCCGTGCTCAGCCCCTGTAGGTGGCGATAGCGCTCGGCGGCCGTGGCGACCTCGGGGCCAGCGGCGGCGACCGGTACATGGCCTTCAACAACGTTCTTGACATCGTTGATCAGAAGACTTCGCTGCGACTCCGGCAGCTCGCGCATAGCCGCCGGGAGCTCTGCGACCACGAGCCTCGTCACGATACTCGGCTCGAGGGCGAACCATGCCGCGAGCACGATGACGGCGGGTATGCCGCACCAAAGCGCCGTGTAGAAACCGTAGTGCGCGGGGAGCGAGTGCAGGACCCGCACGCTTCCGTTCGCGACGCGCAGGGAGCGCCTGCGGCCCAGGTAGAACGCCGTGCTGGTCAGCGCAAGCAGGACTAAAATCAGGAGTGCCGGCGGCATTGGGTGTGCCTGGGGATCCCCGGGCGTGCGGCGGGGGGAGGTGTCGGTCGCTCCCCGGCTGCACGCCCGCGTGTCCTACTTCTCGGACAAGGACAGGTTCTTCAAGCTCTTGACGTCGGCCGCCACCTTGGTCCGCTCCTCTGGCGGCAACGGAATGAGCCCCTTGTCCGCGAGATAACCTTCATCACCCCAGGCCCCGTCGCTGGTGAACTCGGCCAGGAATTCCGTCATCCCCGGGATGACGTCCATATGCGCTTTCTTGACGTAGATGAATAGGGGCCTCGAGATCGTATAGGAACCATCGGCGATCGACTCGAACTCGGGTGCTACACCGTCGATGACGGCGCCCTGGATCTTGTCGGTGTTCTGTTCGAGGAAGCTGTAACCGAAGACACCCAGGGCGTTCGGATTTGCCTGGAGCTTCTGCACGATCAGGTTGTCGTTTTCGCCGGCCTCGATATAGCCACCGTCTTCGCGCATCGTGTGGCAAACGGCCTTGTACTTGTCCTCGTCTTGATCCTTCAACGCCTTGATCCAATCGAATGCCGTGCAGCCACCCTCCATCGCCAGCTCGGCAAAGGCGTCGCGCGTGCCGGAAGTCGGCGGTGGGCCTAAGACCTCTATCTTCTTGTCCGGCAGCTCAGGATTGACGGCACGCCAGGTCTTGTATGGGTTCGGGACCACCGCTCCCCCGCCCTTGGGATCCGGGACCTCCTTGGCGAGCGCAAGGTAGACCTCCTTGAGGCTCAGGCTGTACGCGGGCGCGGCCTTGGAGTTGGCGATGGCGATCCCGTCGTAACCGATCTTAACCTCCAGGATGTCCTTGACGCCGTTTTGCTCGCAGGCCGCGACCTCGGAATCCTTGATCCGTCGCGAAGCGTTGGCGATGTCAGGGTGGCTGACCCCTACACCGGCGCAAAAGAGCTTGATCCCGCCCCCGGTGCCCGTGGACTCGATCTTGGGGGTCTTGAATTTACCGCCCTTGCCGAAGCGCTCGGCGACGGTTGTGGTAAACGGGTACACAGTCGATGAGCCGACGATGGTGATGTGGTCGCGGGCAAAGACGGCGGGATTGTATGCCAATCCGAGTGCTACGGCGCCCATCACGAGAGTGTTTTTGATCATCACGGAACGCTCCTCCTCTCCAAAAACCGTTACGAATCGGCATGTTCCGGGAGTGCGCGGGCCAGGATCACCGCGCCGATCCTGGACACGCCTGCAAGAACCCGGGCCGCACAACACGTTACCGCGCATGGCTTGCGAGGGTCTCTGACACCACTGCGCAGGGATCACGCGGCGACGGGTCGGGCAACGCCCCCATGGTAGGGACACTTTATGGCAGTTCCATGACAGTCCTATGACAGTCCGGACACCGGCGCCCCCGGATAGCCACGCCGCTGTCATATCGAGTCGTTAGACTCGTACGCGACCAAAGTGAGACGGTGCGAGCTCGATAAACCAGGAAGTCCCTTTCTCCGTCCGGGAGAAGGTTAGGTAAGGGGGGATCAAATCAAGCGCTTTTGTTCGCGTCTCTCATTTTCGGATCAAATGGGCAAAGCATCCTGAGCGCGCGTTTGTGCACGTGTCCGGGAAAGGTGGAAAGTATCAATTCGGTGCTGGGCTTCCGGGTACGACTTACCTTGCATGTAGTTTTTACGCGTAAAATCTACAGAACCCGGTCGCTTTCTACACGGTGTCTCGCCTGTGGCGGCGTCAATCGGCGGCATTCCTATTGCGTTGCTGCATTGCGATAGGTAAGCGGCATAGATGAGACACGCAGGACGCAGGCAGCAGAGATCTTTAGGCGCTGTAATCTACGAAAGAGGGTGAAATCATGCAACGATCTGATGATGTAAATAGTGCAACGAGCAATGGCGCGAGACGTGCCATAAATTTGGCGGAGATCATGGTCCAGGGGTCGGCGCGCATGTTTGAGATTCAAGCGGCCGCCACTAGGGCCCTTTGGCACTATCAAGCGAAAAGCGCCGCGATGTTGGGAGCACCGGACTGGTCGCAGCTGTTTAAAGGCAACGGCAACACTCGTTTCTTCGCGAGCACGGCGGAGGACGTCTTGAACTATATGCGCCAAACCAGTGAAACGATAGCGGAGGTGCAGTCGGATATGTGCCACTTGGTCGAGGAGCAGACGGCCGAGCTTTCGGACCAGTTGCGGCAAGGTCTCAAGCAGACCGGCGCTTTTATGAGTGAAGGGCTGAATGAGAGCAAGCGTATGACGGAGCAAGCAGCGGAGCGTGCGGCACAAGAGGGTAAACGGGCCAAGCACGCTTGAGATGATTCATATTTGGGGGATCAGGCCTGATCCCCCCTTTTTTGCCGCCCGCATCGGCGGCCGGTCGCCCATCAAGGCTATAGGGCGATATGGGGAGCGACCGGGCTTCGGTCGCCAACATCCGCGACGTTGAGCGTTCGCTCAGCGACGGTGTCAAGCACGTCGACGACAGCGAGCTGCCCCACCGGCGCAAGCTGCGCCGCGTCCTGACCATGGCCGCGTCCTGACCATGGCCGCGTCCTGACATGCCCTGGGCCATCCTCGCCCCGATCGTGATCGCCGCGGGCGCCGCGGCGATCATCGCGCTCGAGCGTCGCGCTCGAGCCGCTGGCGCCCGTACGACCACGGCCAGCCGTTCCTGCGCGACGGTTTCTGGGTCGACCTCGTCACCTACGCGCTGTTTCAGAGCTACTTCCTGGCCCTGGTGATCAACCTCTTGATCGGCTGGATCGACGGGTGGACGGGTGCGTCGCGGCACGGGCTGTTGAGTGGGTGGCCGATCGCCGCGCAGCGCGTTCTTCGTGATCAGTCACGACCTTTACATCTACTGGTTCCACCGGTTGCAGCACGGGAACCGGTGGCTGTGGCGGCTGCACGAGGCGCATCACTCGGCGCGCCACGTCGACTGGATCGCGGGCTCGCGCTCGCACTCGTTCGAGGTCCTGATCAACCAGTCGATCGAGTTCGGCGCGATGATCCTCCTCGTCAGCGTCTCGACGATAAACGCAAGGTAGGGCTCGACCATGGAGGGCCGTACCGTCTCCTGCGCCGCTGGCAGCCCGGCTTGGGCAAGTACCCGCCGCACTGTGGCGTGATGCAGGCGCAGTTG
>JBOIDR010000147.1:0-10153 GCA_050740695.1 Gammaproteobacteria bacterium | reverse complement strand
CCCGGATCGGTGACAGTACCAGCAGTCCCGCCTCCTTGGCCTGCTCGGCCCACGGGGCCAAGAACTCCGCTTCTTGCTCGACACTCAGCAGCGTCTTGCGCCGCCCACCCCATGGAGGCCGCGTCGCCCGGGGCCCTACCGACTCGCGGAAGCGCTGCTATAGTCGTGGGACGGTAGCCCGACCGACGCCCAAGATGGCAGCGGTTTGCTCCAAAGTTGCCGATGCCAAGGCCGGAAGTAGCACTGCCTGGGCGGCGCGCAGTTGTTCCACCTCGGTGGTGTGGGCGACAACTTGCCGAGCTTTCGCCACCAGTTCTTCGTCGATTCGTCGTGGTCTCGCCATCCAACCAATGTGCCATATTTAGTCTCATCTTGAAAGCACAATGGAATTACGCGAGTTCTCTCGTATGCACTCAACAATTCAATCTGTTACGACGAGATGCCCCGGCACCAACCCGCCATTAGGGACACTGGCGGGACACTAGGCCACAACAAGCGGCAACACGCCGGCCCTTCCTTGGCGGGCCGGCGCAGGCCTCGATCGGTCCGATTTGGCCCGTGGCTGTCCCCATGCTGTCCCGCAACGGCCAGTAATAGCACCATGTATGATAGATATCAGTCTGTTGGAAACATCAAACGCCAGATATGCGGCGAGAAGTGGATCCGACCCATGAGGCTGAACGGCGCGGGCTTCGAGCTTGGCGAGCCCGACTTCCCGGACGGGAAACCCCTTTATCGGCTGCACGACTCGGCACTTCGACAAAGTGCTTGCGTTTCAACAGGATGAGATTCGAGTCCAATGGCAGGTAACGGCGGCCCTCACGGGAATCAATATGCTAAGCATGGAACGTGGTTCCGCGACGCGCTTACATAAAGCGCTTGCGAAAGATAGACTCGCTCTGGATCGAGTAAGTGGCAAAGAAGCTTATCGAGAAAGCTGAGGATGGGGATACCGAGTGCATTAAAGAGTTGGCCAATCGCCTCGATGGTCGTGTTCCGCAAACGGTAGCTGGCCCTGGAGGAGGGCCAATGATGCATGCGCTTACAGTCGTCATTCAGAGATTCAGCGGCGATTCGCCTCCCTAACTGCTGGAAGCCGCTAACAATGAGCATACTCGCCCGCGCCTACGGTCCATCTGTCGCCGACCAAGGACAACTCGCTGGCCTTATGACTGGCATGGGCCAGGCGAGGCTCGCGGGTAGGTCCTCTCCCGGAGGAAGAGGGGATCTAGAAGGCGATTTGTGACCGTGGTAAGCATATCAGCCATCAGCCGAATAGGTATCGAAACAGCTTGATTTAGTGGTCCAGACGTGCTAGACTACCGGTGCTGAAGTCTCGTGACCTAAGGGCGTTTGATGACCCCTTTCGCGGAATAGCGCGCTGCCATTCACCGCTCCTCCCTAAAGCTCTCGTCCAATACCCCCGCTCCGTATCGGAGCTATACAGCGACGGTTGGCCGCCCGACTAACAGAGTCGAGGGGCCGTAATTTTATACGTCCGCTATCGAGGCGGTTGATAGAGACATGCGCCAATGTCCAAGAATATTTATGTAGGAAATTTGTCCCCCACCATGACCCAAGGGGAGATCCGCAAGCTGTTCGAACATTATGGCAACATCCACTCCGTTGATCTAGTCACCGACCGGGATTCCGGCAAATCTCTCGGGTTTGCCTTCGTTCATATGCCCGACGAAGGAGCCCGAGGGGCTATCGTGAACCTCAATTCCAAGGAGGTGCGTGGCCGCAATATAATGGTCAACGAAGCGAAACCACGCCAAACAATCTCTTTCGAGCGGCGCCGTCCTCAACCACCCCCGATCGGAAAGAACACAAGGGAGGCATAGCGAGATGGGACCTATCCACACATTCGTGGACAGCGGCGTCCTGAGGGTCATGGTGACAGGCCCATTTGACATGGGTCTGGTCTTCGATCTCTGGCAGACCTGCCAACTAGAACACAATCGATACCACACTTACCTCTTTGATCTCGCCGGGGTAGGCGAGCTTCGCGATTCCGGTCTTGCCTGGTTGAGAGTGTTCAATCGACGGGCAGCAAAGGCGGGAGTTGGTACTCTCTTGATGAATTGCCGGCCGGAGATTGCCATGCGATGCGTCTCGGCCGGCTTAAGGATTGGATTGCTGGCGCGACACCTTGCTGTTCATGCGGCGAGCGCCGATAATCGCCGTGTAGGGCCAAAGAGCGCGGGCAGCGATGGTCCGATCGCGCGTAGCAGGCCGCCCATGGCCTTGGGGTCGGTCATTGCGGCGTAGTGGGTTTCCTTCACGGGCGCCAGCGCCCCGCGCAGATCGGCGGCGGAATCGCGCTCGGCCCGGCCGGTCGTCATGGCATAGCGGAACACTTGCCCACAGTTCTGCCGCGCGCCTCGAGGTCATTGAGACCGCGCTCGCAAAGTTGAGCACCGATATTGGCGCCATCTTCGAGCTGGCGGTCATAACGGCCCTCAAGTCCGTGCGCGAGTGGAAGCCGGCCGACTACCAGCGTTACCGCAAGCGCATCAAGGACGCAGGTGCTTCCGTTGCGGAACTAGACCGCTTGGTGTGTGTGCCCGAGAAGGAAGGTGATGACGCCCAAGGGGCGCCTGTCCTGTTCCCTGATATCGAGCCCTGCCCCGAGCCGGTTGACGGGGCCAAGCTGCTCACCGACTTGGCGGCCACGCTTAAGCGCTACGCGATACTGCCCGATCACGCGGACGTTGCGCTCGCGTTGCGGGTCATCTTCACGCACTGCATCGATGCCGTGAGTGTCGCACCGATTCTGGGGCTCACGTCGCCAGAAAAGCGGTGCGGGAAGAACACGGTGCTGGCCATGATCGGGCGGCTGGTGCCGCGGTCCCTGCCCGCCGCCAACATCTCGGGTCGGCTTTGTTCCGTGCGGTCGAAGCGTGGTCGCCGACGTTGCTGATCGACGAGGCGGACAGCTTTTTACCAGACCGGTCCCTCGACTCTGCCCGGCCTAGCGCTGCGGAAAGGTTAACCGGTCAAATCTGCCGCGTCGCACAAAAAAGTGATATGATGCACGCATGCGCGCGGTCATGGTTGACCTCCTCGACGATGCCGAGGGGTATGTCCCCCTCGACGTTGAGTACGGCCCGTCCAGCAACGCCAGACCTTACACGACGGTGAACCAGCGCCATTCGGAGCTTGCGTCGCACTCGCACAGCGTCGCCGTCAACCGAGCCGTAATGCTCGCTGAGCGGCTCGATCTCCCCTACATACCCCACTACGCCTAGGTCCTCGACGGGCTCTGGGCGGCTGCCGGAGGCTGCAATCTGCGAGGCGTTGGACCTGGCGCTATCGCTAGAGCGCGCCTCACTCCGTTAGGACCGCAAAGAAGGCCGCGAGCCCCATCCGCAGGCGTTCATCGAGAGATAACTATGAGTATGCCCACCTTTTACGACGAGTTCCGGGCTGCCGGGATCACGGACTGGCGGTTCAATTGGAGCACGGATGAGAGGGGTGGGGAGACAACCTTCGAGTTCCACCCAGAGATGCCCGAGGCCGAGCGCCAGAAGGTCCTGGCCGTCTTTGCCGCCCACGACGGCCCGCTGTCTACGGCGCGGGGGGAGACCGTCGACGCCATCCGCGTCGAGGCCTCGCGGCGCATCGCGGCGCTCTTCGGCCAGCCGCCGGGCAGCGTCGATCTTGTGTTCGCCGAGCTCAACGCCCTCGCCGAGGCGGCCGGGATCCTCGAGAGGCGGCCGGAGATGGCCGATCCGAGGGACGTGGACGATCTGGCCGTCTTGAAAGGGATCTGGGCCCAAATCCGGGCGATCCGTGATGCGGGCCGTGACGCCAGAGCGAAGGTCCAGGCCGCCAAGACGCCAGAGGAGGCGCGGGCGGTCAAGCCGGTGTGGCCGTGATGCGTCTTGGCGAATCATATAGCGTCAAGGCCGAGGAAACCCAAGCCGCCGGAGTGACGGATGGCGACGGACGGTAAAAACGGCGGTAATACGGAAGGCAGAGACGCCAAGGGCCACTTTTCCCCCGGCAATCCCGGCAAGCCCCAGGGCGCCCGCCACAAGGCCACACTGGCCGCCCTGGCGCTACTGAGCGGTGTGAGGCGGGGGGCTTGACGCGCAAGGCGGAGATGGCCCTGGCGGGCGACGTGACGGCCCTGCGCTTGTGTCTCAAACCGCTGGTGCCGCCCTCCCGGGAAGCGCCGGTCAGCCTGGACCTACCGCCCCTTGAGACGAGGGCGGACACGGGGGGGATGTATTATCCTCCCTGCTCCGGGGAGCGAGCGGTGGCGATCTGACACCGGGCGAGGCCGAGAAACTGGCCCGACTGGTGAGCGAGCACCACAAGACGGTGCAACTGACCGAGATCGAGGGACGCTTGCGCGGCCTGGAGGAAGTGTTGGGGCTGGTGCCCGGCTGGATGAGCCGACTTCGCCTTGCCCTTGGCGTGTCCGCGAGCGAGCCCTGAACGCGGGACATTGGCGGGACACTCGCCAGAAACCGCAGTTATCCACAGTGGACGACGCGAACCTGTGAGCACAAGTCTTTGTGTGGATTGCTGTTGTTTGTCGTGACTTGTTAATTTACCCGGATTTCCTATCCTAGGCGCTCGACTCCCCTCTCCCGATCCCATGCTCAAGGTCAACCCTCCCGCCCGCGGATCCCGCCGCCGCGGCGTGTATCTGTTGCCGAACCTGTTCACCACGGCGGCCTTGTTCGCGGGTTTCTACGCCATCGTCTCCGCCATTCACGGCGGTTTCCTGGGGGCCGCGGTCTCGATCTATGTCGCGATGATCCTGGACGGCGTGGATGGCCGGGTCGCGCGCCTCACCAACACAGAGACCGACTTCGGCGCCGAGTACGACAGCCTATCGGACATGATCTCCTTCGGGCTGGCCCCGGCGCTGGTGATGTTCCAGTGGTCGCTGGTCTCGTGGGGGAAGCTCGGGTGGCTCGCGGCCTTCGTCTACACCGCCGCCGCGGCGCTCCGGCTGGCGCGTTTCAACACCCAGGTCGGGATCGCGGACAAGCGTTATTTCCAGGGCCTGCCGAGCCCGTCCGCGGCGGCACTCCTGGCCGGTGCCGTGTGGCTCGGGGAGGACAGCGGTCTCGATGACGGACGCTTCCTAGCGCCCCTCACCATTTTCCTGACCGTGCTGGCCTCGCTCCTCATGGTCAGCAACATCCGTTATTACAGCCTGAAGACGCTCGACTTCCGGGGCCGCCTGCCGTTCGTGGCGGGGCTCCTGGTGGTCTTGATGTTCGTGTTCGTCTCGCTCTCTCCCCCGCTCCTCTTGTTCCTCGGGTTCCTGGTGTATGCCGCATCGGGACCGGTCATGACGCTCGTTCAACTCCGCCGTCGCCGCGCCCAGCGCCGCGCCGGGCTCGAAGGAGAACCGCCCGCAGGCGGGTGAGGCATGGGATCACGGAGTAAAGAATAGTGGAAAATTCAATATACGGCTGGGACCTCGGGTGCCGTGCGCCGCAGATCGATCGGTCATCCGACTGGTGCCGAGGAGAGGACTTGAACCTCCACGGGGTTGCCCCCACAAGGACCTGAACCTTGCGCGTCTGCCAATTCCGCCACCTCGGCCGAGGCAGGCGCAATCTATCGAAGCCCCCGGCGTGAGTCAATTGGAAAGCGTATGAGCCACCCTGCCCGCCGAACCAGAAAAGACCCCTACGCGGCACGCGAGGCGGAGCGCTACGCCCGCCCGGTGCCGAGTCGCGAGTTCATCCTCGAATACCTAGCGGATTGCGACGGGCCGCGCACAGTCGAAGAGATCGCCCGGGCCCTCGGGGTACGCGGCGACGACCAACTCACGGCGCTCGGCCGCCGCCTAAACGCCATGGAACGCGACGCCCAGCTGATCCGCAACCGCCGCGATGCCTACGGCGCCCCCGCCAAGATGGATCTCCTGACCGGCCGGGTGATCGGCCACCCCGACGGTTTCGGTTTCCTGGTCCGCGACGAAGGCGGCGACGATGTGTTCCTGTCGGCGCGCCAAATGAAAAGCCTGTTGCACGGCGATCGCGCCGTGGTGCGCGTCACCGGGCTCGATCGGCGGGGGCGCACGGAAGGCGCCCTGGTCGAGGTGGCCGAGCGCGCCAACCAGGAGGTCGTGGGCCGATTCTTCCAAGAGGCCGGGATCGGGCGGGTGGTCCCCGACAATAAGCGCCTCCACCAGGATGTCCTGATCCCGAGCGCCGATACCGGGGGGGCCGGAGACGGACAGATCGTCGTGGCGAAGATCGTCCAGCAGCCGGACTGGCGGCGCCCGCCGCTCGGCCGTGTGGTCGAGGTCCTGGGCGATCACATGGCACCGGGCATGGAGATCGACGTCGCCATCCGCGCCTATGGGCTGCCCTCCGGCTGGCCGGAAGAGGTCGAGCACGAGGTCGAAGCGCTGCCGACATCGGTGAGCCGCCGCGACCTTGTCGGCCGCTTGGATCTCCGCGGGCTGCCGCTCGTCACGATCGACGGCGAAGACGCCCACGACTTCGACGATGCCGTCTACTGCGAACGCAACGGCAGCGGCTGGCGGCTCTATGTCGCGATCGCCGATGTCGGCCACTACGTCAAGCCCGGCACGGCCCTCGACCGCGAGGCCCGGAACCGTGGCAACTCGGTGTACTTCCCCGATCGGGTGATTCCCATGCTGCCGGAGGCGTTGTCGAACGGGTTGTGCTCCCTGAACCCCGAGGTCGAGCGGCTGTGCCTGTGCTGCATCCTCGACCTCGGGCCGCGCGGTCGGATCGGGTCGCATCGTTTCCAGGAGGCGGTGATGCGCTCCGCGGCGCGCCTGAGCTATACCGAGGTCCACGGCATCGTCACCCTGCGCGATGTCGCGTTGCGCGAGCGCTTCCGGGACCTCGCCCCGCACCTCGATGCGCTTCACACCCTGTACCGGCACCTGAAGAAACGCCGCGAGGCGCGAGGCGCCATCGACTTCGATACCCGCGAGACCCGCATCGTCTTCGGCCCCGATCGGAAGGTCGATCGCATCGTGCCACTCCACCGCAACGACGCCCATCGGCTCATCGAGGAGTGCATGATCGCGGCGAACGTGGCGGCCGCGGAACTCCTGGCGGCCCATGAGGTCCCGAGCCTGTACCGCGTGCACGACCGACCGGACCGGGAGAAGCTCGCCGATGTGCGCGCCTTTCTCGGGGAATTGGGTTTGACGCTCGGCGGCGGCGAGGAACCGCACCCGCGCGACTACGCCGCGCTCCTCGCCGTGGTCCAGGACCGACCGGACGCCGGGCTCATCGAGACGGTGCTCCTGCGCAGCCTGCGCCTCGCCGTCTACAGCCCCGAGAACATCGGCCACTTCGGACTGGCCCACCCCGCCTACACGCACTTCACCTCGCCCATCCGGCGTTATCCCGATCTGCTCGTCCACCGTGCCCTTTGCCACCTGCTCTCCAAGCGCCGTCGGCCTTTCCTCTATCCGCGCGAGGAGATGCCGGTCCTGGCGGACCACTGCTCCAGCACCGAGCGGCGCGCGGACGAGGCCACGCGCGACGCCATCACCTGGCTCAAGTGCGAATACATGCTCGACAAGGTGGGCGAGGTCTTCGACGGCGTGATCACCAGCGTCACCTCGTTCGGCTTGTTCGTCGAGATCAAGGACATCCACATCGAGGGGCTGATCCACGTCACCTCGCTCAAGAACGACTACTATCACCACGACCCCGTGCGCCACCGCTTGAGGGGCGAGCGCAGCGGGCGCGTGTACCGCCTGGCCGGCCCGGTACGGGTGCGGGTCGTGCGCGTCGACCTGGACCGGCGGCGCATCGACTTCGATGTAGTGGAGGAGGCGTCGAAAAATGGACGACGCGCATGAAGGGCGAGCTGGTAGTGGTCAACACCCTCTCATGCGATGCTCGGCTGGTGAAATAGGCCGTCGCGAACTATTCCCCCTCGCGCCGGGAGGGGGTTAGGGGGTGGGCGTTGTAACGTGTGCAACCTGTGTAAGCGCCCACCGTTTGTGATACCATTGACCCAACTATCGCAATCAGCGGTAAAAGCCCCCATGCCAATTGAAACGTTTGTCACATACGCAGCTCTAGCTACCAACATATACATGGTGACTTACAACTTTGCATTCGACGGCGACCCCGTAAAGCAGCAAGAACCAATTCCGATTTTCATCTCCAGCAGCGAGGCGCTGTACTCCCTCGAACAACTGCCATCTGCATCCGAGGCCTCCGAAACAATTACGGACGTTTCCGGTCGTCAGCTCATCAAAACGGCGTAGCTGCACCAGCGGCCCGCCCGAGGATGCCCAACCTCCGTGCCCGACAACTGCGTAACCACCCCACGGAAGCGGAGTCGCTGCTGTGGCAACACCTAGATTAATGGATCGCAGCATGCCGAGTCCATCGCCCACGATACCGAGCGCTCCGCGTACTTGGAACGCAGCGGCTTCAAAGTCATCCGCTTCTGGAATCACGAGGTGCTCGTTCGGACGGATTGGGTGCGCGAAGCCATTAGACAGCGTATTGAGGAGTTGCTGGGATCGCCCACCCCCTAGCCCCCTCCCGTCGGGAGGGGGGGAATCCCTGCGCCCGGGATGGGGAGAAGGTGATCGCCCTTGTGGAGTAGCCAGGCGAGGGCGATCCACTGGGGGGCGCAGGCATACTTCGGGCGCGTCAACAAGGTGAAGGTCTCGTTTCTCAGGCACTCGTGGCCGAAATGGCCGCCCACGGGGCTGTAGGCGATGTAAGTGACGCCGCGCGCTTCGCAGAGATCGGCGAAGCCGTTCTTGAAGTCTCCTTGCGAGAGCGGGTTACAGCGGTTCTGGAGCGAGGCGGAGTGCCGTCTCGAGCTGCCCGGGGTGGAGTCGCTTCGTTGCATCCGGGTGGCTCATCGCTCCACCCTTGACTCGTTCAAGCTGTTGAGCCACGCCTGGACCTGCTTCACCTTGGGCGCTGCACCGACCGCTTTGAAGAGCGCGAGCGCCTTCTTGAACATCTCTCGGCCCGCTCGAGCTCGCCGCGCGTACCGTAGATGACCCCGAGATTGCCGTAGACGCTGGCCATGCCCTCCTGGCGGCCGAGCTTCTCGTTGATCGCGAGCGACTTCTTGTGCATCTCCTCGGCCCGCTCGAGCTCGCCGCGCGTCCCGTAGATGAGCCCGAGGTCGGCGGTGCCGATGGCGCCCACCCTACATACCTGCTGGTGAAATAGACCGTCGCGAAGTATTCCCCCTCCCGGTCGGGGAGGGGGTTAGGGGGTGGGCAACGCGTCGCAAATGTCGCATACGAAACGCGGACGATGTCGGCGAATGCAGCATCCGTCATGATCGGCTTGCTTTCGGCTATGCCCCCGTTGGTGGAGGGAACAGAGATCTCGAACCTCCTTTTCGTCAAGAGGGACCGGGCCAGTAGTCCGGGTCGAGCGCCTGTTCGAGGGTCCAAGGACAATGCTCGGGAAAACTGCGCTCGTCGAATCCTGTTTCATTGGCAGCCAGAAGCTTGCCCTTTTCGTAAGCCGCCGTCAGGATGTCATCGGCTTGTGCAAGCAAGCTCGGGTTATCGGCGAGCACGCTGCACGCGTCGAGGCGTTGAACTTTGATGGTGTTCCTCCAGCTAGCCGACTGCCGCCCCGACTGATGCGCCCATTTCAGCAAATGTGCGAAGATGATGGCCAGGCGGCTGCCTAACTCTCGTCGCTCACTCCGCCCCATACTCTCCAACTCCTCCGCGACGTGCTCGATGTCGATCTCCGATAAGCGACCGTCCCGCAAGAGCGCGGCATTTTCCAACGCCCACGCATAGAAATCCACGTCATGAAGCTTCGAATGGATGGCCATCGCGTTTACCTTAGCACGCCGTTCTACGCGTGTCTCTACCGGGTTGCCATGCCCTTCCGGAGTCGTCCGCCACCGACTGTTGCAGAGCGTCGATGCCTAGCGACCCCGAGCCCCGTAAGGCGGGTATCGCCCACCGGATCCCGTACCATTCGGGACCCTGTCGAACCGTCGACGAGCGCAAACCCCGGGCGGCCGTCGACGCATCCCGGAAGCCGGTTGTGGTGGGCGGTGCCCACCCTAGTGCGCCCGTGAGGGCGTCTTATCAGCACGGTGAAAGTCCGTGTCGGAGCATGCCACGGCTCCGTAGCCGAAGGTAACTGCGTCGCCGTGAGGCGGGGTGGGCAGCAACCGGAGGCGA
>JBOIDR010000146.1:0-10398 GCA_050740695.1 Gammaproteobacteria bacterium | reverse complement strand
AGGGGCAGCTCACCCTCAGTATGTCTGCCAATCCGGCGGTCCAAAAGGAATTGTTGCATTATCTAGAGGCACTGCAAGCCGCCTGAGATCCCCAAGTAAGCGACAATTTATGCAACGATAGGGTGTAGATACCGGGGAATACCAATACAATCATGGTCGAAAAATCGTAACCCGAGTGATGGGCGATCCTGTCCGGCCAACGGCGACAGGGCTTTGTCGCCACCGTGGGGGAGGATCAGAAATGCGCCTGCATCCGTTTGCTAACATGAACGTGGCGCTATGAGCCGGGCCGTGAAGGGCATGGGCGTGGCGTTGCTCACCTTGGTCTTGATCGCGCTCTGCGCGTGGGCCGTGCTCGCGATCTATTACTCCGATCTGAGCAGTGGGCTTTTGCGCACGGCCCTCGCAGCCGTTTTCGGCCTCTTAGGGTTACTCGCCGTCTACGCGTTCGTGCTGGGTCCTTGGCGCTGGGCCGCCACGTGCGCTTTCCTCGGGATATTCCTCGCCGTGGTGGCGTGGTGGACCACGATCGAGCCCTCGAACGATCGCGACTGGCGGCCCGAGGTGGCCAGGCTGCCCTACGCGACCCAGGATGGTAATCGGATCACCCTGCACAATATCCGCGATTTCGAGTATCGGAGCGAGACGGATTTTACCCCACGCTACTACGACAAGACCTTCTATCTGGATAAGCTCGATTCCGTGGACCTGCTCGCGGCTTACTGGATGGGCCCGGCCATCGCCCACATTTTCGTGAGCTTCGGGTTCGGCGGAAGGGACTATGTGGCCATGTCCGCCGAGATGCGCAGCACGCCCGGCGAAGGCTATTCACCCATCAAGGGCCTGTTCAAGCAATACGAGCTGATCTACGTGGTGGGCGATGAGCGCGATATCATCGGCCTGCGGACGACGTACCGCAAGGACCCCCCGGAGGACGTCTACCTCTACCGGGTCCGGGCGCCGATCGAGGCCCTGCGGCGTTTTTTCATGGACTATATCCGCCAGATCAACGTACTCGCGGAGCGGCCGGCGTTCTACAACACACTGACCACGAACTGCACCACCAATCTCTTGCTCCACACCCGCGTCAATCCCGGGCATCCGCGCTATTCGTGGCAGGTGCTCCTGAGCGGCTACTTCCCGGAATACGTTTACAAAGAGGGCCGGCTCGACACCGCGTTACCGTTCGATGAGCTTCGCAAGCGCTCCAGGATCAATGCGGTCGCAGAGGCCGCGGACGCCGTACCGGACTTCTCACAACGGATCCGGGCGGACCTGCCGAACCCAACGACCGTACGCACCGGGACCGGCCGTGCCGAGTGAAGATACGCAGGCGTCTCCCTCAAGGCGGTACCAGCCTACCTGCGCGCGAGGAGATCCGTGCGTCAGCAGCGCTTGGGTGGTCGTCCCGGCCAACGCCAATCGGCGGGCCGTCCCCCCACAGGCCCTCCTAACCGCGACCAACCAAGAGTTTGCTACTGCGCAACCGCATTGAATTTCTTAGCCTTTATCCTTGCAGAGGGTCATCTTAGATGATGACCCCTTATAGAACCTATCCGTCCTTCTCAAAAAAAGCTTGTATAAGGGAGCCCAACGTGCTAGCCTACCAGTCACGTCGGGCGTTAGATGACCGGCATCGTTTCCAACCAACGCTCCCTCGCTGAAGCTCTCGTCCAATACCCTCCGCTGGGACTGAGCCGACCCCTTTGACTGAAGACAGTCGGAGGAACCTTAACTTGTCTGTTAAAGGCAGGCGAGGAGATATTGATCCGTCAGATAGATCGAAAGGGTGGCCTCGATATCCTTTCCGTGCCTGACTGAGGCAGCCCCGCAAGTGGAAAAAAAGAGAGCTGTCTAGAGACTCACCAGAAAGGAGATAACCATGTACAGGCAGAATCACAATCACAGGCGTTATCAGGTCACACGATCGGATGCCGATCCTGTTGAGCGCTGGGAGTTACAGCGTGTGGTGGTGCGGGATAAAAGTTCGTTCAACTTCGCCCCCCTGGTCTATACCACGCAGAAGGAGGCAACGGAGGCGGGTGACAGATGGGTGCGCGCTGGAAATTAGCAGCGCCTGAGAGGGTAGTTCCCGCTCCGCTTTTCATAACCTAAGGAGAGCGGGCTTGGGCCCGGACATCATATGGCTGCAGCAATAAGATGACTAGGATCAGGCGGAAGTGGGAAAGAACTGGGCGCGTTTAGGCGCGAAGGCAGAATGGATGGTTTCCCCTATCTGAGGTCGCAATCCAAAAGGAGTCGATCTATGGGCGTCAAATATCTGTTGCTTACGGGTGAGCGCGTGGTGGGGTGGACCCACCAACAGCGAGGTTCGGCAGGGATCCATGTTGAATATGGTATAAGGGACGAGAAGGGTCTGTTACATACCTCGGGTATCGCCCGGTTAGCGCGGGTGAGCCGCTACCGCAAAACTCACGTCGAAGAGCTCAAGTACTGGGATTCCTAAAGCGCCGCGTGCGGAACGCACATGAGCGTGCGCGTGCTGGTCGGAACCAGCGGCTACTCGTATCCCGAGTGGAAGGGAAACTTCTACCCTGAGAAGATCGCGGCGAAGGACATGCTGCGCTGGTACGCCGAGCGGTTCCAAACGGTCGAGATCAACAACACGTTCTACCGCATGCCGGCGGAGGGCTTGCTGCGGGGATGGGCGGAGCAGGTGCCAGAGCACTTCTCGTTCGTGCTCAAGGCGCCGCGCCGCATCTCGCACGACAAGCGGCTCCAGGACTGCGGCGAGCCGGTGGCGTATCTCGTGCGCACCGCTTCAACGCTCGGACCGAGGCTCGGACCGCTGCTGTTCCAGCTCCCGCCATACTTCAAGCAGGACGTGCCGCGGCTGAAGACCTTCCTTCGCGAGCTGCCCGAGCAGCGCCGGGTGGCGTTCGAGTTCCGGCACCGGTCATGGTTTGCGGACGAGGTCTACGAGACGCTCCGCGCCCACGGCGCCGCGCTCTGCGTCGCCGACACCGGCGAAGCGCCTGCCGCGCCGCTGGTGGCCACCACCGACTGGGGCTACCTGCGCTTGCGGCGCGAGGACTTCAGTGACCAGGAGCTGCAGCACTGGGCCCGGCGCATTCGCGAGCAGCCCTGGCGTGAGGCCTACGTGTTCATGAAGCACGAGGAGGAGGGAAGGGGCCCGAAGTTGGCGGCGAGGCTGATGGAGATCTGCGGATACGGGCGGTGAGGACTCAAGGACCCGTCTGAGCTCGCCTTGGCGATCCGAGGACTGCTGCGCAATACGCCCGGGAGGCTAGCGCGGACAGAAGGTGCGCCTGCGGGCTTGCGCCTCCACGCCGTGAATGGATACCATTCACGGCATGAATACAGACATTCTCCCGCGCCACGTCATATCGGCCCTGAGCGAGCGGCTGCGCGTGATGCCGGCCGTCGTGGTCACCGGCGCGAGACAGACCGGCAAGAGCACGCTAGCCGAGGTTCTCACGCCGGGGAAGCGACGCTTTCTGTCGCTCGACGATCTCGACATCGTCGGGCTGGCCCGGCGCGATCCCGAGATACTGGTGGGGGGCTCGGCGCCGGTGACGTTGGACGAGGTGCAGCGCGAGCCGGACCTGCTCCTGGCGGTGAAGCGGGCGATCGACCGAAGCCGGCGTCCCGGGCAGTTTCTGCTCACGGGCTCGGCGAACCTGCTGCTCATGCGCGGGGTGTCGGAATCGCTGGCGGGGCGGGCCAGCTATCTCACGCTCTGGCCGATGACCCGGCGCGAGCAACAGGGGTTCGGCCGCTGCGGCCTGTGGGAGGGGCTGGCCGTCACCGACGACTGCCTGTGGCTGGATCTGATCGATGCCGATGCCTCGGGCCCCGAGGACTGGCGTACGCTGGCGCGGCGCGGAGGATTCCCGACGCCGGCCGTGCACCTGACTGCGGCGGCGGACCGGGCCGTGTGGTTCGAGGGCTACGTGCGCACTTATCTCGAGCGCGACCTCCAGGCGCTCTCGTCGATCGCGGCGCTGCCGGACTTCCGGCGGCTCATGCGGGCGGCCTGTCTGCGGCTCGGTCAGCTCGTGAATCAGACGGAGCTCGGCCGGGACCTCGGGCTGGCGCAACCCACCGTGCACCGCTACCTGAACCTGTTGGAGATCTCGTATCTGCTGGTGCGGCTGCCCGCCTACGCGGTGAACCGCACCAAGCGGCTCATGAAATCGCCCAAGCTGTACTGGGGCGACGTCGGCCTGGCACTGCACCTCGCCGGATCGCCGGAGCCTGCCGGCGCACACCTTGAGAATCTGGTGCTGCACGATCTCCTCTGCTGGCGCGACGGGCGGACCGAGTCAACGGAGATCCTCTACTGGCGCACGGCCACGGGCGAAGAGGTGGACCTCGTGATCGAGACCGCCGGGCGGCTCTTACCGATCGAGATCAAGGCCACGGATCGGCCGCGGCTGCGAGATGCGGCGCACCTGCGCGCCTTCCGCAGCGAGTATGGCGGCTCGGCGCGAGCGGGGCTCTTGCTGCATACCGGCACGACTCTCGAGTGGTTGAGCCCCGATGTGCTCGCGGCCCCTTGGTGGCGGGTGTGCTGAAAGCGTGTGAAAAGGATCTGCTGCGCCGCGACGATCTTTCGAAACACGCCTCTCGCGTGGTGTCTCAGCGCGGCCCGTAGCCGTAGTGCGGCGAGCTCATGCGACGCAGCCAGTCGCCGACACCGGAGCGGCGGCGGTCGTTGAAGGTGGTCTCCTCGCGTGCTCTCCCGTAGCGTTTGGCGAACAGCGCCCGGCGGGCCAAGGTCACGCGATGCGCCTCCGGCGAGATGCTGGCGGCACGGCTCAGCAAGCGCTGGGCGCTCGCGAGGTGGTTGGCCTCGATCTCTTGGTAGACGAGGGCAAGGTACCGGTCCAGGATGGACTGGATCCCCTCTGCGGCCTCTCGGCTGCCGGGCTCTAGGGCCAACACCTGACGATACTTGTCGTAGGCGTTCTGTCCCTCCGGGGTGGTGAGACGAGAGGCCCCCAGGTCTTCTCGTGCGCCTTGCAACAGCCCCTGGACCGTGTCGCGGGGATCCGGGGGCAGATCCTCGGGCTGCGGTTTCGATGCCGGTTCGGTGCGACCCTCGAGCCCGTATACCTCGAAGGTGTCGCTCCAGCCCAGATCGGATCCGCCCGCGGGGGGTGGCCGGAGTGGTGTGGTCTCGGCGAGCGGCAACGGCGTGGCAGCGACTTTGGGCGGGGGCGGTCCCGGGTCCGGCGCCGGCCCTGCGAGCATCCCGGCCAGGCCGATGCAAAGGCCGATGAGGGCTGTGGCGAGTGCCCAGTGCGCGCGTAGAATGCCCACCGCCGCACGCCGTCGTCGGTCGCGACGCTCGGCCCGCCTCTCTGGTCGCCGGGCCTCCCCCGCTCGACCAAGAACATAGGTATCATGGTGGCTCACGAGCGCACGCCGGGCCGGTGCGGTCGATGGCTGTCCGGGCTCCGTGGGACTCTCATCGTTCATTGCCTGGGGTTTGTAGACCAAGGCCGGCGGGTCGTCCGCCCGCCGGCCCTCCGAACCGGTGTCGAAGGCCCTGCGCCAATCGGCGATCGACTGCGGGCGATCCTGGGACCTGAACTGCAAGGCCCAGTCGATGGCGTTGAGCAAGCCTTCGGAGTAGAGACCCGCGGCGCTTTCGGAAGCCGGGGCGTGGGGATCGCTGCCCCCATGCACCACGGCCTCGGCGCGCGCGGTCGCCTGCGCCGGTATGGCACCGGTTACGGCCCGGTACAGGGTCGCGCCCATGGCGTAGATGTCGGTCCAAGGCCCTTGTTTCTCGGGGCTCGAGCTGTATTGTTCGATGGGTGCATATCCGGGCGAGACGAGGTTGGTCAAGGGATGCGCTTCGGCGGGAGCGATCTGCCGCGCCGAGCCGAAGTCGAGTAGCATGGGGCTGCCGTCCTGGCGGATGAAGATGTTGCTCGGCTTGACGTCGCGATGGGCAAACTGCTGGTCGTGCAGCGCCTCCAGGGCATCCAGGAGGGGGAACAGGATGCGCAGGATCTCGTGTTCCGAGAGCGTGGCACGCCGCGCCAGGATCGACTGCAGGTTCTCCCCCTCCTCATATTCCATGACGAGATAGGCGGTGTTGTTGGCCTCGAACAGGTCCACCAGCCGGACGATGTGGGGATGATTGAACCGGTACAGGTTCTCGGCCTCCGCGATGAACCGCCCGAGGCCCGCGGCGTAGTCGTCGTAGAGCACATCCGAGAGAGGTTGGAGCCCCTGCTCTTCCCCGCGCCGAGCCACCTGCGGGGGGAGGTATTCCTTGATCGCGACGATGCGCCCGTCGTTCAGGTCCTCGGCGAGGTAGGTAGTCCCGAAGGTGCCCTGGCCCAGGACGTCCTGGATCCGATACCACAGAAGCTCGGCGCCCTGCGGCAGGGCGTCCCGATACTGCCTAACGGCTGCCATCGCGGTTACGTAGGGGACGATGCGGCGAGCCAGGGCTCCTTCCAGAGTGAATCATCTCGCATACCCGTTGTTGTGGGGAGGGGCGTACATCCGTGCACCCGCCCTCCGTTGTTTCGCATGGGTTTACTAGAATAATAGCATGTTTCCACGGGTGATCAGCCGCTACAACGGGGCCCGAGCGAAGGGGCAGAGCAGATTGATTTCGGTCCTCTGGTGGATAGCCATGGGCCTCGTGCTCGGGGGGGCCGCAGGTCCGGCTGCAGCGGCGCCGAAGTCCGAGCTGCAACCGTACTGGGATCGCAGCGACGCGGCGAACCCCGCGGCCATCGACCATAGCACCTGGCAGGGCTTGCTCGATGGCTATCTCGACACCCGCCACCCGAGCGGCGTGCATCGCTTTGCCTACGCCGCCGTGCGTAGTGCCGATCGGGCGGTGCTGCGCGCCTACCTGGCCGCCCTGCAGGCACTGGACCCGAGACGCTATCCCCGCCCGGAACAGGAGGCCTATTGGATCAACCTGTACAACGCCCTGACCGTGGATCTGGTCCTCGCGCACTATCCGGTGAAGAGCATCCGCGAGATCGGCGGCGGGTGGTTGGTCCGCGGTCCCTGGGACGATGCGATCGCGCAGGTAGCAGGGCGGGCGCTCTCGCTCAACGACATCGAGCACGGGATCCTGCGGCCCATCTGGCGCGATCCAAGAATTCACTACGCGGTGAACTGTGCTAGCATCGGGTGCCCCAACCTGACGGGGCGGGCCTACACGCGGGAGAACCTGGAGGGGCTGCTAGAAGAGGGCGCCCGCGACTACGTCAACCACCCGCGCGGCGCCGCGTGGCAGGATGGCGGGCTTCGCGCCTCCAGTATCTACGACTGGTATCAGGAAGACTTCGGCGGCACCGAGGCCGGGGTAGTGGGTCATCTCCTGCACTATGCCCGGCCGGAGCTGGCCGAGCGCCTGCGGGGCTATGCGGGACCGATCGACTACGACTACGACTGGTCGCTGAACGAGCCCTGAGAGGTACGACTTTATCGGCATCACCCCGATGACGCCCCGCGATCCCGTGCCCTGGGGCGCGCCGGCGGGTACGAGACGGCCCGCCGCCGACACCAAAGGGGCGCTCGTAACTTCGGTCAACGGAACCGGGGGCTGCGGGACGGGGGGTGCTGTTAGCCAGCCAAGCCCCGTCACTTCAGCCTGATTCTAAGCGGTCTCGTTTCAATCGCGGTCCCGCCCGCGCTCCTGATCTGCATCACGCCGCGGAGGCTTTTCTTATTGGTCCTGCGCACGAACTTTCTGATCCGCTTCGGGAGTGTCAGGCGCACGTTTCCGATCGCACCGGGTGGGACAGTCGCCACGCTGGCGCCGAATCGGATCTGCCTAGGCCCCTTGACCAACGCCTCCCCGGGTACCCGCAAGGCCCTCGCGGGCACAAAGATCTCGATCGGGTTGCCGCACTGGTTCCCGGCTACCTGCGCAAGGTTGCAGGTGACCGGTAGCCGGCACCGGGCGGCGTTTCTGCAGTTAAACCGCCGCCGAGCGGGCTCGGCCTCGAAGGGCGGTGGCGGTGGCGGCGGACCGAACGTGACATCGGCGCGGATCAGCCCGAAGCCGGTGCCGAAGTCGAAGCCCGTATCGAACGCCGGGGTCGCAGGATCGTCCATATCGATGGCCGCCGCCTTGAGGACCCCGTAAATCTGGTCCGGGCTTGCGAGTGAATTCAAGTCTTTCAGCAAGGCCGCGACGCCCGCGACATGGGCAACTGCTGCCGAGGTCCCGAAGAAGTTCGGGAACCCATCCCCGTCAACGTCAGAAATCCCCTCAACGTCAGTGCTGATAATAAATGTGGTGTTGACGCCACTCGGTCCCACGAGGGCGGGTTGCTGACGGATCTGCGGTACCGACAGGCGGTTTCCGAAGGTGTCGAATAAGATAGGCACCCCGCCCGCCGAGGAAAAGGCCGCGATCACCGGTACCGGCGGGGTGGGTGCCGAACGCGGGTGTTCTCTCGTAACGCGCAGCACCGATGCCGAGCCCACCCAGCGCGTTGAGATGGCCGTAGGACGTGGGGCTCTGCGTATCGAACTCGTTGATCGCAATCTGGGCCAACCTAGAGAGATCCAAGAGCACCGTCTTCATCAATCCTGGGGCCGGACCGGTAAACTTTAGGATCCTTAACCCGAAAGTGGTGGCAGGTCCATCGTTCTGAAACGAGATGAACTCGAATGGATCGTTTCCGACGTTGAACGCCAAGCTAGAACCGAGAATAGTGGTGCAGGCCGCGTCCGTGAATTGGAGGTCCATGTCGCTTTGTGAGCCCGGTGGCCCGCTCACAGAAAAGAACGGCTGGTCCCACTGGAAGACCACCGCTAAACGTTGCGCCACGGGAAGGGTTATCCGCTGGCAGACATCGATGCCGGGACCTGGATCGAAGTCGTGAAACTCCTCGGGCCCCGCGCCGAGATCGACGAACAGCCCGCTGCTGCGGAAGGAGGATTCATAGGACTTGCGTCCATCGTTTTGGGCCGCGCTGAAGTAGCTGATCCCGCGCGCCTTCACCTGGTCGACCGCCTGGGCGACGATGCCGTCTTGGAACATCGGCTCGCCGAAGTAGATGATATCGTCGGTGATCACCTGCGCCCCGGCGTCGGCGAGAGCGACGATACCCTGCGCAAAACTTGCCTGTCCGTTGTCCGCGGTGTGGAAGGCGATCGCGGCGCCCGGGGCGACATCATGGACGATCTCGGCGAGCGCCCGCCCTTCATCGGGCAACACGCTGAGCAAGCCTTGGCCGCCGCAGGGACCTTCTTCCAGCACCGCGACAGCTGGCAAGTCGCCACTCGCCACTCCCAAAGACGCGCCCCCGAGGCAATTGAAAGTGTTGGAAAGCACCCCCACCGTTACTCCCGTGCCGTCCACTCCCAAGGTACTGCGGGCGATGTCCGCGCGTATCACCGCATCCCCCTGGCTCGTAACGACGCCCGCATGGGGCATGGCGTAGGCCTGGCGGGCGAACTTCAGGGAATCGAGTGCCTCCAGGGCCGGGATCGCCGAGATCAACAGGCGACCCGACACCGTGCGCCCGAACACCGCCCCGCCCTCGAGGCCGAGCGCTCCCAGATCCGCCGCGAGGGCCTCGGGGTCACCGGCGGCCACGGTATCGATGCTCACGTACCCCGCGGAGATCGGCGCCATGAAATTACGCGATCGGAACCCCGACGGCCCACGCGCCTGGGCGTCCGGCTTCTGGAGATACGCCTGATATTCGCGGTCGAGCGCGAGCAGATCGTGTCCGGCCTTGCTGTGGGCCTTTTCGCCTGCGCCGATCCCGAGGATGCCGGAGGCGTTGTGCAGCGTGAGGTTCGCGGTTGGAGTGTCGCCTTCCGCGACCATCAAGGCGGGACCGAGCCCCACCGCAATGAGCGCCAAGGTCCAGGCGACGCGGGGCAGTTTGAGTCGGACGGCTGGCCCGGGGCGTGGGGAGATGGATCGGGTAAAAAACGGGATGCTGCTGTGCATGACTTCCTCCTCTGGGTCCCCTGTCTCAGGGTCCCTATGTCGTCATCGTCCATAGGCCACCGTCTCGGTGTTCTGGCGCCCTCGGGACCGGATCCACGAAGCCGGTGTGGGCCTTCTCGTCCTCCGAGCGTACTGCATGTCCCTCGGGTAGTCAAAAGCTGGGCTCGCTCAGCGGGCGTAGGATCGGCCCTCGCCCCGGCCCGGTTCGCAAAAAACGCGGACAGGGGCGGAGATGTCCGGTTCCCTTCCAGTCCCGGAAGGGAGGGGGAGGAAGGACATGCCTGGGACAGGGACCTGGGAGGCTTATTCGAAAGTTAAAGTCTGTTTATTTGGTTAGATACTTGTGTCGTAAATGTCGAACAACACCGCTTATGCAAGTCCTGATTCACATGTAAAGTCAATAAGCTGCAAGCGCCAGGGTATTCCCTCCCCTGCGAAGCGGGGGAGGGTCAGGGTGGGGG
>JBOIDR010000145.1:0-10475 GCA_050740695.1 Gammaproteobacteria bacterium | reverse complement strand
CCACCTCGATGCCGTGATCGCACAGTTGCATGTGGGGTTGCCACGTTTGGCGGAGGATCATAACCGGGTGCGGGGCATAACGGCGTGGCCGTGGATAGTTAGTCTCAACTTGAACGTACATTAGAATTATTCGTGTACGGCGATAGTTTGCGACTCTCTGGATACCACGGCAGTGCCGCCTAGGATCACGCTGATGAACAGGATCATGGCGACCGTGCCGCTGGTATATGCGATCAAGTCGAAGTTGGCAACCCAGACATTCGGGATCTGCTTCAGGATCTGCTTTACCGGAGCGGTGAAGCTTACGCCAAGCATGGCGCTGTAATGCATGCCGCACACCGCTGCACCGATGATAAAGGCGCTGGCGAATCTTTGCCACGCCCGACGTACCGTGAACGCGATCCACAACCCCACCATCGACACGATGATGGCAATGACCACCGACGCCGCTACCATCAATGGGTTGTGGTGCATCTCTGCCTCCATGTGCATGGCCAGCATACCCAGATAATGCATGCAGGCAACCCCAAGTCCCATAAGGGTACCCGCGGCGATCAGCCGCCCTAATTTTAGCTTCGGCCGCGAACCGACCATCGACACGGCGACCCCGGTCATAACGATCGCTGCCAGCATGGAGCCAGCCGTAAGCGTCGCATCGTAGGAGATTATTAAGGGCACCTGATAGGCTAGCATTCCAATAAAATGCATGGACCAGATCGCCCCACCCCCGAATGCGATGGCAGAGCCTACTAGCAGGGACCGGTTCATGCCAGTGCGTAGATCGGTCATCATACCCGCCAGGCACAGCCCGATAAATGCTCCGAAAACCGATACCACGTAAGAGATCGCGACCAAGGTCCAGTCAAAAGTTCCGATAAGATTTATGGTCATTACTTTGCTCCTAGGTTTGTTAACGGCGGAGGAGAAATAGCCGGCGTGTGGGCAAGAACCTTGGTCAACTCTCCAATCACCGGCGCTTACCCGCCTATCAATCGTCCGTGGTCCAATCGGCCATTCTGGCCCGGAGCCGGATCATGGCCTGTGAATGTATCTGGCATACCCGCGATTCGCTGACGCCCAATACCTCTCCGACCTCCCGGAGGTTGAGCTCATCGTCGTAGTAGAGGGCGATCACCAAGCGTTCGCGTTCCGGGAGGCTCGCAATGGCCTTTCCCAGCGCCTCTTGGAAATCGCAATTCGCCGCGTATTCGTGAGGTGCCGGGACTCTCTGCGTGAAGCCTTCCGAGACGGCCTCGACCCGGCTGGGAACGTCCTCGAAGCTGAATACCTTGTGGGCGCTCGTGTCCTGGAGGATCTGGAAATAGTCTTCGAGCGAAATCCCCATGTGCTCGGCTACTTCCGTATCCCGTGCGTCGCGGCCCTTCTCGGCCTCGATGTCGTGGACGGCCTTGGCCAGCGCCCGGGTCCTGCGGTGCAGGGATCGCGGGGCCCAGTCCCCCTTGCGGATCTCGTCCAGCATGGCGCCGCGGATCCGGATCCCGGCATAGGTCTCGAAGCTCGCTCCCTGAGTGGCATCGTAATTACGCGAGGCCTCCAAGAGACCGATCATTCCCGCCTGCACGAGATCGTCTACCTGTACGCTCGGCGGCAGGCGGCTGATGAGGTGATGGGCGATGCGTTTGACAAGCGGCGAATACTGCGAAACCAGCCCCGGACCGTCTTCACGATCGGGCGCTTGTATCTTTCTCTCTAAAACCCCGCTGTCCATCACGACTGCGACCATAGTTGCGACCTCGGATTCGTCAGGCTCGACCTGATCACTCGTTCGATGAAGAATTCCAAGCCACCGCCGAGAGTGGTCGGCACCGGCCATCGCTCGATGTCCAGGGCGAGTTGCTTGAAGGCAGCCGCAACGGGGCTAGCGGGATACCGGTGGCAATGGGCACCGGCGGCCGACGCCGGGTGCTGAAGGCGGGCTTCATAGGGGATGGTCCCGATGGGATCGATCGTGACGCCCGTAAGCCGGTCGGTCATCCTCAGGAGCTCATGGAAAACATCGGCGCCGTCTTGCGGATCGCGGCACCTATTGACAAGGAGCCGGAATCGCGACCGGCCGAAGTCGCGGTTCAGAATGCGCGTGGTGGCATAGGCGTCCGTGATGGAGGCGGGGTCATTCGTCACGACCAGGATGATCTCCTGCGCGGCGCTGCAAAACGTCGCGACCGTATCCGACATGCCGGTGCCGGTATCGATGACCAGGACGTCGGTGACGTTCGACAGCTCGCTGAAGGCATAGACCAGGCCGGCATGCTCCGCCGTGCTCAGCATCGTCATCCGACGCAACCCCGATGCGGCCGGAACGACATTGATCCCGCCTGGACCGCTCACGACCACGTCTTCCAAACCGCATAAACCGTCTAGCACATGCGAAAGATTGAGGACGGGCTTGAGCCCGAGCATTACATCGACGTTGGCAAGACCCAGATCGGCGTCCATGAGCGTGACACCTTTCCCCAGCGAGGCGATCGCGGTAGACAGGTTGATGGCCACGGTGGTTTTCCCTACGCCACCCTTACCGCTCGTCACGGCGATCACCCGTATCGGGCGTGCCGCATCGGGCGGCCGGTGGCCGGCCGGTATCCTGGCGGGAGCCGACCGCGCAGGATCCGAAGGAAATGATTCCATCATTATTCCGTTTCGTCATCGGCCCATCTACCGCCATCACGGCAGATGCGACCGGCCTCCAAGTTGACCAGAGTTCTGTGTGCCCCCTCCTTCGCGTGACCGGAATGTTGTCTGTAGGAACGCGCCGGCCGACCTGGAGCAATCGCAGTACCACAATCGGTAAGTGTCAGACTATGAGCGGTTTACATTCCATTGCGGTTTCAGTAGTCGGATCGTTGACATCCGCGCGGTGCCCTGTTGTAGAGGATCCCGGGAGGTGAGCCGCGTGGAACCGGCACGGGCCGGTCTCATCGCTTTCGTCCGACACGAACCCTTTGTCTGCACCGTCCGCGCCACGCTCGGCCGCGCGTGCGTAAAGCCTGCGCGATCGGTGACGCTAGCCTCGCCCGTAAGGACACAGCGCCTTGCTCGCCTTCCTATTGTCATACGGGGCCGGCATCGATTCCGGGAAGATCCTGGCCCGGGCGCGTGCGCGCGGGCTCATCGCGGAGGGCGATTCCCTGCCCGAGGACCGGATCCACGACCTCATTTTTCAACCGGGTTTCTCCACCGCCGCGGAGGTAACGGATATCTCCGGCCGCGGCGTCGGGCTGGACGTGGTCCGGCGCAATATCAAGGACCTCGGCGGGGTGGTCGAGGTGCGTTCCAGGGCTGCTCAGGGCTCCACTTTCCTCATCAAGCTGCCGCTGACGCTCGCGATCCTGGACGGCCAGCTCATTCGCGTGGGCGAACACATCTACGTGATCCCACTGGTGTCCATCATCGAATCGCTTCAAGTCAGAAAGGATCGAGTCAGCTCCATAGCGGGCGCCGCCGAGCTATATCAACTGCGGAATGAATATCTTCCCATTGTTCGGCTGTATGAGGTCCTGAACGTGATCCCCGACAACCGGCGGCTCGATGCCGGCCTTCTGGTGGTGGTCGAGGGCGACGGACAGAAGGCCGGGATCCACGTGGACGACCTCTTGGCCCAGCAGCAGGTGGTCATCAAGAGTCTGGAGACCAATTATCGGCGCGTCACCGGGATATCGGGGGCGACCATCCTGGCGGACGGTACCGTGGCCTTGATCCTGGACATCCAGGGCCTCATCGGTATGTCGCGTGGGCGCTCTCTGCCCCCGCGCCCAGCGCCTCTTCCGTACCAACACCGCATCGCAGCTTGAGGGCGGCACCATGAGCACGAGACCCGCGAACGATTTCGGCGCCCTGGACCTCGCCACCGTTGGTTCCGATCAGTACCTGACCTTCATCCTGGCGGGGGAGGAGTACGGCGTGAACATCCTGCGGGTACAGGAGATCAAGGGCTGGAACGGGGTGACCGAGATCCCCAATACCCCCGACTACGTATAAGGTGTCGTCAATCTGCGCGGCACCATCGTACCCATCGTCGATCTGCGCAGATGCTTCGGGATAAAGACGGTGGACTACGACAAGACCACCGTGGTCATCATGCTCAAAGTCACGGGACAGCACGGAGAGCGAACCATGGGCTTCGTCGTGGACGCGGTTTCCGACGTATATGACGTGAGCGCGGAGCAGCGGCGGCCGGCGCCCGATTTCGGCACCGCCGCCCAGGGGGGGTTCGTGACCGGGCTTGCGACCGTCGCCGACAAGATGGTCATCTTGCTCGATATCGATCGGCTGGTCGAAACCCGAATGGGGCCCATTGATGATACTCGGGTAGCTCAGGACGCCCCGGTGCTCGAGATCCCGAAGGGGAATATCTAAAACGAGGATACTCGGCAACCGAGATACCGACATCGAAGGAGAGTCATTATGAGTCTACTGGCTAGATTGAGGTTCTCGCTGAAGCTCGTGCTCGTGGGCATCATGCTTTGGGTGCCAGCGTTGTTTCTGATCGCCGTGGTCCTCGGCGAGCACAGCCGCGACCGGGCCATGGCCGAACAAGAGGAAAAAGGCGTCAGGTATCTGGAGCCGGTGCGAGGGCTCCTGCAACACCTGGCCGAGCACCGCGGGATGGTCAATACGGTGCTCATGGGCTACACGGGGTTTACCCATGAGATCGGCCCCAAACAAGCGACGATCGCCAAGGACATCGAAGCGCTGGAGGCCGTCGAGGCCCAGTACGGTCAGGCGTTTCGCAGCGCGGAAGCGTGGCAGCGCGTGAAGACGGGTTGGGACGGCCTCAAGGCACAGGCCCTGGCACTCGGGCCCGGGGACAGCTTCGAGCGGCATACTGCCATTCTCGCGGATCTCCAGGATCTCATGGCCTACATCGCGGACACCTCGGGATTGATCCTGGACTCCGAACGCGACAGCGCCCATCTCGTCGACATCGCGGTATTCAGGTTGCCGGTCGTGGGAGAACGTCTGGGCGCCTTACGGGGAAAGGCCACCGGATTCACGGCCAAGGGGAGTTTGACGAGTGAGCAGAAAGCCGAGCTGATCGGCGGGCTCGCCGTGGTTCGCGATGCCCTCGACCTAATCGACCAGCGTCTGCGGCTCATGACCCAGAGTGGTATCGGGGCCGCAGGCGGGATCGGCGCCATCCGGGAAGAGTTGGTCACCAAGTCCCGAAACTTCACCGAGTTGGTGGACGTGAAGATGATCCAGGTGCCCGAAGAAGCGCCCATCGAGGTCAAGCCGACGCAGGTCTTCGCCGCCGGGAGCGAGGCCATCGCGGCCGCGTTCAAGCTGGCCAATACCGCATCGGCGTCTCTGAGCGCCCTCCTGGAAGAGCGTGCCGAGTACCTGAGACATGATCAATATGTCACCCTGGCACAGGCGCTGTTCTTGATGCTGGCGGGCGTGGCCCTGGCATTCGCGGTGACCTGCGACGTGGAGCGTTCCGCGGCAGCGGCGACGGCGGTGGCATCGGCGATCGCGAAGGGCGACCTCACCTCCACCATCAAAGTCATCGGTCGGGACGAAGGGGCCTGGCTGCTGCACGAGCTCAAAACGATGCAGAAGAAGCTGATCGAGGTCACTATCGAGGTGCGTCGAACGGCGGTCGCGGTGTACAGCGGAGCACGTCAGATCGTCCAGGGGAACACCGATCTGTCGAGCCGCACCGAGGAGCAGGCCTCCAGCCTGGAGGAAACCGCCTCGAGCATGGAGGAATTTACCGGGACCGTACGTCAGAACGCCAACAACGCACGTGAGGCCAATCAGCTCTCTTCCAGCGCTCGACAGCAGGCGGAACGCGGCGGCGAAGTGGTACGTGCGGCGATCGCCGCCATGGCCGAGATCAATGCCTCTGCCAAGAGTATCGCGGACATCATCGGCGTGATCGATGAGATCGCATTTCAAACCAATCTCCTCGCGCTCAATGCGGCGGTCGAGGCGGCGCGCGCCGGCGAGCAGGGGCGCGGGTTCGCGGTGGTGGCCTCCGAGGTGCGCAACCTCGCCCAACGGAGCGCCGGTGCTGCCAAGGAGATCAAGGACCTCATCCAGGACAGCGTGAGGAAGGTAGAGGACGGATCCAAGCTCGTCGACCAGTCGGGTGCGGCGCTCGGCGAGATCGTCAGCTCGGTCAAACAGGTCTCGGACATGATCGCCGAGATCGCCGCGGCGAGCCAGGAGCAATCCTCGGGCATAGAGCAGGTGAACCGAGCGATCTCTCAGATGGACCAGGCGACCCAACAGAACGCCGCGCTGGTGGAAGAGGCCGCCGCCAGCGAGTCGCTGGAGGCAGAGGCCAATCACCTCACGGAGATCATGGCGTTCTTCAAGCTCCAGGAGACCGCCGTCGCTTCGACCCCGGAGCGCATCGCTCACGCATCGGTGGCGGTAGAACGGAGGGCCACCGAACGCCCCTGGTCGGGAACGCCGAGCGCGCGTCCCAAGACGACCTCGAGTCCGGCCAAGGTGCCTCCCCAGCGGGTTGCGGGGGCCGGGGGTGACGGGAAGGAATGGGAGGAGTTTTGAACGCCTCGTCGCATACGCATCCGCGTCCGAAGCGCCGATCCGAACAACCATACGCGAATAGGCCCAACCCGAAGCGACCGGGACGTCCATCGTGACGAAACCAAGGGCAAATAAAGAATATAGCGACAACGCACAAGGGGGCGGGGACACGCCGGCGGCTGCTAAGGTCCGGAAGCGCAGACGGGGGCAGGGTACCGGGCGGGTGAGGACGGCGGGCGGGTCGATCCCCACACATCGCACACCGGAACCCATGGCCCTGGATCCCGTAGCCCCGAATCTCATGGCCTTGGGCCCCTCGCTCACCATCCAGGAGGCATTGGGTTTGAAACAGCAACTCGGTGGGGTCCTCTCGGCCGGCGGCGCCCTTCATCTGGATGGCGCCGGGGTCCGCTCGGCCGATACGGCAGGTATCCAACTCCTCGTCGCCTTCTCCCGGGAAGCGAAAATGCGAAACGTCGAGATCATTTGGCGGGGCGCGAGCGAGGTCCTGCTGCAATCGGCCGCGCGCTTGGGCCTTTCGGCATCGCTTGGACTGAGCGCCCGATGAGGCGCCATAGAGCGGGAACCGCCATGGTGCTCGAACGCCATAGAGATACATCCGCCAAGGCGGGTGCCGTGACCCCGACCCGCACCGGGCTCTTGGTTTCGTGTCCCGGATCCCAAACCCCGGGTTGGAATGTAGAGGCCGAGGTGGCGGCGCTCGTGACCTTGGCCGTGGCCCAGATCGAAGCGGCCCTATCCGAGGCGGAGCGTTCCGTGCACGCCCTCGGCAGCGCGTTCCTATCCATGGCGAACGCGATCGAACCGATCGCCGGGGGGCTGGTCCCGACTTCCGACGGGGGATCCGGGCCACCACATGGACCCGCGTCGACGATGCTCTCCGATGATATCCGGCGCGCGGTCGTGGCTTTGCAGTTCCACGACCGGTTGACGCAAAAGCTCTCCCACGTCGCGGAGGATCTCGGGGCGGTCGCCGAGCTATTGCGCGATCCCTCCAGGCGAGACGCGCGTATCGCTTGGGAGGTATTGCGAGGGGAGATCCGCGCCCGTTACACGACGGACTGTGAGCGGAGCCTGGCCGATGTCGTCCTGCCGGATGCTCTAATCCCCCAGATGCGTGCGGCCGCACCAAGGAACCCCATGATGCCTGCGCCTGGCGAAGGCGGCGCTATCGATCTGTTCTGAATCATGGCCGGCGCGTCGCAGACGGCACACCAGGCCGAGTTCCTTTTCACGCACGAGCATTTCGAGTTCCTGAGGGAGTATATCCGCGAGCACTCCGGGATCGCGCTGTCCGACGCCAAGCGCCAGTTGGTGTACACGCGTCTGGCGCGGCGTCTGCGGAGCCTTAAGCTCACGGGCTTCGATGAGTATTGCGACATCATCCGCCGCCGCGATCACAAAGAGCTGGTGGAGCTCGTCAATGCCATCACCACGAACCTCACGGGGTTTTTCCGAGAGCCGCACCATTTCGATTACCTGGCGCGCGTCGTTCTGCCCGATCTCATGGGACGAGATCCCTGCAACCGGCGCCTGCGCCTGTGGTCGGCCGGTTGCTCGACCGGCGAAGAACCTTATTCCATGGCCATGGTGGCCCGCGAGTCCGTGCCCCAAGACGCCGGCTGGGATGTCAAGATCCTGGCGACCGACATCGACTCCAACGTGCTCGCGCGAGCACAGGCCGGCACCTACCCGGAGGATCGTACCGATGGGATACCCGCGGAGCGTTTACGCCGCTGGTTCCGAAGAGGCACACGGTCCAATACAGGCCTCGTGAAGTTGGATCCCGAAGCGGCCTCCCTCGTGACCTTCAAAAAGCTCAATTTGCTGGATACGTGGCCCATGGCGGGTCCCTTCGATGTCATCTTCTGCCGCAATGTCGTGATCTATTTCGACAAGCCCACCCAGAAGGCGCTGTTCGACCGCATGGCCAACGTCCTGGTCGACCGCGGTTACCTGTTCATAGGTCATTCAGAGAGCCTGTTCAAGATCTCGGAGCGCTTCAAGCTCATCGAGCGTAACACCTATCGAAAAGAGGCGTGAATCGGGAGAAAGCACCGGCGATGATCGATCGCGACACGAGAAAATTGCACACCCCACCGATCCAGGATCCACCGCCGGTGTTGCGCGGATTCGAGCATGTGACGCGTTACTGGGACCGCTACACGAGGCAGTTCGCGGCCAAGATCCTGCCGGGCGAATACTATGTGACACAGCACGGGGAGCTGATCGTCACCGTGCTCGGATCGTGCATCTCGGCCTGTATCCGCTGCAAGGCCACGGGCTTCGGCGGTATGAATCATTTCATGTTGCCCGAGAACCGCAACGATCGCCAGGACCTGTACTCGGGCCAGGGCGTGAACGCGGCGACACGCTATGGCAATTTCGCCATGGAGCACATGATCAACGATCTCTTGAAGCTCGGCGTAGAGCGTAGAAACCTCGAGGTCAAGATCGTAGGGGGCGGCCGGATACTCAAGAACATGACGGATATCGGACGCCGCAACATCGAGTTCGTGCGGGAGTACATCCGCACCGAGCAACTGCCCCTGGCGGGGGAGGACGTGGGCGATATCCACCCGCGCAAGGTGTATTACGACCCGGAGAACGGGCGGGTGCGGGTCAAGAAACTGCGCGCCTTGCGCAATGACACGATCTTCGAGCGCGAGGCCCGCTATCGCCATGAGCTTCAGATCCGCCCCATCGCGGGCGAAGTGGAGTTGTTCTCGTCTTGATCCCGTTTTCGCGAGGTGGAACCGCCATGAGCTTTGTGCCTTTCTCTGCCCAATCATCGGAGCGCAAGGTGCGTGTCCTGGTCATCGACGACTCCGCGCTGGTGCGCAAGGTCGTCAAGGCCATCCTGCAGCAGGACCCCGGCATCGAAGTGGTCGGTGTGGCCGCCGATCCCTACCTGGCACGCGACAAGATCAAGCTCTTGCAGCCCGATGTCCTGACCTTGGACGTCGAGATGCCGCGCATGGACGGGGCTACCTTTCTACACAACATCATGCGCCTCAGGCCCATGCCGGTGATCATGGTGTCCACGCACACGACGACGAGCGCCGACATCACCTTCGAGGCCTTGGCGCTCGGCGCGGTCGACTTCGTGACCAAGCCGCAGATGAGCTTGCAACACACGGTGTCCGAGTTCGCCGAGGAGCTCATCGCCAAGGTGAAAGCGGCGGCCAAGGCGCGACTCAAGGCGCGCGAAGCCGGCGCAAGCCCCGCCCTGAAAGAGATCGGCCCGCGCCTCTGCGCCGAAGCCGTCCTGCCCAGGACGCCTCCCCTGCGGGCCACCCAGCGCGTCGTACGCATCATCGCGATCGGGGCATCCACGGGCGGAACCGAGGCCATCAAAGACTTGCTCTCCAGCCTGCCGGAGGACGCCCCGGCTACGGTCATCGCCCAGCACATCCCCGAAGCTTTCAGCGAGCCCTTCGCGCGCCGCTTGAACGGGCTCTGCACGCTCAAAGTCTGTGAGGCGCACGACGGGCAGGAGATCCTACCCGGGCACGCCTATGTCGCGCCCGGCAGCCATCACCTCATGGTGGTGTCCGAGGGCTCGCGCCTGGTGTGTCTCTTGAGCGACGGCCCGCCGGTGAACCGACACCGTCCGTCTGTGGATGTGCTGTTCCGTTCGGTGGCCCAGAGCGTGGGCCCGAACGCGTTAGGCGTGATCCTGACGGGCATGGGCAGCGATGGGGCGCAGGGCCTTCTGGAGACGCGGGAGGCCGGTGCCGGCACCATGGCCCAGGACGAGGAGACCAGTATCGTGTGGGGGATGCCGAAAGAGGCCGTCAAGCTCGGCGGGGTGGACCGCATCCTGTCATAGCTTTGTCAAGCCCCCTTTTTTCTCTCAGTTAACTGGCTTTTCCCCACACCGATCTTTCACACTTGATTTTATCAAAATGCAAGCATGCTCGACAGTATGGACAGTGATG
>JBOIDR010000144.1:0-10507 GCA_050740695.1 Gammaproteobacteria bacterium | reverse complement strand
CGTTGACTTTCTGAGCACGATAGCTACGCTTCTTCATGGCGAGAATACCTCCCACGTTATGGGTTGCTGGCACTGGTTGCCATCCCATATTCTGAGGGTTCTCGCCTCTTTCTTATAGCTGACTACGATCCGGTATTCTGGCCGATCCACGTCAACGTCGACCGGCTGTGGGCCGAGTGGCAAGAGATCAACCCGCACTCGCTGCCGCAGGACCTCGACTCGGTGCTCACGCCGTGGAGCTACCCGATCCGCGACACCCTGGACCATCGGCGCTTCGGCTACGAGTACGTGAAGAGCTCCTACCTGATCCCGGTCGGCCTGGCGACGCCGGTAGGCCGCTTCGTCTCCCAGCCGATCGACGTCCCCGAGGCCGTGCGCGGTGCGTTTCGGCAGGCGGAGGTGCGGCTTCATCACGTGCCCCAGCTGCCGCGTTCCTGCTTCATCCGCGTCTTCCTCAACCTCCCGGACGCCGACGCCGCGACGCCGATCGACGACGAGCATTACGCCGGCTACCTGGCGATCTTCGGCCACGGTCCCTGTTACGGCGGTCCAGGGCACTGCGAGCTGCCGCCCGAGAGCCCGCGTCGCTACGACCTGCGGCCGCGCAGCCACAACACGCCGCGCAATCACCGCGTCAACGTCACCAGGACGGCCGAGCGGCTGCTCGCGGCCGGTGCGACGACGCTGCAGATCACGCTCGTCGTCATCGGCGCCGACTATCGCGAGGACAGCGAGCTCTTACGCCTGGAGGGCGTCTCCCTGAGCTTCCTGGATTGAGCCGACGTCTCGAAGGAGGACGAATGCCCACCGCTTACCGCATCCATCCCGGCATCGGCATCGCCCGACTCGGCAACAGCCCCGATGCCTTTTGCATCTCGCCGGAGCAGCCGGCCGTCCTTCCGCTCGATTGCGACGCGAACGGCAACCCGCTGCTCTCGCCCGACGGCACCGTCCAGCGGCGCATCGAGACCTTCAAGGACCCCGAGGGGCGGATCAAACGCCAGGCGGCACGCTTCCAGGTCTGGGCCTTCGACGACGAGAGCCCGCAGGGGCGGCCGTTGAAGATCGGCGACCCGATCGAGGGCGGCGGCAACGCCGGCGTGCTGGTCGACATCGAGTGGCGCGTCTATCTCGCCAACAAGAAGGCGTCGTGGTACGAGTTCGCGCAGCTCGACGGCGAGCACGGATACGGGCCGGATCACCCGCGACGCAACCCCGGCATCACCGCTCCGGAGGCACGTCAGCGGCTCATCATCGATCCCGGCCCGCGCAGCATCGACTGCACCAAGAACCGCCGGGCGCATTGCGGCCGCGACGGCGGCGATGCCTACACGACGGCCTTCCCTCCGCCGCTGCAGCCGGAGCCCATTGACTCGCTCGGCGATCTGCTCACCGACGACACCGGCCGGCTGCTGGTGCTCGGCGGCCACGGCCGCTCCGGCTCGTATCGCTTCGACGAGCTCGGCCAGCCGCGCATCGACGACTACGCCAACAACGACGGCTGGTTCGACGACACCTCGGACGGGCCGGTGATGGCGCGGCTCGTGATGTACTCGCCCCTCGTCGAGCGGACTCGCTTCGTCGACGTCGAGTACCCGGCGTGGGTGATCGTCGGCTATCCCGCCTATGTGCCGGAGATCCTCGACATCGTCACCATGGACGACGTGCTCGCCGATCTGGCGGTCCGCGAGTTTGCCGAGCGCACCGATCTGTATGGCACCGCCGGCACGTTCGGCGACCCGCAACACATCCCGCCCACCGACCAGGAGGCGCTCATCCACTGGCGCGCCGGCCGGCTGCAGTGGAACCCCGCGCACCGGCCGTGGTTCTACCGCGACGTCTGGACGATCCTCTTCCGTCCCGACCAGTACAACTACCTCTGCAACGTGCTCGGGCAGTCGAACTACCCGCACAACCAGTCGACCCGGGGCACTTTCGATCCCTTCAAGCTCGGCGTCCCCCCGCGGGTCGATTGGGCCGCCGTGGCGCGCGGAGTGACGAGCTGCATGAGGCGCCACCACTCGGGCGAGCTCTTGGTCGAGTCGCTGGCTCCCGCGCTCATGGTGCTGGAGAAGCCCGCTCAAAACGTGCGGCGCGCCGTGGAGGCGAAGGCCCGTGCGGAAGCGCCGCTCTCCGAGCGCTTCGCCGCCGATCTGCGCGACGCCCTGGCGAGCTACGCGCGCGCGGTGCTCGGGGAGGCCCCCGGCGACGACTACGCGGCCTACCTCCGGCAGTGGCGCGAGGGCTCGGACGCTCCCGCCTGCGCGGCGGCGAGGGCGGAGCTCGAGCGCAGGGTGGCGGCCGCCCTCGCCCGCGCCACCGCGGATCTGCCCCCCGAGCCGGCCGCCCGCCTGCGCTCGCTCACCGCCGAGCACCTGCGCCACTACCAGACCGGGAAGCTGCTCGAACAATGTCGGCAGAAGTGCATCGAGGCGAGCACTTGCGATCCCTATCGCGCGCAGCGCCAGTTCCTTTTCGACCTGCTGCGGCAGCACGGCGAGGAGAACCACTTCGTGGTCGGCGACAAGCCGACCAGCCGGGTCTACAACCTGCCGCTCATGCCGCTGCTCGCCGGCGACAACCCGATCTCGAACCAGCTGCCGTCGAAGTTCCTCCGCCTCACCGATTACCAGTACTACCTGCTTCGGCAGTGGGCGCGGAGTCTATTCTACAACGAGGAGCTCGAGGGGTGGGCGACGCCCGATCCGTGGGATCCCTACAAGGGCAGGGTGAATCGGACGGCGCGCGATCTCGATCGCGGCGTCTTGAGCAACCTCCTCGGCGGCGCCTTCTGTCCCGGCGGCGAGGTCGGCTGGGTGATGCGCAACCCTTCGATCTATCGGGTGCCGTATCGCATCAAGGCCAATCCGGCCTTCTACGACTTCGGGCAGACCGCGGCGCAGGCCAACGCGACCAGCGGCGGGATACCCGAGGTCGACTACGCCTCGTACGCCGGCGTCGATCTGAGCCAGGACAACGACTTCGACCGTGGGCTCGAGCCCGGCGATCTGACCAAGTCCATGGCCCTCCCCTGGCAGGCGGACTTCAACGAGTGCTCGACGCAGCTCATCGACGTCACCTACGAGGGATGGAACGACCTCTATCCCGACAGCGATCACGACGGGCTGATGAAACGCGAGCAGCGCGTCTGGGAGACCCTCTGGTGGCCGGCGCACCGGCCGCTCCAGACCTTCGAGCTGGTCTCGGTGAGTGGCGGCAAGCCGAACATCTCATGGCTCGACTGGACCCCGGGCGTGCCCCAGACCAACGCCGGCGATCTCAAGATGGTCACCGAGTGGTGGCGGCTGAGCTTCGTGAAGCGCAATCCGTGGCAGCCGGACGAGAAGCCGACCACGCTGCCACCCGACCAGAAGTACATCAGCGTGGAGAGAACGAAACGCGACGACAGGAAGGAGGAGGGGAAATGAACGCGAACCCATTCGTCGGCACTTGGACCTATCGCAGCCTGCTCAACGATCCCGACGTCGCCACCGACTTCGACAAGCTCGAGTTCGGGCGCGGCACGCTGGTGATCACCGAGGCCTCCACCGACACGCTCGCCGGGACGATCGGCGGCCCCGGCTGGTCGCTCTCGCTGCACGGCTCGTTCGGCTACGGATCGCCGATGCAGGTGCGGTTCCAGGGGCGCGGGTGCGTCGGGGGCGAGGAGTGGATCTACGACTACATCGGCTGGCTGGTGCCGGTTTGGCCCAACAGCAACGCGCAACTCGAGCGCGCCGCCATCGTTGGCTCGGTGGTGCGGACCGTGCCGCATTCGAGCAACGGTGGGACGGCGCCGGCCGGGGTGGTGGCGTCTTTCTACGCGGTCAAGCAGGGCTAGCGTGCGCCCCCACTTATTTCTTGTTTTCTGGCATACCCTCGCGGAACGGGCATCGGGCCCTCCGCCCGGAGGTTTGCCGGATCGGGTTCGCGCGTAGGGCGTGACCCGCGCGTGTGACGTTGCCGTCGTGGGTGGGGGCCCGGCCGGCTGTGCCACGGCCCTGTGCCTGCGCGCCCATGCCCCGGCGCTTTCGATATGTATCATCGAGTCTTCTCGCTATGAGGGGCCACGGCTCGGGGAGACCCTGCCGCCGCCGGCGCGGCGGCTCTTGGAGCACCTCGAGGTCTGGGACGAATTCCAGCAGGAGACGCCCTTGCGGGTACATGGGACCACCGCCCGGTGGGGCGGGCCCGATTGTCGCGACAACGACTTCATCTACGTCCCGCAGGGCTCCGGCTGGCACGTCGATCGGGCCGCCTTCGATGCGATGCTGGCCCGGGTGGGGGCCGCGCGCGGTACCGAGGTCTTGCTCTCCACCCGGGTGCGCAGCCTCGAAGAGATGCCGGAAGGCTGGAGGCTCGAGCTCTCGGACGGCGCCGCGCGTTTGGTTCGGTTCGTGGTGGATGCCACGGGACGCTCGGCGCTGATCGCGCGGACTCGGGGTGCGCGCTTTGTCCAGATCGACCACCTGGCCGGTTTTTCCCGGTTCTTCGAGGATTCCGGCGGTGATCCCCGGACACTCGTAGAAGCCTGCAGCTACGGGTGGTGGTATACGGCGGGGCTGCCAGGTGGGCGGCGAGTCGCCGCCTGTATGACCGACGCCGATCTCGGCCGCAGCTTGCGGCTCCATGAGTCTCCGGGCTTTACCCGCCTCATCGCAGAGACCCGCTATGTGCGGAACGCGCTCAACGGGGCCGAGGTCCGAGGTCCTGTACGCGTGCGGTCCACCGAATCGCGTTACCTCGATCCCGCGTCCGGCGCCGGCTGGCTCGCCGTGGGCGATGCTGCGTCGATCTTCGACCCGCTGTCCTCGCAAGGCATCCTCAAGGCTTTGCGCTCGGGGGTCTACGCCGGCTACGCGATTGGGGATCGGTTACTGGGGGGCGATGATTCTGGGTTGACCCGCTATCGGCGTTTCGTCCAGGTGGAATTCGAAAGTTACGCTTCGCTACGCGCGGACTACTACCGAGCCGAGCACCGTTGGCCCGACAGCGCCTTTTGGCGCCGACGCCAGGCGGGCTGAACCGCACCTCTCCCTCCCCTGTCCGCGCTTTTCGCGGACGGGGGAGGGTGGGGTGGGGGCCCGGCCGCGTGTGCTGACCAGGCTTGGTTCCCGCCCGCCGCCTTTTCCCCCACCCTAGCCCTCCCTCGCTGCGCAGGGGAGGGGACCCGGGGCTCGCGCGCCGGGCGGAGAGCGTTGCGCGCGAGGTTCCGAGGCTTGTGCGCAAGGCTCTGAGCTTTGCGGGCAAGCCAAAAAGTCTTGCGGCCGGAGCTCTGAGCCTCGGTTGCGGCCCCGGCGAGGCGGGTCGACGTCGTGTACTACTAGGCGGCGGCGGGCAGGGCCTTGATCTTGGCCTTGCGGGTGAAGCGGGCGGACATGCCCTGCCGGAGCGCGTCCAGGCCCGCGCCTTTGCCGGACACTTTGAGCAAGGCATAGCCTTCCAACGCCGCGCTCATCACGTCGCTGCCGAGTGCCGTCTCGCCATCGTCGGCCTTTTCCAGCAAGCGGCGCAAGCGCGCGGCGCGCGGTCGGAGCTTGTCGAGGTGGGCGAGATCGTTTTGCGCCTCGGCGAGATCGAAGCTCGGCGGGAGGAGCTAGGTGTTCTGGGCCAGCACCATGAGCGTCTCCCGGCAGAAGGCCTCGGACTTGTCGCCCATCATCCTGTACCCCCCCAAAGCATTACATCCATGCATCCATGTAATCTCGGTTCACGAGGCCCCGCAGCACGTCGGGCGAAAGGCCGGTGAGCGGAGCGAGCTTTTGCTCCAGTAGGCCGAGCGGATGCACGCAAGAGGAAACATCCGCCGGCCTCATACGCGGCCTCCCGGAAGGCGGGTTACGCGATGAAGCCGCTAACCCGCCGGTTCTAGCTAGTTAGACGCCGCCCCCGTAGACGAGGTGGCTTCCTCCACTTGCTTCCGCGCGACTTGGATCAACATGCGCAATGCCCGATTCACAGCCTCTGCACCCTGAAACACTGCCGCCACATCAGGTTCCAGCACCACGACGTTCGTTCCTTGCCGGTAGCGCTCGTAATATTTCCCGCGTACCCCGCCACGGATGTCATATTCTGGTCGCATCTGTTCGCCCGAAACGGCCTTATTCGCCTGACTCATAGGTGATCCGCTGCCGGTAATCCATCGCCTATCCCCCATGGTTTTGGACAAGCGATTATAACACGGCGGAGAAATGGTTACGCGGCTTTAGGCCAAGCTGGCAGAGCCACGCGCGCGGTGGCCCGAGAGGCCCTGCCCGGATTCAACGCGCGGTACGCGGGCCAAGGACCAGCAACCCGCGGCGGCCATCTGCGCCGCCCGTGCGTCGCGCGTCCGACGGCGGGCCGCGCGAGCCGAGAGCGCGCGCATCGGCGAAGCCGTCGCAGAAGGCCATGCCGAGGCCGGCCAGCCCGGCGATCGCCGCCTCGATCTGGCTCGGCAAGAGGCGTAGTCGGGCGAGGAGAGCATCGAAGAACAATGCCCCGCCCGATGCGAGGGCGGCGTTCACGGCCTCCGCGGCCCGTGACAGCGCCTGGGCGGGCTCGGTGTTGGCCGTGAGCGCTTCCCAGTGCGCGGAGTCTTGGCGGCGGATGAGCGTCACGGGTACGAGGCGCAGTGCCGGGGCGCCGCCCTCGCTCGGTGTGCCGTCCGAATACGCCGTCGCCACACCAACGGTCCAAGCAGGCGGATCGTAGCCCGCAAGGCGCGAAGGGAGGAGGTCCGCCTCCCAGAGATACGCCGGGGCCTCGAAGGACGCGAGCCGATCCAGGACAGCCGGCAGGGCCTGTTCTCCGATCAGGCGACTGCGCCCGTCCGACACCGGCTGCGGCCGCCGCTTGGTTGACCCCGACCCGCCCCTGCGCCCCGCATCCCGTCTTGGCTCAGGACACGTCTCGCGCTTTGCTGCTACTATTCACGCTCGCTTCGAATCAGTTCTACCGAACGCGGAGGGGACACACTCATGACGTGGAAAGATCGCCTGGCGGGCACGACGGCCCCTGAGCTCTCCCGCGAGATCGACATTTTCGAGACCCAGATAAAGATCAAGAAGCAAGGGAAGGTCGAAGACAGGCTGTTCGCCGAGACTCGCCTGCGCCGCGGCGTCTACGGCCAACGCTACGACAACGGACAGCGCCACGACGGGGTGGGCGTCCGGGCGCTCCGCTTCCCCGCAACACTGACGAAGGGCCCGGAAACGCTGTGGGACGCCCCGGGCATGCAGCGCATCAAGATCCCTTTCGGGGGCTTGACGCCGGAGCAGATGGAGGTACTGGCCGACGTTTCAGAAGAGTACTCGGACGGTATCTGCCATGTGACGACGCGCCAGGACATTCAACTCCACTACGTGCACATCGAGGACACGCCGGACCTCATGCGGCGCCTGGCCGCGGTCGGTATCACGACGCGGGAGGCCTGTGGCAACTCCGTGCGCAACGTGACCGCCTGTCCGATCGCAGGCGTTTGCCGTGAAGAGACCTTCGACGTGAGCGCCTACGCACGCGCCTGCGCCAAATTCCTGCTCGGCCATCCCGACACCCAGGACTTCGGCCGCAAGTTCAAGGTCGCCTTCTCGGGCTGTAAGCACCGCGCCTGCGGGCTCGTGAGCATGCACGACCTCGGGTTCATCGCCCGCACCTGTTGGAACGACGGCGTCCCGCAACGCGGGTTCGAGGTTCATGTGGGCGGCGGGCTCGGCGCCGTGCCCTACCAAGCCAAGCTGTTCGACGAGTTCGTGCCCGAGCAAGAGATTTTACCCCTCGCGCAGGCCGTCTCGCGCGTGTTCGCGCGCCTCGGCGAGAAACGTAACCGCGGCCGGGCACGCATCAAGTTCCTCTTGGAGAAGCTCGGTATCGAGGCATTCCGTGAGCTGGTCCTGGCCGAACGCGCCGCACTGCCCGAAGACGAGCGCCGGGCCGCCTTGATCCGCGACGCCGCGATGCAGGCTCCCTCCCCACCGACACCGGCCGGGGTGGGGCCGAGTGACGCGCCGGCCCCCGGCTTTCGGTCCTGGCAGGCGACCAATGTGTACGCACAGAAACAGGCGGGCTATGCGGTCGTGACCGTGACCTTGCCGCTCGGCGACGCCACCGCGTGGCAGATGCGCCGCCTGGCCGATCTCGCGCGCCGTTACGCCGGGGGGGACGTGCGCACGACCGTGGAACAGAACATCGTCCTGCGTTTCGTCGCGGAACGCGACGTGCCGGCGCTGCATCGAGCGCTCGCCGACATCGGGCTCGGCGAAACCGGCGCGGGCGCCATTTCGGACGTGACCGCCTGCCCGGGCACCGACACCTGCAAGCTCGGCATCGCGTCTTCGCGCGGGCTCGCCGGGGAGCTACGCCAGCGCTTGAGCGCGAAGTTCGAGGGGCTCGATCCGGCCGTCCAGGGTTTGCACATCAAGATCAGCGGCTGCTTCAACTCCTGTGGCCAGCATCACCTGGCCGATCTCGGATTCTACGGCGTCAGTCGCAAGGTGGGCGGGACCACGGTGCCGCACTTCCGCGTCGTCCTGGGCGGGCAATGGGAAGAGAACGCCGGGAGTTACGGGCTGACCATCGGTGCCGTCCCCTCCAAGCGGATCCCCGATCTGGTCGAGCGCCTGACGCAGAAATACCTCTCGGAGCGCGAGGCCCAGGAGCCGTTCCGGGACTTCATCGGCAGGATCGGCAAGCGCGCTCTCAAGCCCCTGCTAGACGAGTTGGCCGTGGTCCCCCCCTACCAGGTGGATCGCAGCCTCTATTCGGATTGGCGCGATCCGCGCGAGTTCACCGTGAGCGATATCGGTACCGGTGAGTGTGCCGGAGAGGTCGTGTCCCGCATCGACTTCGATTTGCAGTCGGCGGAGCGCCGATACTTCGAATCCCAGCTCCACTACGATCGCGGCGACTATCGTCTCGCCGACGACACCGCGTACGCGGCCATGCTCGAGGCGGCCCAGGCACTCATCCGCACGCAGTTCCAGGACATCTCCGCTGAGCCGGACGCCGTGGTCGGGGAGTTCCGCGCGCGCTTCTGCGATACGGAGGTCTTTTACGATGTCTATGCCGGCGCAAAATTCGCCCACTACCTGCTGGCGCGGCACGCCGATCGCGATCGCAGCTACAATCAGGAGCGGGCCCGATTGCTCATCGAAGAGACTCAACTCTTCATCGAGGCCGCTTATGCCTGCCATACCAGGCTCCTCGAAAAGGGACCGCAGGGCCGTATTCCGAGCACGGTGGCCACGCCGCCAGCCCACCCCTAGCTTCGGGCCGCAATGGACCTGCACCGGCTCGGCATCAAGGTGTTCTGTGCGGAGCACGGGCCCCTGGACCTCCCTGAGCTCATCCCGGTGTTCCACCGGTTCATCCAGGGCGGCAGCCTCGAAGGACTTCTGATAGACGTAGCGGACTATAGCCACGTCCATCACGGACCGGGGATCCTCTTGATCGCGCACGAGGGAAACTACGCCTTGGACGGGTCCGCCGGGCGGCGGGGGCTCGTGTACTACGCCAAGCGCCACGGCGGGGGCACCTTGGCCGAACGACTGGCGAGCGTCTGTCGCCGGGCGTTCATGGCTTGCCGAACGCTTGCGGAACAACCCGAGATCGCCCATCGCCTGGTGTTCTCCGGCGAGGAGATCCAGCTGTTCGCCAACGATCGCCTTCTCGCCCCCAACACGGACCGGACACTTGCGGCCTTACGTCCAGCGCTCGAAGCCCTGTGCGATTGCCTCTATCGCCCCCGGACCTTTGAGATCACCCGGAACGGTGCCGAGCCCGAGCGCTTTTCGGTCACCCTGCGCGCGTCGGCCCCGATCGGGATCGACGATCTGCTGACGCGCCTGGGCGATTGACGGGGCACGACATCCCGAGGGCAGTAGTGCCGATCCCGGCCGGATCTGGTCGGCGAGCACGCTGGGCCGATTCGCGGTGGGCCCCCCCCAGACCGTCAATGCGCAGGGGCACCGCGGACGCGACGGCGCACCCACGACCCCCTCCGACTTAGCGGATCATAAATCGGGCTAAAACCGCCCTGCGGCCTCTACGGCTTCCTCCTTACGAGGAAATACCCCCCACGCCCCCGTGAGCGAAGGGGCACCCCAGCAAGTCTCCCTCTTACGAAGGGGGAGATTTAGAGGGGGTTGAACCACCGCTCACTCTCGCAACCTCCGCGATCCCCCCAGCGACTTTATGAAGCAGCCCGCCGGCTGGAACCCCGATGGGGCATCCGCCCCATGCAAGGTCTGCGAATGCGACCCGACCCCATCGGGCGGAACACTGAAGAGGCGCTTGCGCCCCGGTCGGCCGCACGATCTTCCCGACCCTTCAAGGGCTGTGCAAGGGCAGTGCAAGGGCAGTGCAAGGGCAGTGCAAGGGCCTTTAGGGCTTGTCCACTGGTGGAGTGTTGACGGGGTTGTAAAAGCGCGTGATTTTGGTGGTAAGTGCGGGTGCGATCGGTTGGGTCGAGGGCGCGATGTCAGAGCGGCGGCGATGTGAGAGGCACGTGGGTCGCTGCCGAAGAGGATCA
>JBOIDR010000143.1:0-10606 GCA_050740695.1 Gammaproteobacteria bacterium | reverse complement strand
GAAGTATCGCTACCAAATCCTGAAGGGAGAGGTGGAGCCGTAGACGCGTCGTTCAGTCGACGCGTATCCGGACTTTCAGTCCGTAACTCAAACCCACCGGCTTTTAGCCGGTGGTTGTTTAGTCAGCTGGCCAGGACGCTGGTGTCGAGCACCTCGAAGCGCACTCTCGGATGACGTGCGTGCAGGGAGCAGCGCGACCAATTGCTCTCCATGTGCCGCAGCTGACCCTGTTTTCCCATGACCCGTCACTGACCGCTCTCAGACCCTAACCGTTGGATTTCCACCCTGCCATCCGCAACGAACGCCGTCACCTCTCCAGGCTTTCGTAACATCTTGTCAACCTCTCCCGCGTGCAGTTCCTCCGCAGCAATGAGACGTCTGGCGTATTCTTCCAGAAATACCGATCGATCGCGAACAAAATCCAGCAGCTCGCAATACAGTCGCAGGGAAGCCATTTCATGTTGAAGCGACTCCCGCAAGATATCGCCGATGTCATGTTTATGCGTTTCCAATAAAGGACCGATACCCAGGGAAGGATGTGCACCGAGCTGCGTGATCATCTCCCCCGCTTCCTGGGCGTGGATCAGGGCTTCGTTGGCTTCATTACGAAGCCAGGAGACGATGGGAATGCGACCATAACCGAAGACCATCAACGAATAGTGGACGTATCTGACCACCCCTGCCAGCTCCATCTCCATGATCTGGTTCAACTTAGCCACCACTGCGGCTTTATCAATCGTTTCGTTGGGCACGAGGATTTCTCCTTCTCACGTTGCGCTTAGGTTGGCCAGGGATCCCTGGCAGGTCGGGGTGACCTGCGTAGAGGAAGTATAAACCACCTTTCGGGAGATGCAATGGGGAAGGATCAGGGTAAGGACCGGGCTAGATCAGGCAGGATCGCCCCGAGATCGCCATGTCGGTGGCTACATCGAGGGTCGGAACCGTAAGTGACAGTGCCGCGTTCGAGGGTGTTTCGGTGGGCGCTTCTGCGCCCTGCTTGCAGGTCGTTGTGCCGCTATTATCGCGCAATGCTCACGCGAGAGTCAGCGTGCTGGAGGTGCAAGGAAAAGCCGGTTGGTCTTGCCCGTGATGTAGTAGACGACAAGCCCGATCCACTCATGAAGTGCGTGATCGAGTTCTTCGAATGCCTCCGTAGCCGACAAGCCGGGCAACCACTCCGGCGGCACCGCGTTGTAATCGCATGGTACCGGCGTAACCGTCCATCCTTGCTTGTTGAACACGCCGATCGAGCGCGGGATGTCCGCCGCGGTCTGCACTAGCGGCCACGTCTCTTCGGGACCCGGCCTAATGAGCGCCTTGGCGTTTACGACGTTCTCGTACGTGGTGCGCGAACCGGACTCGTACTGCACGCGATTGGTATCGAAGCCCTGCTGCTCGAGGAACATCCGGACGGTCGGCTCTTCGCGTCTCTCGGGATGCAGCACATCGCCGGAGCCGCCGGCAAACACAAGTCGCGCCTGCGGATAACGGCGCGCGAGCGCTAGGAACGTGGTCATGCGTTCCGCGGCGCCATTCAAGGCCGGTTGTCCATACGCGGCGGTAAGACGCGGCTTCTGCGCGCCCCCGAGCATGATGATGCCATCCACCTTGTCGGGCAGCGAAGTCGGTGCGGGAAAGCGCTGCTCCAGACCGAACAACAGCAGATCGCCGATCGGAAGCAACGTCACCGCAAACAATGCCGCGACCGCAAAGGCGAGCAACCGGATCGGGTTAGCTAGCGCCCGCGCTGGTACGTGCCGATGAGCTCGACCTCGCCCAAGATGTGCCCGGCCATGGCCTCCTCCAGCTTGGCCTTGGTGGCCTCTGGCAGCGATAGCACGGTATCCAGGGCGTACAGCCTGTGGAAGTAGCGATGGCGCCCGATGGGGGGGCAGGGACCGCCATAGCCCGTGCGTCCCCAGTCGTTTTGCCCCTCTTTGGTTCCCGGCGGGAGCGCCGTGGGACCGACCGCTTCGGGCAGACCCGTGGCGCTGGGCGGGATGTCGTAGAGCACCCAATGCACCCAAATGCGCTTGGGGGCTTGAGGATCTGGCACGTCGGGGTCGTGCACGATGAGCGCGAGGCTCCGGGTCCCGGGCGGGACTTCGGACCAGACGAGCGGCGGCGAGCGATCGGACCCGTCGCAGGTGTATTGCCGCGGGATCTCCGCCTGGTGGGCGAAGGCCGGGGAGGTGATGGACAACGAAGTGATCGGGACAGGCATGGCTTTGTCTCCTACGGATGTCGTGTCGGCCGCCGCGACCGCGGCGGGCCAGGGGCCCTCCAGTAGAGAAAGTTGGGCCAGAAGCATGAAAAGGGAGGGAGTCATAGGAAATGGGGACTGGTGAATGGTGAATGGTGAATGGAGTGGGGGCCGCTTCAGAGCAGCACCGGTTCCCAGCCGAATTCCTCGACGATCCGAAAGACATCGGTATCGCTCACGATCCCGACCGGGATGTCGTGCTCCTCGACCACGACGCGCCGGATGTTCGACTCGACCATGCGTGAGGCGCATTCCTGCAGCGACATGTCGGTGGGTACCGTGACGAGCGGTTTGCTCGCGATCTCCTCGACCTTGACGCGCGCCGGAGAACGGTTGGCGTGCACGATGCGGCTGATGATATCGCGCTGTGTCATGATGGCCCAAAGCCCGTCCGTGCCGGGCTCGACGACCACGCTGCTGATCCCGCGCTCGCGCATCAGGTGCATGACCTCGCTCACGGCCACCCCGGGCTTGACGCTCATGATGGGGCTCGCGATGTCGCCAACCGTGTGAGGTGTCCGTCCGGAGGCCTTCATCTCCGCGATGGGCTCCGCCACGCGCCGGGCCTCGCGCTCGCGGCGCTCTTCTTCGACGGCGCGCTCGTGTTCGGCGCGTCGCGCCTCGATGTCGATCTCCGCCCCCATCTCTTCGATGAGCGCGTCGGCGAACCCGCTGGTCGAGACCTCCGTCGCCCCCGCCATGAGGCGCGCGAAATCATAGGTGACGATCTTCTTCTGGATGACCTCGGGAAAGGCGAAGGTGATGAGATCGGCGGCTTCCTTCCAGCCGAGGTATTCGAGCATCATGACCCCGCTGAAAAGCAGGGAGCCGGGATTGACCCTGTCTAGGTTGGCGTACTTCGGGGCCGTGCCGTGGGTGGCCTCGAAGACCGCGACATGGTCCGCCATGTTGGCGCCGGGGGCGATGCCGACGCCGCCGACCTCGGCCGCTATGGCATCCGAAAGATAATCGCCGTTCAGGTTGGTGGTCGCGATGACATCGAACTCGTTGGGGCGCAGCAGCATGAGCTGGAACATGATATCGGCGATGCGGTCCTTGATGACCACGCGCCCTTCCGGGCGCTTGCCGCCGTACACGCTGAAGAGATCGGCCTCGGTCACGGTCTCATCCGCGAACTCCTCGCGGGCGACCTCGTAGCCCCACTGCCGGAAGGCGCCCTCGGTATATTTCTGGATGTTGCCCTTGTGTACCAGGGTGACGCTCTCGCGGTCATTGTCCAGGGCATAACGGATGGCCTTGCGCACCAGGCGCTGGCTGCCGAAGGCGCTCATGGGCTTGATGCCTAGGCCGGAGTCTTCGAAGAACTCGGCCCCGAATTCGGTCTTGAGGAAGGCCTCGAGCTTCCTGGCCTCGGGGCTGCCGGCGCGGTATTCGATGCCGGCGTAGACGTCTTCGGTGTTCTCGCGGTAGATCACCACGTCAACGAGCTCCGGGGCGCGGAGCGGCGAGGGCACGCCCGGGTAGTAGCGCACCGGCCGCACGCAGGCGTAGAGATCGAGGTCCTGCCGGAGCGCCACGTTGAGCGAGCGGAAACCGCCTCCGACGGGCGTGGTCAGCGGGCCCTTGATGGAGACGATGATGTCTTGCAAAACCTCCTTGGCTTCCTCGGGAAAGAAATCGCCGTCGTATTTCTCGGAGGCCTTCTCGCCCATGTAGAGCTCCATCCAGTGGATCTTGCGCCGGCCCCCGTAGGCCTGCTCGACCGCGGCGTCCCAGACCCGCAGGCAGGCCCGGGTGATGTCCGGCCCGATCCCGTCGCCCTCGACGAAGCCCAAGATCGGATCGTCGGGCACCCGCAGCCGCCCGTTCTCCACCGTGATCTTGGTCCCCGCTTCGGGGTATTTGATATGTCGATAGCCCATCACCATGCTCCCCATACCGTAGCCGCAGTGTCTCATTCTAACCTGACAACCGCGGTGCCTGAGCCCGTGGAGAAATCCCGGCTAGTCCCCTTCCACGACGTGCTTGAGGCGTCTCAAGGCGTCGGCCGATTCGGCCTGTATGCGGTTCCGTAAGGTGAGGAAATCACCGATCCCATCCATGAGGACCGGTACGTTATAGGAAAGCTCCCGTTTCACACGGGCGCCGCCGGGGGCCGCCACGAACCCATAGATGAGGGTAGCGGTCCCGCCATCGGGGCATACCCCGCTCAGCACCCAGCGGTGGGGTGGGCGCAGCTCCCGTACCGTCCAGGTGATCCGGCCGCGCTTCCCGGCGACCAGGAACTCCTCCGTGAAGGAATCGCCCACTGCCGGCGGCGGGATATCCGATGTGGCGGGCAACGCCGCACAATGCCACTGCGACTGGCGACAGGCGCGGATCACGAACTCGAAGACCCGCTCCAGCGGCTGGTTGATGACGACGCTCGTGCGGATGTTCGGCATGGCCCGTCGTTCTTTCGGCTCCCTCGGAGCCCCTGTATGAGCCTCGCTTCAGACGGGGGCCGAGGCCGCTGGCCCGGAGAAATGGCTACAGGGCACGCGCGCCGGCCTCCGCGATCTGACCGTCTTCCGAGGACTTGACGCCACTGACACCAATGGCGCCCACGATCTCGTTTTCGTAGACGAGCGGTACCCCACCTTCGATCGGCAGCATCCCGGGCATCGCCAGATAACCATAACGGCCACTCGCCACCGTTTCCTCCCAGACCCCGGTAGGTCGCCGGAACATGAGTGCCGCGCGTGCCTTGGTGATGGCCACTTCGATGCTGCCGAGCTGCACGCGCTCGCGCTGCAGGTACATCAGATGGCCGCCGTCGTCCACCACGGCGAGGACCACGTTCCAGCCGTGCTGCTCCGCCTCGGTCTCCGCTGCGGCGACTACGCGCTTGACGTCATCGAGGCTGAGGATCTTTTTGTTGTACATGGGTCCCTCCCGGCATCGAGCCCGGTCGGTGTACGTGTGCCATTCTACGCCACAGGAAAGTGCGGGACGATCTCGCAGTGCCGCAAATGAAGAGCCCGGGTTTCGGCCGGGCTCTTGTGGTGAGTTGGACGCTACCGGGTCACGGCGGCCCGGCACGGAGCGAAGTGACCACCCTCTCCGTACCCGCCGTTAGCGGTCGCAGGTGCCAGGCAGTGACCGGCTGCATCGATGTGCATGGGGGGTCCGCGGCGCCTAGATATCCGGCTGCACGATGAGGGTCTCGGTGCCGAAGCTCGTCTCGATGCGCCGGGCGCCCGCTTCGGCCTCCGCGCGAGTGACGTACGGGCCGGCCAGGACCCGGTGGTAGCCACTATTGGCAACCGGCCGGGCCGGGATTGGGGGGCCCATGTGCCCGAGCATACGCGACACCCGGTGCGCGGCCTCGGGGCTCCGGTAGCTCCCGGCCTGGACATACCATTGGCCATCGCCGGCGGACGCGACATCAGCCTCCGCGGCGGTCGTGGCCTCTCGGGCCGAGACCGGCAAGGACGCGACCAGGTCCTCGATTGCGGGTTGTCCCGGTTCGACGGGGACCGGGAAGCCGCGCGCCAGCCTAGCGATGGACTCCGCACGGGCCCAGTCGATGCGCTCGGTACCCGCGTCACCGGCGGCCTTCGCGAGCACGCGGTGCAAGGCATCCGGCAGGACCTTGGTACCGGCCAGCGGCGCGTGGGCCTCGAGGTGCAGGACGCCGCCATCCCAGGCGGCCAGATAAGGCTGGTCCACGATCCGCACCGGGGTGCCGACCGCGACCTTCTCGAATAGCGGCTCGATGTCCTCGGGGAAGAGTTGAATGCAGCCGTGACTGACCCGCATGCCAATCCCGCCGGGCTTGTTGGTCCCATGGATCAGGTAGCCCGGCACGGCCAGCCGCAGGGCGTGACGCCCGAGGGGATTGTCGGGTCCCGGGGGTACGACCGCCGGCAGCGGATCGCCCGCCGCCGCGTGTTCGCGCCGGATCGATTCGGGCACGCGCCAGGTGGGATTGGCTGTCCTTGCGGTCACTCGTGTCAGCCCCATGGGGGTCGGCCATTTCTCGCGCCCGATCCCGATCGGGTGGGTGATGACGACTCGCGATCCGCCCGGACCGGGCTTGGGGTAGTAGAACAGCCTCAGCGTCGCCAGGTTGAGCACGATGCCCTCGCGCGGGGCGCGGGGGAGGATGTAACGGGTGGGCAAGAGGACGCGGGCGCCCGGCCGCGGCAGCCACGGATCAACGGCTGGGTTGGCGGCCCGGATCTCTTCATACCCGAGGTCGTAGCGGCGCGCGACATCGACGAGGGTATCCTCCTCGCTGGCGCTAATGACATACAGCGCGCCGACCACGCCGGTGTCCTCCGATAAGGGGAAGGTATCGGTGCGCGGTGCGGGATCGGCCAGCACCACCGGCTCGTCCTCGCGCGCCAGCGAGGGTGGGTGTGGTGCGACGCGCTCGCCCCTCAGCCATTCGTTGACCTCGACCGGAGGGAGCCCCTGGCATCCGCTCAAACCGGAAACCAGTAAAATGAGCCCGGCGATGTGGGCCCGACGGAGCGCTGCCGATTGCGATGTGTTCATGCGACCCTCGCCACGCGCTGGCTTGATTTTATTGTAACCTATATCGCTAAGTGATTGGGAGATCTGGGCAAAGTGTTCGAGTTGATCAAGGCGGGCGGATGGGTGATGGTGCCGATCATCCTGTGCTCCGTGGTGGCGTTCGCGATCGTGCTGGAGCGCCTGTGGAGCCTCCAGACCAGGCGCGTGGCGCCGCCGAACCTGGTGGCCCAGGTGTGGCAGTGGTTCAAGAATGGCCACCTGGATCACAAGCGCATCCAGCAACTGCGCGCCGGCTCGCCGCTCGGGCGTATCCTGGCCGCGGGGATCGCCAACCGCAACCGTGGCCGCACGCTCATGAAGGAGGACATCGAGGACGTGGGGCGCCACGTCGTGCACGAGCTCGAGCGCTACCTCAATACCCTGGGGACCATTGCGGCGGTGAGTCCTTTGCTGGGGCTGCTCGGTACCGTGACCGGGATGATCCGCGCCTTCTCGGCCATTAGCTCCCAGGGGGTAAGCGATCCGACCGTGGTGTCGGGGGGCATCGCCGAGGCGCTTATCACCACCGCCGCCGGGCTCATGGTCGCGATCCCCGCGCTCATGGCTCATCGCTACCTGCGCGGGCACATCGATACCCTGGTCATCGCCCTGGAGCAAGAGGCCTTCCGGCTCGTCGAGGTGATCCATGGCGAGCGTGACGACCAAGCGGTCTCTCCGGCGCGCGCCGTGCGATGAACCTGCGCCCGCGGCGCCCGGACGATGTCGAGATCAACCTGATCTCGCTCATCGATGTGTTGCTGTTCCTGGTGATCTTCTTCATGGTCTCGACGACCTTCGTGGAGAAATCCGAGATCGCATTGACACTCCCCGAGGCGAGCACCGATGCCCCGCCCGCCTCGGAGAACCGGATCGAGGTGACTATCGCGGCGCACGGCAACTATTACGTGAACGGCAACGCACTCGCCGACACCGGCCTCGCGAGCGTGGAACGAGCCATGGCGGAGGCCGTCAAGCCCTTGCGGGACCCCGTCGTCATCATCAACGCCGACGCCAAGGCCACGCACCAATCGGTGGTCACCGCCCTGGACGCTGCGCGGCGCTTGGGGCTACTGCGCGTGACCTTCGCGACGGAGGCGTCGGGGCAGCCTTAGCCGCTCACCGCCAACGCTGCTCGATGGCGGCATAGAGGTCCAGGAGATGACGGGTGTTGGCGGCGAGATCGCCGCGTCCGATCCGGGAGCTCGAACGCATCCCCAAGGTGCTGCCGCCCTCCGCGGGCTCGACGCGGACCACGACGTCGTCCTTGAAACGCCACAAGGCGCTCTCGACCACCGCCGTGAGGTGGAGGCCCGCTGGGTCTTCGGAGGCGATCCCCCAGCCCAGACCCCCCATGGCCTCGCGTGTCACCGCGTACAACCGATCGGGTGGCAGCGCGTAGAAGCGCGGCCGCAGCTCCGGAAAGGGATGTTCGGGTCGGGTCTCGGCGACGTTGGTGCCGAGGTAGGTGACGAGACGGGCCCATAATCCCGGGGGGGCGATCATCGGCGGGCGGTTCGCGATCAACCCCCCGCCGATCAGCCCCAGGACGAGGATGGATATAATCGCGAACGAAACGGTCAACATAGCGAGCCTGCGTGACAAGGCGAGATCCTCCGCCCGTATCACGATCCTATAATTCCCATGATGGCAGCCTACGGCGACGAGGGGCCATGCCCCCCGATCCCCGCACAGGCCCGACCGATCGGCGACATGGCAGCGGATGGCGGTCTAGGGCACGGCATGAGCGGTTTCCTTCCATCCGGCAGGTACGTGATGAAACGTTTGGTATTGTATGCCAGTTTGATATCCGGAGGTGGCGCGATGGCGTGGGATGGCACGGAGTACAAACAACCGACACCGGGCGAGATCCGGGCGCGGCTCACCGCGGAGCAGTTCCGGATCACGCAGGAGGAGGGGACCGAGCCGGCGTTCCAGAACCCCTACTGGGACAACAAGCGACCGGGGATCTACGTCGATGTCGTTTCCGGCGAGCCCCTGTTCAGCTCGCTTGATAAATACGACTCGGGTACCGGCTGGCCGAGCTTCTCGCGCCCGCTGGTGCCGGGCAACGTGGCAGAGCATCAGGATCGATCCTGGTTCATGGTGCGCACCGAGGTCCGCAGCAAGCACGCCGATTCCCATCTCGGCCATGTCTTCGACGACGGGCCGGCCCCGACCGGCAAGCGCTATTGCATGAACTCGGCCGCGCTGCGCTTCATTCCCAAGGAGGACCTGGAGAAGGAAGGCTATGGCGAGTACGTGGCTGTGTTCGCTGCGGGCGACAACCGGAAAGAGCCCTGAACGCTTCGAACGCCGCGCGACTGAAGCGCGGGTTATGAATGACTCGGCCCGAACATGATGATGGCCATATCGAAGGCTAGGGTGCTCATGGGGTTGGAAATATTCCAGGGAAAACGAGAATCACCTGGCTAATTTCCCTCCTTGCACCGAATGGGAACCGAACATGCGCGCCGTTACCCCACCCCTGGCCGCCTCCGCTATCGCAGGGGATCTTGTGCAGGTGCTCGATGGGGGGCCGCGGCCCCTCGCGCAGGAGCTCCCGTACCTCTGCCACGGCCGCCGGATCGACGGCCCGTCCCCGGATCTGGCCCTTTCTCTGATGGTCGTGACGTTCACACAGAAACTCTCTTCAGCTCGACAGGAGGACCAGGACCTCGCCCTTGCCACCCGCCGAGAGATCGCCGATGAGGCGTTCGGACAAGGGCCCGTAGGTCCGCAAAAAAGCGAGGCTCCGGAAGCTACGGCCGAGCTCCCGGAAAAGCAGGCGCAGGAACTCCATCTTGAGCTTGCCCGAGGAGTGGAACGTGGCGGGGACCTCCCCGGGCCGCTCTGCGAGCACGATGGTCCCGCGCCGCATCCCGAGCCCCACCGACCGCCCGGTCGGGCCCAGGACCACGATGGTGCCGCCCTTCATGCGGCTCCCCAGATGTTCCCCGGCGCCGCCCTTGACGACCAGCATGCCCCGGCGCATGCGGTCCCCTGTCCGATGCCCGGCGTTCCCCGAGACCAGGAAGGTACCCTCGTTCATGCCCTCGGTCGCGCCGGGCAGTGCACCCCCGGCGAAGTCCCCGACATCCCCCGAGACCTCTATGAGACCGCCCCGCATTCCCTGGCCCACGCAATGCCCGGCGCTGCCACGGACCCGGATGTGTCCGCCACGCATGCCGAGGCCGAGGTAGTCGCCGGCAGTGCCGTGGACCTCGATGCGGCCCTCGCCCATGCCCGCGCCGATCGCGCAGAGCCTGTCGCTGCTGCGCCGCAGGGTGATCTCCGATTCCTCGCCGCGGACGGCGATCTTACGGTCCTCGACCTCGAAGAGATCGGCAACCGTAACCTTGCGGCGCCCGAGATGAAGCGGCTCGCCGGCGATGTCCTGTGCGGACCGGCCGGCGATCGCTTCCGGCGTCAGGCCCGGGAGATCCACGAACTGGCTCGGGCGCTTTTTCAAGGTCAGGACGATGCCGCTCATGCCAGGATCTGCCGCAGATGAAAATGGTAGGGGCCGAGCTTGCCGCCGTAGTTGCCGGCGCTGATCCGGTAGATCCCCTTCTGCGGCCCGAAGCGACAAACGGCCTCGATGCCTGCGCGCATGGATTCTCGGATCGCCTGCTCGTCCAGGCCATCGATGACGACCTCCAGGACCGATCCGATCTCGGGGTCGACATCGGTGTCGGACGGGACTGGTCATTCTGCTTTACACATCATGCCGACTGCCTGGCCTAGCGAAGGGTTGGATGGTGGCGAAGAGGGGGCCAAGCGGGGCGCCGGGGGTGGGCGATATGCGATGATATGGTTGACCAA
>JBOIDR010000142.1:0-10630 GCA_050740695.1 Gammaproteobacteria bacterium | reverse complement strand
CGGGACCGATCCGTTCATCGTCATTGCGTCGCTCTTAGAACCTCAACGGCCGCCCGAGTCACCCTCATCGTGCGCGAGCCCCGCCTTGTCCCGTTACCGTTCAATGTGAGTCCGACAGGCTGCTAGGAGGGAACGGTCCTCGCAGCCGGTCCCGGCGGCCGTGCTGCGCCGGTTCGACTGCGTCCTGACGGCCAAGGCCGCGACACAGAGCCGGGATCGGGCCGCGCAGCTCATCCCGACGCCTATGCGGATTGCGTCCCTGGCGCCCTGTTGGTGGCCGGTGGTGTCCCCGCGCGGGCCAGGCACTCGAGGTACGCGTCCTCCAGCGTCCCGCCGCCGTACTGCTCACAGAACGCCTCCGGGCGCCCCGTGAAGAGCACCTGGCCCGGGTGCAGCACGAGCATGCGATCGCACAAATCCGCGACATCGGCGAGCAGGTGGCTGGTGAAGAGCAAGGTGCCGCCTGCCGCCCGGCGCGCAGCCAGGTGGCGCCGGAGGGAGGCGCGAGCCCTGGGGTCGAGGCCGCTCATCGGCTCATCGAGGACGAAGAGGTCCTTGCCGCAAAGGAGCACCGCCGCGAGGCCGAGCTTCTGGGCCATGCCCTTCGACAGTTCGCGGACCGGTTTCGACAGGGCGGGTTCCTCGAGGTCCAAGGTGGCCAACACTTCACTGATCTCGGGTGTTTCGACGGGACGGCCGTGCAGCCGGGCCATGAAGCGCAGGTACTCCTTGCCCGTCGCGAAATAAGGCGGCAGGAACTCCTCGGGGAGGAAGGCTATCCGTCCGCGCGCCTCGGGTTTCAAATGGCTCACGCCGAAGAGGTCGATCGAGCCCCGCTCGATCTCGCAGAGGTCCAAGAGCGCCTTGATGAGGGTGGTCTTGCCGGCCCCGTTGACGCCCACGAGCCCCACCGACTCCCCTTGATCGATGGTAAGGTCCACCCCGTTCAACACGGCGGTGCGCCCGTACCGCTTCACCACGCCTTCTATTCGGACGGCGACGGCCATCGGCTATCTCCTGGCAGCGAAGTAGCCCGGCGCAGCGAAATCCGGGAGACCTCCCCGGATTCCACTTCGTTTCATCCGGGCTACGGCACAACGCATGAAAGAAAAAACCCGCCGAACGGCGGGCTAAATTGCCCTGTCGTAAGCAAATTAAAACAGGTAATACCCGTTACAGTCGACCGACGCGTCAGTGATATTCCAAATGTCGGGGGTACCAGCCACGACGCATGGGGTGGTGCCTTCTTGTCCGACTGTGTCGAAGTCCGTTGGGTCGGGACCGGGCGCTCGCAGAACGCCGTTGCCTGGTTGACTGTCATCAATCTTAACGTCCAGCTCTCGCATTACGTTCACTGGAATATTTCGCCCAAGGATTATGTGTAAGCGTGGGGCCGGGGTACCGGTCTCCTGGAGGTAGTTGTCCGTCCGAGCCAACAATAATGGGCCCTGCCAGGGATTAGTGGGGGCCTGAGTGGGCGGCGTTGTACTTGTATAGGTACCTACGTCAGGGGCGGTACCTGGGTAGCTGCCTTGCAGAAAGCGGGATTCCGACAGATGCGCCCACACGGCCGCAGCCTCTGGAAAGCTCTCAATGATAGAGTCACCGTCCCCGCCCGGCCCACTGTCAGGACAGGTTTCCCAGACGTTTCCAAGCGCCCCGCACACCTGGGTGGTTCGCATGTCGCCTGGAATCGCGCGATAGCGATCGACGAAGCCGTAGTACGCGGCCTGAACTGCAGAAGCCTGATCCGCCAGGTTACGCACCCGCGCGCTGGTAATCAGCTCCTGGCCCTTCAGGATCCCGCCGAGCAGGAGACCGATGATGACGAGCACGATCGCGATCTCGACGAGCGTGAATCCGCCTTCTCTAGTCCTGGTTTTCATCTGTCTCTCCTCCAAACAAGCCGGCGGTATACTGGGCATAGCGCATGCCAACGCGCTAAGTTATTGATAATCATTAAATTGCACCAAAAGCCCCGTATGTATGCTCTAGCCGGATGTTGGCCGATCGACGACACCGTCGAAATCCAAACAAGTGCTTCACAAGGCACACCTGTCGCCGAGAAGCGCGCTCAGCAGATCCCAAGCTGAATCTCGATGGCGTGCTCGACGGAGCGCATGTCCGCGCGGGCCGGTTCCCCGATGTGCTCCTTGAGTCGCTGCTTGCTCACCGTCGCGATCTGGTCTGCCATCGCCTTGCGCCGATCGCCCTGGACGAGCACATCGGCTTCGCTGGGGAATCGATTGCCGACATTACCGGTGATCGGGACGACTTGCACGCGATTGAGATGCCGGTTGGACGCATCGTTGCTGACGATGACAGCGGGGCGGGTCTTACGGATCTCTCCGCCGATCGCGGGATCGAAGCTTACCCACCAGATCTCACCGCGCCTCATCGGCTACGTCTCCCACCAACCCTTCCACCCATTCCGCGGCTTCCGTCTCGCGCGTCTCATCGGCGGCCATCTGGCCATAGGCTTCATCGATGGCTGCAGGGAGGATATGGGGGCGCGCAAGCCCTTCTAGAAACCGACTGATATTCCGTCGGCCAATGACGCGGTGCAAGCCTTCGTAGACCGCTTGATCGATGGAGATGGTGAGTTTCTTCTGCATGGGCCACGACTCATTTTATACGTATAGTATACGTACTATAGCGCTCAGCGCGGTAGCCGCGCCCACCGTCGCTGGATGTGCCCAGACGTCGGGTCCTTAATGGGCCTGGCCCAGTAGGTCCCGAGCCCGCCGGAAGACCGCATCCAGCATCTCCACCGTCAGCCGCCCCGTGAAGGTGTTCTGCTGGCTCGGGTGGTAGCAGGCGATCAAGCTCACGTCCCCGAGATCCGCGCCGTGCCCGTGTTGGAACCGGGGCAGGGGCGATGGGATTGGGCGCGCCAGGGCGCGGCGCGCGTCAAGGTAGGCGCGGAACGCGAGTTGACCGAGCGCCACGACCACCCGTACTCGCGCCAGCAAGGTCAGCTCCCGGACAAGGAACGCCCTGCAGGTATCGAACTCGTCGCGCAGGGGTTTGTTGCCGGGGGGCGCGCAGCGGACCGCGGCGGTGACGTAACAGTCGTATAGCCGGAGGCCGTCGCCGCGGTGCTCCGAGTGGGGCCGGTCGGCGAACCCGGCGGCAAAGAGCGAGCGGAAGAGCCATTCGCCGCTGCGGTCGCCGGTGAAGATCCGTCCGGTACGGTTACCGCCATGGGCCGCCGGGGCCAGGCCCAGCACCAGGAGCCGGGCCCGCGGGTCCCCGAAGCCGGGCACGGGTTTCCCCCAGTAGTCCCATCCCGCGAAGCGCCGCACTTTATTACGCGCCACGCGCTCTCGATGGGCGCGAAGACGCGGGCAGCGCGTGCAGGCGATGACCGCTTTTTCCAACGCGGTCAATGGGTCGGCGTCTGGGTGCACGGATCCTCCGGGGCGGGGGTCACAGGATCATAAGGCAAAGCTAGCCGACCGGCATCGCCGTGGCGCCGTGTCGACGCTCCGCCCCGCGAGACCGCGCGGCCAGTGGCGCCTCACGAGGCGCCCGGCGGCTCCCGCAACGAGGGTTTCGCTGCTTGGACGGGCCTTTGGCCCTGGCGTGGGCTAGACTAGGGTGCGACGAGCTCCAAATGGGGGGAACGATGGCCGATCACGACCACCGCTGCGGGACCCATCAGCATCCAGACGGAACGGCCGAGGGTCGGCTGATCACGACCGATCCCGTCTGCGGCATGAGCGTCAAACCGGACACCGCGTTCCGGGTGCCCTACGCCGGTAACACGTATCTATTCTGCTGCGATGGCTGTCTCGAACGCTTTCGGTCCGCCCCCGAGCGATATCTAGAGTCTGCGGCGCCTGCGATCAAGGCCCCAGGATCGCCGGCGAGTCCCGCGGCGCCCTCGGGGCGTTACGCCTGCCCCATGCACCCGGAGGTCGAGTCGCCGCGACCGGGGGGCTGCCCGAAGTGCGGGATGGCGCTGGAGGCCCTGGCGCCCGTCGGTTCGGAGCGCAAGACCGAGTACGTCTGTCCCATGCACCCCGAGATCGTCGAGGACCGGCCGGGGAGCTGCCCGATCTGCGGCATGGCGCTGGAGCGACGGGAGCCCGTCGCCGAAGACGACAACCCCGAGCTCCGAGACATGACGCGACGCTTCTGGATCGGTGCCGCCCTGGCCGTGCCGGTCGTGGTCATGTCCATGGCGGGGATGGGCTCGCTCCAGTGGCTGGAGCTGATCCTGACGACACCCATCGTGCTGTGGTGCGGGTGGCCGTTCTTGGAACGCGGCTACCATTCACTCGTCCACCGCCATCTCAACATGTTTACGCTCATCGCCTTGGGGATCGGGGTCGCCTGGGTCTACAGCACCGTGGCGGTGCTGTTCCCAGGTCATTTCCCGGATGCCGTGCGCCTGCCCTCGGGGCAGGTCGCGGTGTATTTCGAGGCCGCCGCGGTCATTACCGTCCTGGTGCTGCTCGGCCAGGTACTGGAGCTCAAGGCCCGCGGCCGCACCAGCGCCGCCATCAAGCTCCTGCTGTCGCTCGCGCCCCGGCACGCGCGCGTCGTGCGCGAGGACGGGCGCGAGGAGGACATCCGGCTCGATGAGGTCGAGCCGGGCGACAAGCTGCGCGTGCGGCCCGGCGAGAAGGTCCCGGTGGATGGGGTGGTCATCGACGGCCGGGGCGCGGTGGACGAGTCCATGGTGACCGGGGAGTCGCTCCCGGTCGAGAAGACGACGGGTGATCGCCTCATCGGTGGCACGGTCAACGGCACAGGGAGCCTGGTCATGCGCGCCGAGCGCGTCGGCGGCGAGACCGTGCTCGCCCGGATCGTGCAAATGGTGGCCGAGGCCCAGCGCAGCCGCGCGCCGGTGCAGCGCTTGGTCGATCGGGTGTCCGGCTACTTCGTCCCGGCCGTGATACTGGTCTCCGTCGTGGCGTTCCTGGTCTGGTGGCTCTGGGGCCCCGAACCCCGCCTCGCGCATGCCGTGGTCAATGCCGTGGCCGTGCTCATCATCGCCTGCCCGTGCGCGCTCGGGTTGGCCACGCCGATGTCGATCATGGTGGCCATGGGGCGCGGCGCGACGGCGGGGGTGTTGGTCAAGAACGCCGAGGTGTTGGAGCTTTTGGAAGAGGTGGACACGGTGGTCGTGGACAAGACCGGCACCCTAACGGAGGGCAGACCCAGCCTGACCGCCGTGGTGCCCGTGACGGATGTCGGCGAGCCGGAGGTGCTGCGGCTGGCCGCAAGCCTGGAGCGCGGCAGCGAGCACCCGCTCGCGGCGGCCATCGTGCGCGGGGCCGAGGCGCGTGGTCTGGGCTTGCACCCGGTCACCGAGTTCCGGTCGCTCACGGGGCAGGGTGTCCGGGGCGAGATCGACGGCCACCGGGTGGCGGTCGGCAACCTCAGGCTCCTCGAGGCCCTGGGGGTCGATCCGGCCCCGCTCACCGGCCATGCCGAACGCCTGCGGGCAGATGGCCAGACCGCCATGTATGTTGCCATCGACGGGCGTGCGGCCGGGCTCGTCGGGGTCGCGGATGCGATCAAGGCCAGTACCCCGGAGGCCGTGGCGGCCTTGCACGGGCAGGATCTCAAGGTGGTGATGCTGACCGGGGACCACTGGAGCACCGCCCGGGCCGTGGCCGGCAAGCTCGGCATCGACGCGGTCGAGGCGGAGGTCCTGCCCGACCAGAAGGTGGCCGCCGTGAAAAGGCTACAGGAGGCGGGGAGACGGGTGCTGATGGCGGGCGATGGTATCAACGATGCCCCGGCGCTCGCCCAGGCGACGGTGGGCATCGCCATGGGCACGGGCGCCGATGTGGCCATGGCGAGCGCCGGTGCGACCCTCGTCAAGGGCGATCTACGCGGCATCGTACGGGCTATACGTCTCGGCCGTACCACCATGCGCAATATCCGCCAGAACCTGTTCTTCGCGTTCCTCTACAATGCCCTCGGGGTCCCGGTAGCGGCCGGTGTGTTGTATCCGTTCTTCGGGCTCCTGCTCTCGCCCATCGTCGCGGCCGCGGCGATGAGCCTGAGCTCGGTGTCGGTCATCGGCAATGCGCTGCGCCTGCGACGCGTGAAGCTATGAAACCCTAATGAAACCCTATCCTCCAGGATTACTCTAGGCCAACCAGATTAATTACTCAGAGCCCAGATGACCCCGAAAATCAGGCCTAGGTATCCGGCCACGAGACCTAGGCCGGCCAACTTCTTTCCACGAAAGTCTGTCGGGTCGTTGATCGCCTTGTGGCCGCATACTAGGGCGACTACTGAGAAAAACACGAAGTAGGGTCGGATGAACCCCACGATGCCGCTTAAAAAGGCCAGCACCGCCAGCTCAGAGTTGGTGGTCACCGGGGGCTCGGTGGTCTTGGATAACTGCATCCAGCGATACAATGTCTTCGAGATCGTCCATACTAGGAACGGCCAAACCGCGAAGAGGTCGTAGCGTCGAATCGCCTCCCCTTCATGGATGTGTGCGGCCTCGTAGAGGACATAGGCTACGATCGGGACGATGGGATAGTACAATACCCACGCCGATCTGCCCTTGACCTCGGTGCGCACCAACGCCGGGACGCACAGCAGGATGGTGAGGGCACCCAGTAACTGGATCTCGGTATCGCTGAGGTTCATGGGAACTCTGGATCACCCTTGCTGGATGACTGCTGGCACGACACTCTATGTCGCTGGTGCCACAATAGCAAACCACGAGCGCGCCTATCAAGCCCGGCGCGTCTCCCGTTTACCCTGACGATTGGAGAAAACCCAGCATGAAAGCATTCTTCCCCTCGAACCGTTCCAGGCCGCACCGTCGCCTCGGCCCAGCTTGTCTTCTGCCCGTCCTATTGCTATGTGGCGCCGATGGCGCGGCGGCGGTCGAGATCACCGTCAGTAAGACGCCCCAATGCAAGTGCTGCAAGAAATGGGTGGACCATCTGCGGGACAGCGGGTTCGAGGTGGCGGTCGTGGATGTGGACAGCGTGGAGCCCGTGAAGCGTCAGAACGGGGTCCCGGCCGCGCTCGGCTCATGTCATACTGCGGTCGTGGACGGCTATGTGGTGGAAGGCCATGTGCCGGCGGATCTCATCAAGCGGCTCCTGAACGAGCGGCCCAAGGTCAAGGGCCTGGCGGTGCCCGGGATGCCGATGGGCTCGCCGGGGATGGAAGGGCCGCAAAAACACCCCTACCAGGTGTTGACCTTCGACGGCGAGGGGGAGACCTCGGTCTACGCCGATCGCTGAGGCGTTGTGAACAAGACCGTCGGGCGGGACGCTCTACATGCGCCGCAGTTCGTGGACCGTGACCTCAGGGGGGCAATTCAAGCGTACCCCGACGATCGAGGAACCGGCGCCTACCGAGGTATATCCCTTGAGCCCGTGGTAGGTCCAAGCGCCGCGCGCCATGCGCCGGGGGCACTTGGCGTCGTATAGAAGGGGCGCGCCACCCGGCAAACACAGCTGCCCCCCGTGGGTATGGCCGCACAAGAGCAGATCGATGCCGGCGTGGGCGGCGTGTTGATAGATCTCCGGGGAATGCGCGAGCAGGATGGAGACGGATCCCCGGTCGATGTCCCGGCAGGCCCGCTCCAGGTTGTCGACGCGGTAATAGTGCGGGTCGTCGATCCCGACCAGCTGAATGGCATCGTCTCCCCGCCGTAAGGTGGCCGATTCATTGAGCAGCACATGGATCCCCAGCGCCTCGATACCCGGCACCATGCGTATCGAGTCATGGTTTCCGAGCACCCCGTAGACCGGGTCCTTGAGATGGGCGCGCACGCGGCACAGACCCTCTAGCGCGCGTTCAAACGGGCCGAAGGTCCGGTAGCGGTAGTCCCCGGTCAGCACGCAGACGTCGTAATCTAGGCCCTCAACGCGCTTCGCCAGGACCTCGGGGAAGTCCTCGTGCATGTCGAGGTGCAGATCGGTGAGGTGGAGGACCTTGAAGCCATCGAAGGCTCGGGGCAGATCCGGGATGTAGACCTGGTGATGGCGCAGCTCGATGGACATGGCGTTTTGCCGTGCCCGCCCGAGGAGGCCGCAGAAGCGCAGGCCGGCGCGGATCACTCCATGCACCGAGTACCAGTTTTCCAGGTGGAAGAACTTGATTCCCTGGCCGAACATCAGCGCCTCCTGGTCGGCCTCGATGCCGAGCCGCTGCGCGAGATGCAGCGGTCCCACCCGCCCGTCGAGCCACTCGAACACATCGGAATGGGTCGCCATGCGGAGTGGCGCAGCGTCGGGCTCCGGGTTCGGGCCGCCTGCCCTGTCGTAGGCCAATCTCAGTGGCACAGTGCTGTCCTCATGTTGTCGTTCTACTACGGTGGTGTTGGGCTGGCGACTGGGCGTCCTCTTTCCCTGTCATGTCGCGTTCGCCCGGTACTTCCCTGCGTTGCCGATCTTGGACACCCTCAGCTCCGGTCAGAGGCAGCATACATGCCAGCGTCGAGCGCATGGTCTCGGTGCCCGCGCGCCGCGCAGGATCGAACGGGGGTTCGACCGAATTCCAGTTGCCCATGGCATCACCACTGGGGCCGGGCCGGCGCTCCCGATCTGCCGAGGCGTTGCCGTCAGGCGACGGCGCGTAGCATCGCTTGCGGTTGCCGGCCGGATGCGCCCATAGGGGACGGGATCATACACCTGGATGGCTTCGTGTGGCTTTTCTGTCGAAGGGCCACCCGGTAACCCGACCCCGGGAGAGACCCGATCACCTTTACCATTCCGTTGCCCGGCACGATCACCCTCTCCGCCACGCTGCCGAACATCAACCGCAAGGCTGTTCGGCGGGCCCGGCAAGGACACATTGATCGGTGGTCCCGGATCGCATCGGTCCCGAGACGGGCGCGACACGGACAAGGTTGAGCTGCGAGCGAACGTCACGCGCTGAGCGCGGCCGAGCGCCGGTGTTGGCCGATCTCGTCGTCGCGAGCCGGCCCGCCTCGCGGAGTCGTGTCCTGCCCGTAGATCCAGGGCGGCACCCACTCCGGCGGAACGGAACCGGAGCGAGACGAGGCGAAGCGCATCGGATTGACACCCCCGGCGCGATCCCCTAGGCTGCCTCCAGCGCCGATTTGAGATCAGCTTGCGGGCGCTCTATAAATACCGGCTAAAGCGATACGGCCCGCTTTAGCGCACGAGCTGAGCGGGCTTTTTCGTGATGGGGGTAGCGGTGATCGGCAGCGCGGACGAATGGGGGCTCGACACACGCGCGGTGCGGGCCGGACAGGTCCGCTCCTCGGAGATGGAGCAGAGCGAGCCCATCTTCGCGACCTCGAGCTTCGTCTTCGCCAACGCCGCGCAGGCCGCGGCGCGCTTCGCGGGCCAGGAACCCGGCAACATCTACTCGCGCTTCACGAACCCGACGGTACGGGTCTTCGAGGAGCGCCTCGCGGCGATGGAGGGCGGGGAACGCTGTGTCGGAACCGCCTCCGGTATGGGCGCGATCTTATCGATGTGCCTGGCGCTCCTGAAGTACGGCGACCACATCGTCTCGTCACGCGCGATCTTCGGGACCACGGTCGGGCTGTTCAACAACATCCTAGCGAAGTTCGGCGTCCTGACGAGCTTCGTGCCGCTCGCCGATTACGCCGCCTGGGAGACGGCCATCCGGCCCGAGACGCGGATCCTCTTCCTGGAGACGCCCTCGAATCCACTGACGGAGATCGCCGACATCGAGCGCCTCGCGGGGATCGCCCATCGGCATGACGCGCTCCTCGTCGTCGATAACTGCTTCTGCACCCCCGCCCTGCAACTGCCGCTGTCGCTGGGCGCCGACCTGATCATCCATTCCGGGACTAAATACCTGGACGGGCAGGGACGCTGCGTGGGGGGCGCGGTCATCGGCACAAAGGCGGTGGTCGGCGAGGCGGTGTTCAACTGTCTCCGGAGCGGCGGGGCCAGCATGAGCCCCTTTAACGCCTGGGTGTTTCTCAAGGGCCTCGAGACCCTGGGGCTACGCATGCGGGCGCACTGTGAACATGCAATGAAGGTCGCGGCTCATCTCGAACGGCATCCCTTGGTCTCGCGCGCCTACTACCCGGGGCTCTCCTCCCACCCACAGCATGCGCTTGCCCGGCGCCAGCAGCGCGGGTTTGGCGGCATCGTATCCTTTGATGTCCCGGGAGGCCGCGAGGGGGCCTGGCGGGTGATCGACCGCGTGCGCATCTTCTCCATCACGGCGAACCTCGGCGACGCCAAGAGCACCGTCACCCATCCCGCGACCACCACCCACGGGCGCCTAAGCATCGAGGAACGCGCCGAGGCCGGGATCGGTGAGTCGCTTATCCGCCTGTCGGTCGGTCTCGAGGACCCCGACGATCTCTGCCGCGACCTCGATCGGGCGCTCGATGCCGGGTGAGCCTAAGCACCCCATTCGGGTATCCATCGGGCTCATGCCGCCTCCTGATAAATGGCGGACGGTTGGCTTGCCGAGCATTCCTGCCAAGTCGCGACGTGTGAATTTCCACTCGAAGGGTTTGGCGATCGATTCATAGTAGCGCTCAAACCCCGCGATGCGCTCGGCGGGACTGGTCATTCTGCTTTACACATCATGCCGACTGCCTGGCCTAGCGAAGGGTTGGATGGTGGCGAAGAGGGGGCCAAGCGGGGCGCCGGGGGTGGGCGATATGCGATGATATGGTTGACCA
>JBOIDR010000141.1:0-10662 GCA_050740695.1 Gammaproteobacteria bacterium | reverse complement strand
ATCATGGCCAGAGCGGATATCCCGCTCACCGACAGGCCGGATATATACCTGCAGTCTTCCTTATTTCCTTACAAGCCATCATCGTTTCCTCCCTTGCAAACCGGGTGGAGTCCATATATACGCTTGCCGAAAGACGTGAAATGAAGGGGATGGCGATGGAGAAACAGGGGGTTACGCCTAAATTGATCGAATATGGGTTCGGCGTGTTCGTCCGGTTCCTGATGGCCCTCGTCCTCGTGTACGCCACCTACAACCCCGAGGGCTGGTCGTACTTCCACTGGGCCGAGCGCGCCTTCCTCGGCGCCGAGGGGAGCGGCTCTCCCGCGCTCCTGTTTCTGGCCGGCACCGTGCTCTTGATCGGCTGGGTCGTGTTCCTGAACGCCACGCGTCGCTCGCTCGGCCTCGTCGGGGTGGTGCTGGCGGTGGCCTTGTGCAGCGGGGTCATCTGGCTCTTCATCGAATGGGACGTGGTCTCCGCCGACAATGTCCGGGCCCTGCAGCACCTGGCGCTCTGGGTCGTGAGCGCGATCCTGGCGGTCGGCATGTCGTGGGCGCATCTCCGGCAGCGACTCACCGGGCAGGTCAGCACGGACGAGGTGGACTAGCGCCGCTCGGACGCGGCGGGTTCGTCTTCATCCAATCCGTAACGTACCGCTACAGAGCTGTCTGGCCCCTAGCCCGTACCGCGGGCGATATTCGGGCCAGATAGGCATCGCAACGCATGTCCGGTCCATCGCCGGTATGGGAGCCTGCGATGGGTACCCGACCGGAGAGCGGGAGCGCCACCGAGAGCTGTTACTGAACGTGAGATTCCGATGATGCAATCCGATCAAACGGTCTCGGCCGGCGCAGGCCGACGATTTTCTCGGCGCCGCCGGCGGTGCTCTGGCGATCTTCACCGTCGCGGTGCTCGCCGCCGCGCTTCGCCTCGACAGGACATTGAGCGGATATCTCCACCTGCGCGCCGATCATCGGCGCCTGACGGGCGAGCTCCTGGCGCGGCAGGACGATCTGGACAAGCTGGGCGTCACCGCGAAGACCAGTCTGGCCCGCTGCGACGAGCTGGAATCGGCACTCCAGCAGACCACGGCGAACCTCGTCGCCGCGACGCGTCGATCGGAGAACCTGGCCGACCCTGGTGCGCGTCGCGCCCCACTGCACGGTCACGGGGCTGACCAACCGTCGGCGCTTCCAAGAGGTCTTGCAGGTAGAATGGCGCCGCCCCATGCGTGAGGGTCGGCCCCTGTCCCTGATCATGTTCGACCTCGACGACGGGGACGGCAACGCCGCGTTCTACCGATCGGTCGCGGGCAGCGCGTGCCTATGCCGTATCGCCGAGGTGGCGCGAGGCCATGCGCGGCGCGCCGCCGATACCGCTGGCCGCTACGGCGAGACCCGCTTCGGGATATTGCTGCCGGGCGCCAATACCGCCACTGCCAGGCGGATCGCCGAGGACTTGAGGCGCGCCATCGAGGCCGAGCGGATCGCCCACCCGTACCGGGGGCCTCGGCCACCGTGACGGTGCATGTGGGCGTGGCCACCCTGGTCCCGAGCCCCATCAGCGGGCCCGAGGACCTCCTCGGTCGCGTCGAGGACGCCATGTACCAGGCCGCGTTTCTGGGTGGCAATCGCGTCGTGGGCTACCAGACCCTGGATACCTTCGGCCTGGTTCGATGGAACCCTCAGGCGGATGGAAGCCCCACCGAGCGCGCACTCGTCGATAGACTCTCCGAATGGGGCTACCGCGTAGGCATGACCTATCAGAGCCCTGACAAAATGGCCGATCGCTGCCCCGATCTGCCCTCGGCCTGTGCGGTCGTGAGCGGAAAGCTCGGCCTCAGCATCGAAGGGCAGTCTTTCGAGCTCGACATCGGCGACTGCCTGTTCCTGCCCAAGGGCAAGACCTACAGCGCCGAGGTCCTGGGCAACGACCCGGTGTGGCTCTTGGACGCGAGCAAATCGTCATAACCCATCCGTTCGAATCGATCAGCATACCAGCGGCCGGACGAGCGGTTCCGGGGTCGCTCTGCGCTGCCCGGCGCAATGTCCCCATCACCGTTGCAGAATCACAGTGCATCTCCTATCATCGCCGCTCCTTCCGTGTCTTACCACATTGACGCGGTGCAGCCATGCCGGAGCCATCGATAATAATAACGGATCTCTTGACGGTCTTCGCCTGGGCGGTGTTCAGCTATCTGTACATTTCCATCGGAGAGCACCAGATCCACAAGCGCCTCATGCACAGCAAACCCTTACCGGTCTGGGTATACCGGACCTTCCCTTACGCGCTCGCCGCGTTTGAGGCGCACGGGATACGGCATCACCGGATTTGGTATAGGGCCTTCGATTACGAGCCCGATCCGGTCGGGCGCGACGAAAATCTGCCGATCCCCATGAAGGAAACGGTTTTGATGCTGGTGGCGGCGTTTCCGCTGTGGTCCCCGATATTCCTGGTTTCGAACGCAGGCGGCTGGGTCTTCCTGACGACGACGCTGATCCACAATCGTCTGTGGAGCGCCTTCCATCGGCAGATGCATATCCCTCGTTCGGTGTTTTACCGGGATTGGGCGATTTTCCGGTTTCTGGCGATAAACCATTTCCTGCACCATCAGGACAATAGGCGCAACTTCAACGTCGTCTTCCCGTTCGCCGATCTCCTGTTCGGCACCTTAGCCGCGACCACCCGCGCGGACATCCGCGAGCTGATGCGGCTCGGGCATATCGAACCGCGCTCGAAAGCCGCGCGCGCGCTGGTCCAACAACAGCGGGAAACGACGGCGTTGCTGCGGCGCTCTGCGTGACGCCACCTGGGGCCCCCGAGCCCCGGCTTGCCCGCCACACCCTTTTGTAATGCTCAAATGGGACGCAGAGGGGCGCGTGCGAAGCGCGCCGCCCACACTTCGCGCAACCGCCGCCGCAGCCAGGGGTAATACAAGATCCCGAGGATCACGGCGCCCAAAAGGACGTGCACCGCCCACAGCCCGATATAAGGAGAGAGATCGCCCTTCTTTACGAGCGTCCGACCGATAGTCAAGAGGTTGCTGTAAGTGAAGTAGATGAGTACCGCGGACAGGAGCCCGATATAGCGGCGCGAGCGCACCGGCAGGCGGCCGAGCACGACGGCCAGAAGCGATAACACGAGGGCGGTGATGGGCATGGCGATCCGCCATTGCAGCTCGGCGGTGGCCGGGCTGCCCGGGATCGTCCAGAGCGCCGCCGTGGGCGTCCCCGGCTTCAGCCCCGCCGCGGTGTCGTTTCTGTCGCGATCCATGCGCACGGCGTATTTCCGATATTCGACGATCGCGTAGTCGAGCCGCCCCGGGGTCCCGGTATAGCGGCGCCCGTCCTTGAAGACCACGTAGCGATCTCCCGTCTTCGGGTCGCGATCCAGTTCGGCGCTCTGCGAGGTCAATACCCCGAGCCGGCCTTCCTGCCGTCCTTGCAAGAACACGTTCGACATGGTGCGCCGGTCGTCGGACACGCCCTCGACATACAGGATGCGATCACCCTCGGTGAACTCCTTGAACCGCCCCGGCACGATCCCGGTAATGTCCGACTCCGTCCTGGCGCGCTCCGCGAGCGTATCGAGCCGGGCCTCCGCCCAGGGCGCGACATACAGGGACACACCTCCGACCACTAGCGCGAACCCGCACGCCAGCTTCAACGTGGCTCGCACCAGGCGCGAGGCCCCGAAACCGATGCAGGCCATGGCCGTGAGCTCGTGGTCGCGACCGAGCCGCGTCAAGGCCATATAAATGCCTAGATACAGACAGAGCGGCAGAATCAAGACCGAGGTGGAAAGGAGCTTGAGACCCAGGAGCTCCAGGATCAGATCGCTTCCGAGCTTGCCGGCCGCCGCATCGGCGAGGTACTGCACGAAGCGGCTGCTCGCGTAGGCGCACGTGAGCAGCAAGAGGACCGCGCCGAAGGCCCGCAGGCTCTCGCGCCACAGATAACGCTCCAGCACCATCACGTCATGAGCCCGCGCCGGCGCGCGCCGGTTTTGCGCTCTTTACGACAAATGAATACACTTGCACCGGCATCTCGCATCCCGCCCCGCACCCCTCACGGCGGATCATAGCCCAGGTTGAAATAGCAATAACTACGAGCCATGGACTTCAGTGTCACCACCGGATCCCCGGAACGCCAAGCGCTTGCCTGCGTCGTCTGCGGGGTATTCGCCAAGCGCCGCCTCTCGGAGGCTGCCGCCAGGCTCGACCATGCGAGCCGTAAGGCCCTCAGCGGCCTCTTGAAGCGCGGCGATCTGGAAGGCCGCCTGGGCCAGACCCTGCTCCTGCACGACCTTCCCGGGATCGCCGCGGAGCGCGTCCTGCTCGTCGGCTGCGGTCCCGAGGAGGAGTGGAACGAGCACAAGTTCCGGGAGGTGATCGCCAAGACCGGCGCGGCGCTGGCCGAGACCGGGGTCACCGAGGCCGTGAGCTATCTGACCGATCTCCCCGTGCCGCAACGCGACCTGTACTGGAAGCTCCGGCAGTCGGTCGAGGTAACGGACGCCACGGCCTACCGATTCGACCGCCTGAAGAGCAAGAAAGACACGCCGGAGCACAGGCTCACGGGCATGCGCTTGTCCGTCCCGAGCACCTCGGAGGACTCCAAGCACAGTCGCGCCATCGTGGAGGGACAGGCGATCGCGCGGGCGGTGCGGCTGGCGAAGGACCTCGCCAATTCTCCGAGCAACCACTGTACGCCTGCCCACCTGGCCGCAGAGGCCAAGGCCATCCAAAAGGCCCACCCGGCCGTCAAGGTGCGGGTTCTGGACGGCGCGCGGATGAAGCGCCTCGGAATGGGCGCGCTGCTCGGCGTCGCCCGCGGCAGCCACGAGCCGCCCTTGCTCATCACCCTGGAGTATCGCGGCACCCGGGCCTCGGCGCCGCCCGCGGTGCTGGTCGGCAAGGGCGTGACCTTCGATTCGGGGGGGATCTCCATCAAACCGGCCGCGGCCATGGACGAGATGAAGTACGACATGGCGGGTGCGGCGAGCGTGCTCGCGACGCTCCAGGCCGTGGCCGAGCTGAAGTTGACCCAGAACGTCGTGGGCATCATCCCTGCCACCGAGAACATGCCCGGTGGTAGCGCCATCAAACCGGGCGATGTGGTCACGAGCCTCTCGGGCCAGACCATCGAGGTCCTCAATACCGACGCCGAGGGGCGTTTGATCCTGTGCGATGCGCTCACCTATGCCGAGCGCTTCAAGCCCAACGTAGTCATCGATATCGCGACACTCACGGGCGCCTGCGTGATCGCGCTCGGCGCCCACGCCTCGGGACTCCTCGGGAACGACGAGGGGTTGTGCCGGTCTTTGCTCGCGGCCGGTGCCATGAGCGGCGATCGGGTCTGGCAATTGCCCCTGTGGGAGGACTACCAGAAGGCGCTCGACAGTCCCTTCGCGGACATGGCCAACATCGGCGGGCGCGAGGCCGGCACCATCACCGCGGCCTGCTTCCTGTCGCGTTTCACCAAGAAGCTCAAATGGGCGCACCTCGACATCGCCGGTACCGCCTGGCGCTCCACGAACAAGAAAGGGGCGACCGGCCGGCCGGTGCCCTTGCTCGTGCAGTTCCTCCTCGATCGCGCGGGCCCGGGCGAGATCAAGGACGATGGAGACACGCGTTGATTTTTACGTGCTGGCGGAGGGCGCGCGACTGAACCGTGAGCGGCTCATCTGCCGCCTCGCCGGCAAGGCCTACGCCCACGGCAAGCGCGTCTACATCCATGCCGGGACGAACGAGGAGGCCATGCGCCTCGACGATCTCCTGTGGACCTTCGAGGACATCGGTTTTCTGCCCCACGAGCGCGCCGAGGACGGGCCGAACCCGGACACGCCGATCCTGGTCGGCTGCGGCACCGAGCCGCCGCAGACGGCGACCGTCCTGATCACCACGGCGCATCCCGTGCCGGCCTTCATCGAGCGCTACGAGCGGGTGCTCGAGGTTGTGGACCAGGACCCCGAGCGCCTCAAGCGCTCGCGCCAGCGCTACCGGGATTACCAGGCGAGGGGCTTTAGCCCCCATAAGCATGACATTAGCGGTGGCCATGACGCGGGGTTCTGACGGTGCGCTCCCGGCCGGTGGGCCCAAAGTAGGGGGATCAACCGTAGGGGGATCAAGCGTAGGCGGATCGAGCGTAGGGTCGCCAAGCGTAGAGGAGGGTTTGAAACCCACCGCTACCGATCACGATCCGGCACCGGCGGGCGGGCGCGGGGCCCGCATCCCGGTCTTGACCGAGGTGGTGAGCCTGGGCCGCGATGGCGACCTTGGCGCCGCCCACCCGCTGGCCGCGCGCGTGGATCAGGCCGCCGACATCGATGATGCGGCCCTGGAGGCGCTTTGGGCGCGCGTGGACCACGAGGTGCGCAGCGGCATGGACGAGGCCGGCGAGCGTCTGGCGGCGCGTATCGTCGGCGAGATCAAGGCGGAGTTGACGGCGTTTCTATACCGGCATCGCGCCCCCAGCCCGGCCGCGAACAGAGCGGCCGGCGCGCGCTCGGAGGACACGGATCTGCACCGGGGCGCCGCTGGCCCGGACGGACGCATGGCCGACGCCGGGCGCGCACCCATGGACAAGACCTACGAGCCCCACGCCATCGAGCGGCGCTGGTACGAGCACTGGGAGCGGCACGGTTGGTTCGCCGCCGCTGGCAATGGGCGGCCCTACTGCATCATGCTGCCACCGCCCAATGTCACGGGCAGCCTGCACATGGGCCATGCCTTTCAGGACACCCTCATGGATTGCCTGATCCGGTTCCACCGCATGCGCGGTGACCGGACCTTGTGGCAATGCGGGACCGACCATGCCGGGATCGCGACCCAGATGGTGGTGGAGCGACAGCTCGCCGAGGCGGGGCGGACGCGCGTCCAGATGGGGCGCGAGGCCTTCACCGCGGCCGTGTGGGACTGGAAGCACCGCTCCGGGGACACCATCACGCGCCAGTTGCGCCGCCTCGGCACCTCCATGGACTGGTCGCGCGAGCGCTTCACCTTGGATCCGGACGTATCGCGGGCCGTCACCGAGGTGTTCGTGCGCCTCCATGACGAGGGGCTCGTCTATCGCGGCCAACGCCTGGTGAACTGGGACCCGGTGCTGCACACGGCGATCTCGGACCTCGAGGTCCAGGCGAGCGAGGAGACGGGCCAGCTGTGGCACATCCGCTATCCGCTCTCCTCGGGCGATGGCCACCTCGTGGTCGCGACCACGCGGCCGGAGACGATGCTCGGCGATGTCGCGGTGGCCGTGCACCCCGGCGACGACCGTTACCGGCGATATATCGGAAAGATGCTGGATCTGCCCTTGACGGGCCGCACGATCCCGGTGATCGCCGATGAGATGGTGGACAAGGAGTTCGGCTCGGGCTGTGTCAAGATCACCTCGGCCCACGACTTCAAAGACTACGAGGTGGGCCGTCGCCATGGCCTTCCGAGCATCAACATCTTCACCGCCGATGCCTGCATCAACGAAGAGGGACCGCCGGCCTACGTGGGTCTGGGCCGCGACGAGGCGCGCCGGCGCATCGTCGCGGATCTGGAGAGCGCCGGGTTACTAGAACGGATCCAGGCCCACAAGCTCACGGTCCCGCGCGGCGATCGCAGCGGTGCAGTCATCGAGCCCTACCTGACCGACCAATGGTTCGTGCGCACCGAGCCGCTCGCCGCCCCGGCCATGGCGGCGGTCGAGGACGGCCGCATCCGCTTCGTCCCCGAGGGCTGGGCGAAGACCTATTTCGAGTGGATGCGCAACCTCCAGGACTGGTGCATCTCTCGCCAGCTCTGGTGGGGTCATCGCATCCCGGCCTGGTACGACTCCGAGGACAATGTCTACGTCGGTCGCGACGAGGCCGAGGTACGCGCCCGCTACGGCATCGCCGAGGGCATCCCCCTGCGCCAGGACCCGGATGTCCTCGACACCTGGTTCTCCTCGGCGCTGTGGCCGTTCTCGACCTTGGGCTGGCTCGACGACACCCCCGAGCTTCGGACCTTTTATCCCACCAGCGTGCTAGTCACCGGCTTCGACATCATCTTCTTCTGGGTCGCGCGCATGATCATGATGGGGCTTAAATTCATGGGCGACGTCCCGTTCCGGGAGGTGTACATCCACGGGCTCGTGCGCGACCAGGACGGGCAGAAGATGTCGAAGTCCAAGGGCAACATCCTCGATCCCATCGATCTCATCGACGGCATCGATCTGACGGGCCTCATCGCCAAGCGCACCACGGGCCTCCTACAGCCCAAGGACGCCCCCAAGATCGAGAAGGCCACCCGCCGCCAGTTTCCCCGGGGGATACCGGCCTACGGGACCGATGCCCTGCGCTTCACGTTCGCCGCGCTCGCGACCCAGGGCCGCGACATCCGTTTCGACCTCGGGCGCATCGAGGGCTATCGGAACTTCTGCAACAAGCTCTGGAACGCCGCCCGCTATGTCCAGAACGCGAGCGCGGGAGCCGTGCTCGATGGCTTGACCGATGAGGGCGGCGAGGCGCGCGAGTCGGGGCTCGCGGAGCGCTGGATCCTGAGCCGCCTGGAGCAGGCCAAGAATGCGTGCCTTTCGGGCTTCGAGGGCTATCGCTTCGACCTCGCGGCACAGGCGATCTACACCTTCGTGTGGGACGAATACTGTGATTGGTACCTCGAATGGAGCAAGGTCGTGCTCCAGAACGGGCGTTCCGAGGCCCTCCGGAACGGGACCCGTGCGACCCTCTACGATGTCCTGGAGACGGTCCTGCGCCTGTGCCATCCCTTCATGCCGTTCATCACCGAGGAGCTCTGGCAGCGCGTCGCGCCGTGCCCTCGCATCGCGGGGGACAGCGTCATGCTGGCCCCCTACCCCGAGCCCGATGGCGCGCGGGCCGATCCCGAGGCCGTGGTGGCCTTCGAGTTTCTGCAGGCCTTTATCCTGGGGGTGCGCCGCATCCGTGCCGAGCTCGATCTGCCGCCCGGCAAACCGCTCCGGGTCCTGGTCCATCAGCGCTCCGAGCCGGAACGCCGCTGGCTGGAAGAGAACCGCGCGGAGGTAATGCCGATCGGGCGCATCGAATCTATCGAGCCCCTCGAAGGCGAGGCCGCACCCGACATGGCGGTGGCGCTCGCCGGCGCCACCACGATCCTGGTCCCGCTCGCCGGCCTCATCGAGCGCGACAAAGAGCTCAGGCGCCTCGACGCCGAGATCGAAAAGCTCGCGCGCGACCACGCGCGCTCCCGCGACAAGCTCGCCAACACCGATTACCTGGAGCGTGCCCCGCCCGAGGTGGTGGCGCGCGAGCAAAGCCGCTCGGCCGAGATCGAGACCGCGATCCAACACCTGCGCGAACAGCGCCGGCGGGTGGAGTCGCTGAAGTAAAAGGCGCGGGCGCACCGGGGTTCTCCTCCTGCCGCACGGCATGGAATAAACACTGGATGCAACGCGTACTTCCGCCCCGGCGCGGACCGCTTTCAGACCGCCCAATCACCGCCCAACCGGTGCGACGAAACAGCACCCGTAACAGGACCCGTTGCGAACCCGGATCGGTCGGGATCCTCGCGCGCGCGAGGCTTTTCAGAGCCGGTGGTCCCGCCCAGTGCTGTTCTCTTGCCGCCGACACGATTGCCTCACCCGCGCTGCCGAGGCCCGACGGATCTTCCTTGGGGAAAGCGAATGCCGGCCACCGGACCATTTCATGGCGCCTTCAAGACCGTGGAAGCGCCCTTCAGGGCCTCTGCTGCCGGCCTCGGAAGCCCTGGACCGCGCTTCAGAACGTCTCTTGCCCCGCATGAGGGCCGTGGATTGTGAAGCCGTGAGGAAAGAGGTGGGACGCGGAACACGGAAGAAGACCGGCTAGACCTGGCTAAGACCTGGCTAGACCCGAATGGCGCTTACTTAAGGGATAACTCCATTATTTATTGGGGCCTGTTGCCGGGAGACGCTGGCATAACGTCGCAAAATCGCGACGATCTCCCGGATCCCGTCACCCCAGCGAAAGCTGGGGTCTAGTGCGGCGTTGGAAGTCACACATGGATGCCAGCTTTCGCTGGCATGACTACCTATAATACAATAGGTTACGCTCAAGTACGTGCCATCGCTAGACCCCAACGCCGTCCAGCGGGCTCCGCACCGCACGCCCGCCGCGGTTCAGGACGTGGGTGTAGATCATGGTGGTCGAGACGTCCTTGTGACCCAAGAGTTCCTGTACCGTCCGGATGTCGTAGCCGTTGTCCAGGAGGTGTGTGGCAAACGCGTGCCGGAACATATGGCAGCTCCCGGGCTTGACGAGGCCGGCGGAGCGCACGGCTTCCTTCACCGCGCGCTGCAAGACGGTGGGATCGATATGATGCCGCCGCTCGATCCCGGAGCGCGGATCGATGGAGCGATGGGTCGCGAGGAATACGTACTGCCATCCCCATTCGCGGTTCGCGTTCGGATACTTCTTCTCAAGGGCGAAGGGCAGGTAGACGGCCTCGAACCCCTCCGAGAGGTCCTTCTTGTGGAGCATGGCGACCTTGCAGAGAATGCGTCTTCAAGGGCTCAACAAGCCGATCCGGGAGCATGACGCGATCGCGCCCGTAACGCCCGCCGACGTACTCGATCACCTCGTCGCGCCGTTCCATGCAGAAGTCCACGTCGAAGTCCGGGAGCGATACCCGCTCGGGGTTCAGGAAACGCTCGAAGAGGAGG
>JBOIDR010000140.1:0-10749 GCA_050740695.1 Gammaproteobacteria bacterium | reverse complement strand
GCTTCGCGAGCTGCCTTACCGGCGTCCCAATAAACCATTCCAGGGATAACCAGGAGTGTTCAACTAACGCTGAAACTTTGCCACACCAATGTCAAAAAAGTGTTCAACTAACGCTGAAACTTGCCCATTTATGTCCGGCGAACCTTTGGAATCGGTGTGTCCTTCGATGAGCACCTTGCCCTCGGGGAACTGCGCGATCACGGTCCCCACCTGGTCGAGAGTCCGCTCCGCCTCGGGCTTGATCTCAGCTTTGTCGAAATCAAAAAGCACGTCACCTTCGAGTTTCATAGTGACGGTCTTTTCGGTTTCCTTGAGCTGAAGCTCCTGGCGAGCGGCTTCCTCCATCTGCAGTTGCTTGCGTTGCAACTCTAACTGCTTCTTCTCCAGCTCGAGCTTCTGTCTCTCGAGCTCAAGCTGCTTCTTTTCCGTCTCAAGCGGGCTTCTAGTTTCCTGTGCAGGCGCAGTGGCCCAGCCCCACCACGTCAGCACCAGTGTGCAGATCGATAATCCGATAAACGGACGAAATTTTGATGGACTCATAGTAATCACCCAAGATTCAATCATGCTACATTTCAAGTATACCTACCATTTAGGACGACTCGCCGCTGCCGGTCTTGGGCAAAGCATTGACTTCGGTCCAGCGTGCTACCCGTCGCCGCGGGATCCTCGGGCTCGAGCGCGACGCCTGCGAAACGCTCGCCACCTCGCCATATTCGCGGGCCTTGGTCGCGGAGATCAACGCGCTCGCGTCGAACTCGAAGCGCCGGACGCAAAGAACGATTGGACGTCGCTGAGCTCGGAAGTGCGACGCATCGGCGGTAGGGCGGTCAGGAACATCTGGCCATAGGAGCGGGTATGGATGCGCGGATCGCACAGCATCAGGATCCCCCGTTCCTCCGGTCCGCGGATGAGCCGTCCCACGCCCTGCTTGAGCGCGATGATGGCCTCCGGGACCTGATACTCCAGGAAGGGATTGCGGCCGTCGCGCTCGATCTGCCGCATCTGGACCTTGGTCAGGGGATCCTCGGGTGCCGCGAAAGGGAGCTTGTCGATGACCACGAGCGACAGTGCCTCGCCACGCACATCCACGCCTTCCCAGAAGCTTTGGGTCCCGAGGAGCACCGAGTTCTCGCCCGCGCGAAAACGCCGCAGTAGCTCGGTGCGCGGCGCTTCCCCCTGGACGAGGAGCGGAAACCACCAGCGTGGCGCGAGCCAGCGCGCCGCTTCCGCCAGGGCACGGTGACTTGTGAAGAGCAGGAATGCCCGCCCGCGACTGGCCAAAAGCACCGGCAGGCTCGCCGCCATTACGGCCTCGGTGTAGCCGGGACGATTCGGAGCGAGGCTCATCTCCGGGACATAGAGGAGAGTCTGGCGGGCGTAATCATAGGGGCTCTCCCAGCGGACGGTCCGGATCTTCGCGAGCGCGAGCCGGCCCTGGAAATAGCCGAAATCGTTTCCGACCGCTAGGGTGGCCGAGGTGAACACCCAAGCACAGTCGCCGGCCCGAAGCCGGGAGGTGAAAGCCCCCCCGATGTGCGCGGGTGTCGAGGTGAGGGTGAAACCGCGCTCGTGCGATTCGAACCAGCAGAGCGCATCGGCTTCGCCGCCCGCGCCGGTCACCACCGCGAGGCGTTCGGAGAGGCCCTGCGCCCGCCGCCGGCAGTGTTTGAGCCCCTCGCCACGGCAGGCGCCGTCCTCGAGCGCCGTGGCGAGATCGGCAAGCGCCTGCCCGAGCGTCGTGTGCGCGGCGCCGACTCTTGGTTGTTCGGCGAACTCGGACCAGACCGCGCGGCGGTGCGTAGCGCCGAGCGCATGGGCGAGGTCGCCGGTGGCCTGCTCCAAGACATGAGCGGCACGGCGCAGCCCCTCGAGATCCCCGGCTTCGTCGCGTTCGGCGGCCACCGTGTCCCGGGACAGCTCCAAGAGCTGGCGGCTGCCGAGCGAGGTGCTGAAAAAGAGCTGCGCGACCTCCGGCAACTGGTGGGCCTCATCCACGATCACGGCATCCGCCCCGGGCAGGAGCTCGGCGAACCCTTCCTCGCGCAAGCTCAGGTCCGCCAGCAAGAGATGATGGTTGACGACCACTACCTCCGCGGCCTGGGCCTCGCGACGCGCACGCACGAGATGGCAGGCCTGAAACTCCGGGCACCCCTGGCCCAGGCAGTTGTCGGACGTGGAGGTGATGAAGGGATAGAGCGGCGATTCGTCGGCGAGACCCAGGTCGGCGATGTCGCCGCTCGAGGTGCGCCCGGCCCAGGTAGAGACGTGCGCCAGTTGCGCGGCGAGGCGGCCCCCGTAGCCGTGCGCGGCGTTCCGTCCGAGACGGTAGCGGCACAGGTAATTCCCCCGGCCTTTGAGCAGCGCCGCATCGACGGGCATCGCGAGCGCCCGCTGCACTAGGGGCAGATCACGATAGAAGAGCTGGTCCTGCAGTGCGCGCGTACCGGTCGAGATGATCACCTTGCGTCCCGACAGAAGGCTCGGGACGAGATAGGCGAAGGTCTTGCCGGTCCCGGTGCCGGCCTCGCACAGGAGCACGCCGCGGGCCTCGATCGTTTCGGCCACGATCTCCGCCATCTCCTGCTGCTCGGGCCTCGCGGAGAAACCCTCGACGTGATCGGCCAGGGGGCCGTGGGAGGACAGGATCCGGGTCGGGCTCCGGTCTTCTCTGTTTGCTCGCGCGGCTCGCGCCCGAGATCCGGTCACGAGGCCATTGCCTCCGACGCTAGGTCGGGCCGCGACCGCGCGGCTCGGCAGAATGTCTTCGCATCTGCGATGATGCCCCTACTGCTCGCTCGGAGCTTGCGAAAAAAACCTAGCCAAAGATATTTGAAATTTATCGTCCCTTCCCCCTCGTAAGGGGGGTCGAGCCTATCCGAACCGCGGCGCTCGACCCCTACCCTGACCGTCCCCCGCGACCCAGGGGAGGGAATGCGGAGGCTCCCTCCCCTGTCCGCGCTTTCTGCGGACGGGGGAGGGTAGGGTGGGGGCCAAGCCTTTCAGCCGCTGACCAAGACTCGTCTCCACCTGACGCGCCTGGCCCCCACCCTGACCCTCCCCCGCTGCGCAGGGGAGGGACTACCGTGACGCTTGCAGCTTATTGACTTTGCATGTGAATCAGGACTTGCTTGAGCGGTGTTGTTCGACATTGACGACGTAAGTATCTAGCCAAAGACATTTGAAATTTATCGTCCCTTCCCCCTCGATAGGATGAGGTCGACCCTATCCGAACCGCGACGCTCGACCCCCACCCTGACCGTCCCCCGCTACGCAGGGGAGGGAACCCGGAGGCTCCCTCCCCTGTCCGCGCTTTCTGCGGACGGGGGAGGGTAGGGTGGGGGCCAAGCCTTTCAGCCGCTGACCAAGACTCGTCTCCACCTGACGCGCCTGGCCCCCACCCTGACCCTCCCCCGCTGCGCAGGGGAGGGACTACCGTGACGCTTGCAGCTTATTGACTTTGCATGTGAATCAGGACTTGCTTGAGCGGTGTTGTTCGACATTGACGACGTAGTATCTAACTCCATCGCGCAGCGTAACGTAGCCAAAAGGATAAAGCCAATGCGCAGGGCGCCTCGGCGCCCTCGTAACGGCCAGTGGCGAGCAATGCGGGCGAGCCAGGGCAAGCATGCGTCTCCCACGAATAACCGAGCGCTCGCCGATCCGTTCGGCCAGGCGGAGCGTATTCCTTCGAGCCGGCCCGATGGGGTTCGGCTGCGCCCTACCGTCGTTCGGCCCCTGCGGTGAGGGCCGTAGGCCGGGAGCTCGGGCGGAGCCGCGAAGCCGGTGATCGGGCCGCGGGAACGTTCCCGGTCGGCGGGCCGAATGTCATCTCGTCGATGGTCGTGGCGAATACTGCGGCCCCCTCGTCGATCTGTTCGGGGCCGATGGTGAGCGGGGGGGCGAAGCGGATGACGCTGTCATGGGTGTCCTTGGTGAGGACCCCGCGATCGGCGAGCCGCAGGCACAACGTCCTCGGCGATACCCGCTGGGTATCGATCTCGACGCCGATGAGAAGGCCGCGGCCGCGGACGGCGCGGACCAGCGGGCTGTCCACGCTCCTGAGCCGCGCCAGGAGCCGTTCCCCGAGGGTCCCCGCACGTTCCGCGAGCCCTTCCTCGACCAGCACATTCAGCGCCTCGAGGCCCACCGCGGCGGCGAGCGGATTCCCGCCGAAGGTGCTCCCGTGGCTACCTACATCGAAGACCTCCATGACCTCGCGGCGGGCCAGGAACATCGACACGGGCAGGAGGCCGCCGCCCAGGGCCTTGCCGAGCATGAGCCCGTCGGGGCAGACGCCATCGTGCCGGCAGGCCAGGATCCGCCCGGTGCGGCCGAGCCCGGTCTGCACCTCGTCGCACAGGAGCAACACGCGCCGGGCACGGCAGATCTCGGCAGAGCGTGCGAGATAGCCGGGCGGCGGTACCACGATCCCGCCTTCCCCCTGGATGGGCTCCACTAGGAAGGCGGCGGCTTTGGGGGTGATCGCCCGCTCCAGGGCATCGGCGTCTCCAAACGGGATCGACACGAAGCCCGGCGGAAAGGGCCCGAAGCCACTACGATACGCGGTCTCCGAGGAGAACCCGATGACGGCGATGGTGCGGCCGTGGAAGTTGCCGTCGCAGACGATGATCTCCGCGGCGTCCTCCGGCACGCCCTTGACCCGGTAGGCCCAGCGGCGCGCGGCCTTGAGCGCCGTCTCGACGGCCTCGGTCCCGGTGTTCACGGGCAGCGCCATGTCCATCCCGGTCAGCTCGCAGGCGCGTCGCACGAACGGCCCCAGGCGATCGGTGTGGAAGGCGCGCGAGACGACCGCCAGGCGGGCGGCCTGATCTCGGAGGGCTCGGACGAGGCGCGGGTGACCGTGGCCAAAGCTCACGGCCGAATAGGCGCTCATCATATCGAGATAACGGCGGCCCTGATCGTCCCACACATAGCAGCCCTCGCCGCGGGTCAGCACGATCGGGAGCGGCTCGTAGTTGGGCGCGCAATAGCGTCGCTCAAGCGCGATAGTGGGGTGCATACCGTCAGTCACCGAGGGCAGCGGCCAAAATCTCGGCTACGAGTGTCGTGGTCTTCCCGTCGCGGTCGCGCAGCGGATTGAGCTCGGCGATCTCGATCGCGATCGGGTCCATGCGCCCGGCAAGCCCGGTGACGGCCGCGACGAATTCTCGCGCCCGGAGTCCGCCCGAGACTGGCGTGCCGACGCCGGGGGCATCGGCCGGGTCGAGGGCGTCGAGGTCGAGCGTCATACCGGTTCCGGCCGTGCCGTGCCCGGCGATCACGATCGCCTCGTCCAAGCAGGACGCGAGGCCATGGTCTCTTACCTCTTGCATCGTGATCACGCGCACGCCCAGTCGTTCGAGGAGCGCGGCCTCGGCGGGCTCGAAGCTCCGCACCCCGAGCAGGCACACGCGCTGCGGCAAGACCTTGGGCCCCGCGGGATCGAGACCGGTCAGCTCCGATGCCCCGTGGCCCAACAGCACGGCGAGCGGCATGCCATGCAGGGCACCGCTTTGGCTCGTCTCCGGGGTGTGGCTGTCCATGTGGGCATCGATCCAGACGAGCCCCAGGGGGCCCGGCAGCGTCTGTCGCACCGCGCTCCAGGTGGCGATGGCGCAGGAGTGATCACCTCCCACGACCACCGGCCGCAATCCTCGGCGCAAGACCGCCCCTACGGCCGCTGCCAGGTCCCGGCAGAAATCCCGCAGGCGCAATCGGTCGTTCGCGAGCCGCTCCGATTCCGGACGGCGTATGACGTCATCCCACCGGGCCGCCACGCCTCGCGCGCGCAACGTGCCGGCAAGATCCACGGCACGCAGGCTGTCGGGCCCGAGCCTGCAGCCCTTATCACACGCCCCGATCGCCGCAGCCGCCCCCAGGATCCCGACCGGCCTTGCTAGACGCGGCGCAGAACGGCGGGACCCATGGCGAGAGGCGCCGGTCCTTCCGGGTCCCTCTGGTAGAGCGAGTGACATGATTTCGGGCGGCACAAGTTGCGCCGGCTGACGAGCTTGCGACACCCGTTAGACCGGGCCGGAGGGGGTTGATTCCGGCGCCTGAAGGCCCTCGGATCCGGCGCATGCTGTGCTTGCGTCCGGTGAAGCGCTGTGCAACACTTTTGTTGTACAAGGAAAGTGTTGTGGGGTGTGATACGGCTCATCCCCTGCTGTCGGGGCTATCCGAGACCTTACGGGATCGATCTCCCCGCGTCGCGGGAGCGCATCAGCCAACGGGTGGGCTGACCCGTCCCCTACTACCTGCCGACCACGCAAAACGGGTCTTCGACACGGCCGGCCGAGATCCCTACGGCACATTCGCGCGACCCTGAGCCAGGTCCTTTCCCGGTCCATCGCCGAATCCGGATGGCCGTGAAGACAAGCTGCGCTATCCGCTTGACGTGCTGGAGAACGATGGCTATCTCATGGAGCATGCAGGATATGGCGAAAAAAAGGCGGCCTATCAGATCGCCGAGCGCTTCTTCAACATCTGGTATCTAATGCGCGCCAGCCGGCGCGTTCGGCGCAAGCTCATCTGGCTCGACTAGAAGCGAGGGCGTGGACCGGTCTGGGTGACCTGCTGTCATGCCGCTTGCGGCGCTATGAGGATGCGGAGCAAGCATACCGGCGGGCCAGAACTGGATCCGCAAAACACGTCGCCATGGAACAACCTCGGCGATCTGCTATCGAATCGCTTGCAGCGCCACGCGGAGGCGGACCGATGTTACCGACGGGCAATTGAACTGGACCCGCAACAGGGTCGCCGTGGAACGACCTCGGCAACCTGCTATCGGATCGGTGCGCGCGGCCGACCCGGTGGACTCCCGACAGCGGTTGCAGGTGCCGCCGCGGAGATCCCATCGGGCAAACCCGCTTCGGATTTCAGCCCTTCGCAGACGAACCGCTGAAACTGTTCCTCCCGCTTGCCTGATTGCACCTGCGTGCGGCGTTCACGGGAGAGAATGACCGTTCGACCATGACGCCCACGCCCGGACCTCGAGGCAGCCTCCTCCTCGGCAACCTGCGCGAGTTTTCGCAGGATATGCTCGGCTTCTTCACGCGCTCGGCCCGCGACTACGGCGATGTGGTGCGCCTGCGGCTCGCGGATCGTACCGCCTTTCTGGTGAACCACCCCGCGCATATCGAGACGGTGCTCGTCCGACAGCATGAGCGGTTCATTAAGCACCGGTTCTTCTGGAGCCGGGTGCGGGCGCTGTTCGGGCAAGGGCTGGTGGCGAGCGAAGGGGCGTACTGGCGCCAGCAGCGGTTGCGCATGCAGCCGTCGTTCAACCGCGAGCACCTGGCGCGCTATACGGAGATCATGGTCGCGGAGGCCGAGGAGGCGCTCGGCGGCTGGAGAGATGGAGAACGGCGCGATCTGCACGAGGAGTTCACCCGCCTCACCCTGCGCATCGCACTACGGGTGTTTTTCGGCGCGGAGCCATCGCAACGCACGCTCGGTCTCGCCCGGGCCTTCACGGCGGCGGCCGAGGAGATCATCCTGCGCCTGCGCATGCCGGTGCCCCTGCCCGACTGGGTCCCGACGGCCGGCAACCGGCGCTATCTGGATGCGGTCCGCCAACTCGAAGCGGCGGTCTATGCCATCATCGCCGAGCGCCGCCGCAACCCCGATGTCGGCATTTTCAAGACCCAGCGTCCAGACCTTTTGGGCGCGCTCCTCGCGGCCCGCGACGAAGCGGGCCGGCCGCTCTCCGATCGGCAGTTGCGCGACGAGGCCATCACCATGCTCCTCGCCGGCCACGAGACCACGGCCCTGACATTGGTGTGGACGTGGTACCTGTTGGCGCGGGATCCCGGCGCAGTCGACATGGCAGTCGACATGTTAGAGGCAGAGGCCCGCGGCGTTCTGGGCGGGTGCCCGGCGCGCGCGGCCGATCTGGACACGCTGCCCTACACCCGCGCCGTGGTCCAGGAGGGGCTCCGGCTCTACCCGCCGGCCTATGCCATCGGCCGGGAGGCGCGCGCCGAGGTCCGGCTCGACGGCCATTCAATCCCGAAAGGCGCGACGGTGTTCATGAGCCCCTGGGTCATGCACCGCGACCCTCGTTACTACGAAGAGCCCGAGGTGTTTCGCCCGGAGCGCTGGTTGGGTGATGCCCCGGCCGGCCTGCCCCGTTTCGCCTATTTCCCATTCGGGGGCGGGGCGCGGGTGTGCATCGGCAATACCTTCGCGCTCTGCGAGCTCGTGCTGGTCATGGCGACCATCGCACGGCAGGGCCGCATCCATCTCACGTCGGATCGCGCGATCGCGCCCCGCCCCTTGATCACGTTGCGGCCGGCGGAGCCAATCAACGCGCGTTTTGTTTTACGGGGCTCGGGACCGCGATAACCACTCCATCGATCGGGTCGCGCCGAGGCGCGTGCACCGTTTCGCGAACCGCGACCAGGGTGGGGGTTGAGCGCTGCAGGCTGCGTCATTCCGATCGGACGCGCTCGAGCCCATGCTATCCTTTCCCTTCCCAGGGGGAAGGGACGACGAATTTCAAATGTCTTTGGCTACTAAACTGATGCTACTGCTTCGTAGCGGGATGCCGTGTGTGCGGACGAATCTGCTCTCATCTCAATCTGAGGCGATAGATGGGATTGGTTTCTGCAAAGTCCACTTCGCAGCGCACCAGGCGATGAACCCAGTGCCCGTAGCGATGCGCATCGGGATCGACTTCGGGGGCACCAAGATCGAAGGCGTTGTCATGGACACGCGCTCGCGTTTGGTCGCCCGTGAGCGCGTAGCGACGCCGCGGGGCGATTATGAGGCGACGCTGCAGGCAATCACAGGGGTAGTGCAGTGCCTGGAGACGGCCGCGGGGTGTCAGAACCTGCCGGTCGGTGTCGGCCATCCGGGTGCCATTTCGCCGTCCACCGGCCTCCTCAAGAACTCCAATTCCACCTGTCTCAACGGCCGGCCCTTCAAGCAGGACCTCGAGGCCGTGCTCGGGCGCGGGGTCTACCTCGCTAACGATGCCGACTGCCTCGCCGTCTCGGAGGCACGGGATGGCGCGGCGGCGGGTGCGGCCAACGTCTTCGCCGTGATCCTCGGCACAGGGGTCGGCGGTGGCATCGCCATCGGCGGGCGTCTGATACGTGGACCGAATGCCATCACCGGTGAGTGGGGTCACAACCCGCTGCCCTGGATCCGGCCGGAATGGGATGAGCTTCCAGGCGCCGCATGCTGGTGCGGACACCATGGCTGCATCGAGACCTGGCTGTCCGGCGTCGGCCTCGCGCGGGATCACGAGCACCTGACTTCCGAGCGCCTCTCCGGCGAAGCCATCGTGCAGCGCGCCGAGGCCAGCGAGGAACGCGCCGCTGCGACGCTTTCCCGCTACGAGGACCGCCTCGCGCGTGCGCTCGCACATGTGATCAACCTCCTCGATCCGGAGGTGATCGTGCTGGGCGGCGGCGTGTCACGGATAGAGAGGCTGTACTGCACGGTGCCGAGGCTTTGGGCCCAATGGGTATTCTCGGATCGCGTCGACACCAAACTCGTGCCGGCCTTGCATGGGGACTCGAGCGGGGTGCGGGGCGCCGCGTTTTTGTGTCCGGAACGTCGGCCGCAACAACGGGGATGCTGACAAGAAGACTACCCGAGGGACCACGGCGACCGCGCCAAGAGCTGTCCGCGCGAGTGGTCGACGCCATGACCCAGGGCCCCGTAAGCGATTGTTTTCGAAGATCGCGACCGCGATCCCGCGCACCATCGAAGGCAACACCAATGACGACGGCAGCCGCGAGGGCTATGAAGTCTGCGCCCGCACTCGCGACTACAACGAAATGGACTTCATCAAGATCTGATCATGAGTCGCCGACCGATGACCCGCTTGAGCTGGTGCGGTGTGACAGAGCGGTTCTTCTGGCTGTCTGGGTTCGTGGCTCCGGACTCGCGGCAGAGGAGGTCTATACCCGAAACCGGGAAGCCCTGAAAGGAAGCAAATCAGCGACGAGCTCCGGGAAATCGTGGAAGGGGGAACTTAAGAAACTGGTGCTGTTCCGGATCGATTCCTTGCAAGGTGCGGAACGGATGGATAGCACGACAGCATCCGTAGCGTACGTGGACTGGATCCGGCGCTTCGTATTGCATCACAACAAACGACACCCCCGCGACATGGGGGCCGCGGAGGTCGAGGCGTTACTGGCCCACCTCGCGGTGGGGAAGCGGGTATCGGCCTCGACGTAGAACCAGGCCAAGAGTGGCTTCTCGATCAACATGTACGGTGGGGATTCGGGTTCCAGCCCATAGAGTCGTGGCTCGGACGGTTGAGGTAGACCTCCACCCCAGCGTAGGGGCACTCTGCCCGGCAGGGGCGCCCCCGGCCGTCGCGCAGCGCGCAGTGATGGAGCCTTCTGGGCCACCCGACCCTCACGGTCTCGCAGCGCTACAGCCACCTCGCGGCCGAGCACTTGCGGGAAGCCGTTCGCGCCATGGAGGACCGTTACAATATCGTTCCACCTGTCTCGGGCGGCCGGTGAGGTGTGACGCGGCATCTCTATGATTGTTTTGGCGGAGAGGGAGGGATTCGAACCCCCGGTGGGTCGCCCCACAACGGTTTTCAAGACCGCCGCTTTCGACCGCTCAGCCACCTCTCCTCGAGGGCGTCGCCAGGAGGCCGCCCTAGCAGCCTGTCGGACTTAGCATGGAACTTTTCATGGGCGGGGCGATCGGATCGGTCAGGGTCCCAACGAGCGCGCGTCCATGAACCATTTCCGTCCCTGTGATCGTGAAACACCGTACCTC
>JBOIDR010000139.1:0-10929 GCA_050740695.1 Gammaproteobacteria bacterium | reverse complement strand
TATTTCGCTTAAAGGCTGGATATCACCGCCGGTGACGTCCAGCGCGATGCAATAAACTCACCAAAACCCTGTCTTCTATGCCCTTTCCTGACGATCCGCGTGGATATTTATGCAACTGGAGGGTATAGTCTCGCTCATGGGCCTCCAGCGTTTGCAGGGTGCGCCCACGAACAGCCGTGGCGGTTCGCGGCAGCCAGGCGCCCAGATCGAGCCGGCCATCGTGACACAGGATCACCCCGCGCTCGATGACGTGCTCCAGCTCGCGCACGTTACCCGGCCAGTCATAGGCCATGAGGGCATCCAGGACTTGCGGGCTGATGGCCTCGATCGGGCGCCCGATCCGGCGGCCGAGCTTCGCGACGAGGTACTTGACGAGCGGGTCGATGTCCTCCCGGCGTTCGCGCAGCGGGGGGACATGGGCGGGAAAGACATTGAGCCGATAGAAGAGGTCCTCCCGGAACTTGCCGTCCTTGACCGTGTGCGCGAGGTTGCGGTTGGTGGCCGCGATGATCCGTACATCGATCTTGCGCGTGGTGACGCCGCCCACCCGCTCGAACTCCCCTTCTTGCAGCACCCGCAGGAGCTTGGCCTGCAGGTCCAGGGGCAGCTCACCGATCTCATCCAGGAACAGGGTACCCTGATCGGCCAATTCGAAACGGCCGAGCTTGCGCGCGAGCGCCCCGGTGAAGGCGCCTTTCTCATGGCCGAACAGCTCGCTCTCGATTAGGCCGGCGGATAAGGCGGCGCAGTTGAGCGTGACCAGGGGTTTGTCCTTGCGCCGACTCTGCCGGTGCAGCGCCCGGGCGATGAGCTCCTTCCCGGTCCCGGTTTCCCCGAGGATCAGAACGGTGGAGTCGGTGGTCGCGACCTGCTCGATGTCGCGAAACAGGCGCCGCATCGGGGCCGAGACGCCGATGATGTCCGGGGCGCCCGCTTCGGAGCGGACCAGGGCCTGAAGGCGCGTGTTCTGGCTGCGCAGATCCCGGAGCCGATGCTGCGCCTTTTGGCGCACGGTGACATCGCGGAGGATCAACGTCAGGTAGCGTCGTCCCGCGTGCTCGAAGGGCGAGAGGGTGATATCCACGGCGAACGGCTCGCCGTCGGCACGGAAAGCGGTGAGGGCCTCGGCCCACGTATAGTGCTTCTCCCATCCGCTCCGCGCGAACTCCTTCACCGAGAGCTCGATCAAGTCCCCGAAGCGGTCCGAGATCAGGGGCCGCAGCGGGGTTCCGGGGGCCGCCGGGGCCGGACAACGAAACGTGCTTTCCGCGGCTCTGTTGAACAAGCTGATGCGGAGTTTCTCGTCGACCACGATGATGGCGTCCATGGCCGAATCCAGCACCCGGGACAGCCGCTCTTCGCTGTCCCGCAATGCCGCCTCCATGCGTTTGCGCTCGGCGATGTCGCGCACCATCGCGATGACGAACGTTTGGCCGGCCATCCTGAGCACCGAGGCCGAGATCTCGGCCGGCAGGAATTCTCCGGCCTTGGTCATGCAGCTCAGCTCGTCGGTCCAGCTGTGCCCCTCGCGTAGCACCGTGTCGGTAAAGGCGAGCATGCGCGGCATCTCGTTGGGATGCACCGCGCTGATGGGGATGGACACGAGCTCGTCATGGCTATACCCGAGCATCGCAGAGGCGCGCGGGTTGGCTTCCAGGATCCGATCCGCCGCGGGGTCGATGATGAAGATGGCGTCGTTGGAGTGCTCGAAGATCTGGCGATAGCGTTCCGCCTGCTCCCGCGGGGCGGGTGGCCTGTGCTCGATATCGATGATATCGGGGCGAATAGGAATTTCAACGCACCTTTTTCACGCCAGGATAGGAGATTGAACGCGGGTTCGCAACGGGTACGGTTTCACCAAGGCCGCGATCCTACCCGGACGCATACGGCACGCTACCTGGCTCGTTTCTCTGCCATGCTGCGCTTAGCGTTCGCCGGGAAGCCGAGCGATTACGTGATCAATCACCGCCGGGATGTATGAGGCGCGCCTCTTGCGCCGGGCTTCCTGCAGCGCTTCGTTTGCATGCGGTTCCGGCGTGCTCTGCTCGGGCGGACGCCCGCCCCGCATTGACCCCTTCGCGCCCCTCGACCATACTTCGGCACCACCGCAACCCCTGGGTGCGAACGGGATAATCCGAAGGGGACCATCCGAGCGGGACGATCATGCCATGAGAAACGCGCCCCCACCACCGCGCCACCGCCCCGCTCCACGCCGGGCGATCCCCGAGGCCGACCGCTTTGACACCGGGCCCGCGGCCAGCCGATCCCGTCCGCAAGGCGACGTGGGCGGATGAGATCCAAATCGATGGACGTATTGCCGGAGGGCGGTGTGTGAGCTTCACGACGGCCGATCTCTGCGACCGCCACGAGGCCGGGGTCCGGGTGGTCGCACCCGGATTTCGCGATTATGGCGGGCTCCAATGCTTTTCGGGACCGATCGCCACCATCAAGGTACACGAGGATAACAACCTGGTGCGGGCGGCTCTCGAGAAGCCCGGCGAGGGGCGGGTCCTGGTCGTCGATGGCGGTGGATCGCTCTGCTGTGCGCTGGTGGGGGATGTTCTGGCCTCCCTGGCACACCGGAATGGCTGGGCCGGGCTCGTCGTGTATGGCTGTATCCGTGACTCGGAGGCGATCGCGAGCGTCGCCATCGGAGTCAAGGCCCTGGGCACCCATCCTCGCAAGAGCGCCAAGAAGGGGGCCGGCGACCGCGACATCCCGGTGACCTTCTCCGGCGTCACCTTTGCGCCCCGGGATCACCTCTATGCCGATCGGGACGGTATCGTGGTAGCGAGCGAGCGCCTGCTCTGAGGCTCCGCGTTGTGAGAGCACTGGCAGGTTCCGTGCTGACGCGGGCACACGCCCTATCGAGAGCCGCCTTCCATGAGCGCCGCATTCAAAGTCGCCTGCATCCAGAACTGCGCGGACGACGATCTGACCCACAATCTCGCGGAGACCGAAGCCCTCTGCCGCGCCGCGCGCGCCACGGGGGCCGAGCTCATCTGCCTGCCGGAGAACTTTTCCCTCATTCAGATCAACGACGCCATGCTCCTCGCGGAGGCCCGGCCCGAGGAGACCCACCCGGCGATCCCTCGATTTCGAACCCTCGCGCGCGAGCTGCGCGCCTGGATCCTCCTGGGATCGCTATCCATCAAGGTCGAGAGCGGCAAGCTCAACAACCGTTCCTACCTGATCGATTCCGACGGGCACATCACGGCCGTGTACGACAAGATCCACCTCTTCGATGTCAACCTCAAGGCCGGTGAGAGCTACCGGGAGACGGCCACCGTGGAGGCCGGGGACAGGGCGATCACCGCCAGGACGCCGTGGGGCGTGCTCGGGCTCTCGGTCTGCTATGACCTGCGCTTTCCGTATCTCTACCGGGCCCTGGCCCAGGCCGGCGCGCGCTATCTGGCGATCCCCGCGGCCTTCACGCGCACCACCGGCCAGGCGCACTGGCACCTCCTGGTGCGCGCCCGCGCCGTCGAGACCGGCAGCTATGTGTTCGCTCCCAGCCAGTGCGGCGTGCGCCGGAGCGGGCGGGCCACCTATGGCCATTCCTTGATCGTGGATCCCTGGGGACGGATCCTGGCCGACGGCGGAGACGCGCCTGGCTTCATCGTTGCCGATGTCGATCCCGGGAAGGTCGATGAGGTGCGGCGCATGATCCCGGCCCTGCAGCACGACCGCGTGTTCACCAGACCCGAGCCCCAAGGCTGAGGGTTTGTGAGACAATCATTTAGTTCGTGCTCGCATCACGACCCCTTTGCTCGCGACGATCTTTTCACAGGCTTTAAAAGCGGTGGGTGACCGCCCGGATAAACGGAGCGCGATCGCGGTTTCAAGAAAAGCGGTGAACCTGCCTCTGATCCAGTCTCTTGCCCGCCTGGCACTGGCCTGCCTCCTGGTCGTGCCCTTGTGCGCACAGCCCCAGGGCCGGCGCCAGAACGATCCGCCGGCCGGCGTACAGGGAGCGCCCTCCGACCGCGACCGGGCCGCGTCCATCGCGCGCCGGGCCACGGGGGGCCGGGTGCTCGGGGTGAAACCCAAAAGCGGTTCCCAGCGCGTCAAGATCCTCTCCCGCGACGGGAGGGTCCGCGTCTTGGAGGTGGATCCCCGCACCGGCGCGGTCCGGCCCTGAGGGGCGTGCCACACGGGCAGCATGCGCGCCCTGGTCGTAGAGGACGAGGCGCCCTTGCGCGAGCAGCTCGCGGAGCGCTTGCGCGTCGAAGGCTATGTGGTGGACCTCGCGGCGGACGGGGAGGAAGGGGCGTTCATCGGCCGCGATTACCCCGTGGATCTGGCCATCGTGGACCTCGGCCTGCCCAAGCTGCCGGGTATCGAGGTGATCCGGCGCTGGCGGGCGGCCGGGTTGGGCTTCCCGATCTTGATCCTGACCGCGCGCGGGCGCTGGCAGGACAAGGTCGAGGGTCTCGGGGTGGGCGCGGATGATTATCTCGTCAAGCCCTTCGAGATGGAGGAATTGCTGGCACGCCTCAGGGCGCTCGTGCGGCGCGCGGCGGGGTTCGCGAACCCGGTGCTCACCTTCGGATCGCTCGCCCTCGATACCCGGGCCGAGTCCGTCCTGGTTGAGGGTGCCGCGGTCGAGCTGACGGCCTTCGAATACCGGATCCTCGAATATCTGATGTTGCACGCGGGTGAGGTCATCTCGAAGACCGAGCTCGCCGAACACCTCTACCACGAGGACCAGGACCACGACAGCAACGTGCTGGAGGTCATGCTGGCGCGCTTGAGGCGCAAGCTCGACCCAGAGCGCCTGCTCAATCCCATCGAAACCCTGCGGGGCCGCGGCTACCGGTTCCGCCTCCTCAGGTCGTCCGGCCCATCGGTTTGACGCCCATCGGTTTGACGGTTCGCGCGGGGCTGTCGCTCAACGCGCGGCTCCTGATCGCCGCGAGCGTGGTGCTCACCGCCTTTCTCGGGCTCACCGGACTGACCCTGGACCGTGCCTTCCGCGACAGCGCCCTGGCCCAGGCACGCGCGGCGCTCCAGGCCCAGGTCTACGCCCTGCTCGCCGCGGCCGATCTCGACCCGGCCGAGCGCCTCGTGGTCCCGGATCGACTCCCCGAGGTCCGTTTCGGGACACCGGGCTCGGGCCTCTATGCCCAGATCAACGCCGCGAGCGGCGCGCTGGTGTGGCGCTCGCCGTCGATGCTGGGGCTCGGTCTGCCCTTCGATCCGGTGTACCGCACCGGGGTCGCGACGTTCCAGGACCTCACCGGCGCAGACGGCGCGCGCTACTTCGCCCTGGGACTGGCCGTCGAGTGGGAAGCGAGTCCGAAGAAGAGCTATGGCTACACCTTCTATGTGGCGGAGCAGAGCGACGCCTTCGACGACCTGGTGCGCGGGTTCAGGCAGAGCCTATGGGGATGGCTCGTCGGGGCCGCGGTGGTGCTCTTGGCCGTGCAAGGGCTGATCTGGCGCTGGGGCCTCGCGCCCTTGCGGCGGGTGGCCCTCGAGGTGGCGGAGATCGAGGCCGGCCGGCAATCCGAGTTGCGCCAGAGCTACCCGAGTGAGCTATGCCTCCTGACCGAGCGCCTGAACGCGCTGTTGCGCAATCGCGGCGCCCACCTCGAACGGTATCGTCACGCCTTGGCGGACCTCGCCCACAGCTTCAAGACGCCGCTCGCGGTGATCCGCAGCGCCATCGACGATAAGGACACGCCCGCGCCGCTGCAAGCGCTCATGCGTGAACAGGTGGAGGGCCTGAACAGGACCGTCGAATACCAACTGCAGCGCGCCGCGGCCTCGGGTCGTACGGTGCTCGCTTGGCCCATCGAGGTCGCACCGGCGGTGCGTAAGCTCGAGAGGACGCTGGCCAAGGTTCATGCGGACAAAGTTATGCAGTTCGATCTGCAAGTGACGCACGGGCTTCGGTTTCACGGCGACGAGGGAGATCTCGTCGAGGTCCTGGGCAACCTGCTCGACAACGCCTGCAAGTGGGCGCGGCGGGAGGTCGCGCTGCGCGCCCGCCCGCAGGACGCCGGCACGGGCTTGGTGATCGAGGTCGAGGACGACGGTCCCGGGATCCCGGAGGACGTAAAGCCCGCGATCGGCAGGCGTGGGGTGCGTGCCGATCCGAAGATCGGCGGGCACGGCATCGGGCTGGCCGTGGTGCGCGAGATCGTCGAGGGGGTCTACGGCGGCCGGCTGGAGCTCGGGCGCGGGGCGCTGGGTGGGGCGCTGGTGCGGGTGTGGTTGTGAAGAGGACAAATCGGCAAGCCGTTCTCAATCGGGGAGGCACGAACTCTCGCTACGCGAGTCCGCGTTTCGCACCACCGGCTGGCGGCGGCGCCAGAGCGCGGTGTCCGGCCACCGCGGATCTCGGCTCGGTAGTAGCTCGCCAATCTACTTCCTCTCTGTCCAGGGCCCTTGGGGGATGGGGAGTCGGATCACTTCATAGTACTCCGAGGTCGGGAAAGCCGATCACAAGGGGAAGGGGTTGACAATGACACGAAGCCCGCAAAGCCAACTCGCGCCGGACACTGTAGGACCGGGGATCGACGAGACAACCTCCCTGCGGGGGATAGCGGACAAAGGTGAGACACGACAAGACGCATCGTTTTCGGCAACCAGAGCGGTTTCGCATCCGAGGTCTCGGGCGATGTCGAGCAGTTCATGCCTAAGTACGGGAAGCCTAACTACGCCAGGGGCCAAGTGCGGTGACGTTGCCAGAGGCAGCAACCGCATGCTACTGTCACTACCGGCGGCCTTCAAGGAAGAGCAATTCCTCAGGGACGATGGGCGAAGTGGTTCAGCCTGCGCCGGCGGCTACTACGCAAGATCCCGTACTGTGCATTTGGAAATATAAGGATGCTACAGAAGCATGGTAAATCCGGCTTGCTGGAAGTGCCGGTCAGCAGTCAGGGCCTCGATCAGACCGCGCTCCTGCATAACGACAAAGCTAATGCAGTCCACGAGGCCCCAATCTTTATCGAGCCGTTTCGCATACATCTGCCAGCCAGCTCTGTAGAGAGCTTCGCTGAGCGGAACAACTTCGATGTGCGCTGAGGCATCAATGCGAGTGTTGAGCCGCACTGCGAGGTGTCGAAATCGCACCAATGACATCCCATTGCCGACTTCCAGCATCACCCCAGCATGCGTGATGAACTCCCAGCCGGCCGCGAATCGCTCGTTGTAAATCTTCGTGGCTGCCGTGTGCACTGCATCCGAGCGGTTAATGAGCGCAATCCACCCTGCGGTGTCCACAAAGAGCTTATTCATTGCTCCGTTTTGGTAATCCGTAAAGGTAGTGATCTATGTTGGTCGCAAGATCGGGAATGCCCGTCTCCTCGGCAATTTCAGCCAGATTATAGGCGGGGTCTATTGTCTTTTCGCCCAGGGTCACCACCGTTAGACGAACCCGTTCGCCTTCAAGTAAATCCACCCGGCTGAGCGGACGAAAGAGTCCGTTTTCGTAGACAGCTTCAACTTGTTCGCTCATGGCTTCGCTCCGTGTCGTTCTGATGCCTGCTTGATAAGCTAACACACAAGCGGTTTGACTCTCAAAGCTCGCACGTCGCCCGCCTGCAGAGTTCACTTGTCCCATGTCTTGTTGTCTTCGTCATCCTACCAATCCGTTGCTCCAATGGCTTGCGGCTACTGAGCCCCACTACGCTTAACGCTGCCAGGGCTCGCCACCAGAAGCTCAGGACCCCAGAGTGTAGGTCCAAAGCGGGCAGCAACGCCAGTGGCTTGAACCACCTGTTCCTATAGGGGAGCGGCGAGTTTGCGCACCTCTTCTGCACCCTTGCGCAGCACGTCGATGACAAATCCTGGGCCTTTGCAAGCTCAGCACGTCGCGCGCGGACCAGTGGCTCATGAACCGGACGCACAGGGACATGCAGCTTTGGGGAGGTACCGGATGAACCGGGTGCACAGGACATGCAGCTTTGGGGAGGTACAGGATGAAGCTTTTGACCCGCAAGGGCTTGCTCATCGAAGAGCAGGGAATGAGCTACCTCGCCGACACCGATCCGGATACAGCGCTCGGGCCCCTGCGGGCGGTGGCCTGCACCTACCGCGTTGCCCTCGGGCCCCGGGCGGGGCAGAAGGTGCTGAGCTTCCAAACCGTCCCGACCCGAGAGCCGCCGCCTGCCCCCCCGCGCTGTGTCGACGAGCAGGGCTTTAGCCTCCGTCCCGAGGTCTGCTGCGCGGCCCATCAGAGGAAGAAACCCGGAAGCCAGGGCCAGGGATGGCCCTGCTGGGCGCGCCGAGGACGCAACACTGTGCCGCTATATCACCCGCCCCGCCATCGCCAACGAGCGCCTGGCTCTCAACAGTGCCGGCAGGTCGTGCTCACCCTGAAGACCCCCTATCGAGAGGGTACGACCCACATCGTCATGTCACCCCTGGAGTTCTTGCAGTGACTCGCCGCCCTGGTTCCCCGTCCACGGCTCCATCTCATTCGCTTCCACGGCGTGCTCGCGCCCGAAGCCAGGCCCAGGGAGAGGGGCGTGCTTGCCGCGCCGAGAACGCAGCGCCAGGCTGCGTCCCGACATCATTCCGAACGTACCGGTCAACGCTCATACCCCCTCAGCCGACCACGCCGAGGCGCCCCCTACCGCGGCGCCCCTGCCCGCCTGAGCTGGGCCCGGTTGCTCACAAAACCGCCGGGAGTGGGTTTTGAACGGCGGACGCCGCCCGAAGGGCGAAAGCCAGGGAGGGCTTTCGTAAACGGGTATTCGATATCGATATTGAACCGTGCCCCCACTGCGGCGGCCCCTTGACGATCATCGCCGCCATCGTAGATCCCACCCGTGATTGCCAAGATCCTCAAGCATCTTGGCATGCCCGCCCGGGCACCGTCCCGAGCGACGGCGCAGCGCTTCGACCGATTCCAAATCCCCTGATCCGAATCCCATGTCCCGAGCCCACCATCCCCCTTGGCCTGCGCCCACCCGAGACGCCAAAACCGTACGAAACATAGCGCCTCGGGCCGATGAAGGGCCGGAAAATGCCCCGGTTCCCCCCGTTCCAGGCCGAGAACCGCCATGCTTGACGGCTCACGAGCCCAAGAGTACCCTGCCTCTTGAAGAAAAACGGCGTTTGAAATCCCTATGCGCCTCGGGTCACCGCCGGCCGACAGGGGTAACGATCGATCCCGTCGTCCAGCATGGATATGAAGCGCGACCTCGCATAGAAGCCATCGGTATGAGCTGTTTCCCTCCCTGGGCGATCAGAGCAGTGGACGGTGTCTTCTGCAGCTGTCCGCCGAATACGCCACCGTCTTCACGTCGTTGCATCGACTCAATCTCCGAACGCGTGGAGAGTGTCTAAATGCGCCGCTACGAGTTTGTCGCAGTCGCTGTCGTGCTTGTCGCTCTTGCGATCATCACACTATTCGTCAAGAAGCTTTGGATCGATAGACCGATCACTCCGCCTGCCGCCGCTGAGAGCCACCTCACTAAGGTCATTCGTAACGGCGAGATTCGATGTAGCTACCTAGTTTATTCGCCCTATTTCCGCAAAGATCCGAACAGTAGAGAGCTATCCGGCATCTTTCATGATCTCATGGAGGAAATCGGCAAGAAAGCTGATCCACGAATCAACTGGGTAGAAGAGGTTGGTTACGAGAACATCTTTGCGGGATTGGACAGCGGAAGATATGACGTCTTCGCCGGAGGTCTATGGCCCAGCACGAGTCGGGCGAAAGCGGGCTCGTTTACTATTCCGGTGTTCTACAGCGTGATCAAATCTTGGGGTAGGACAAAGGAGACGCGCTTTGCCAACCTCGAAGGTATTGATTCCCCAGGTGTCAGGAGCCGAAAGGTGGTGCCGCCGAATGAATGAGAGGTGATAAGGTTCACTGCAACTATTGACGGCGCGATGGAGGATATCATTGCTCAGGCGGACTTCCCCAAGGCAACCCGCATCTCACTTCCGCAGCTGAGCCCATTTACCCAGAACCTGCTTAACATTAGGACGGGCAAGGCAGACCTTACCTTTGCGGAACCTGGCATCATCCGGGAGTTTCTCGCAACGAACCCCGGCACCCTGAAAGAGCTGGCGCCAGATCGACCGCTACGCATCTTCGGGAACTCCTTAGTTATCAAGCGGGGCGACACAGAACTAAGAGAGTTCCTCAACGTGGCCCTTGCCGAGCTTCTTTACGGTGGCACAGTCGACAAGATCCTTCAAGAGTATGAACCCGGCCCAGGTGTGTTTCCACGCGCTGCTCTTCCGTACCGTCCCGAGACGGCGGTCCTTGTCGAACCGACCCCCAAGGCGTCGCCAACGGCACGGCCATGACGATCGTCGAGATAATTCTTCGTTACAGGCTCGCGTTTTCGGAGGGCCTCCTTGTCACCCTCCAGCTTGCGTCGATTGCCTGGATTTCCGGGCTACTTATTGGAACGGTGATCGGTACGCTCGCGAGTCGTTACAGACAGTCGGTAGGGTACCCGCTCCGTGCCGCATCGTTTGCCCTGGTAGCGATCCCACCCATTGTTCTTCTCTATTGGGCTCACTACCCCCTTCAGGATGTCATGGGCGTCGTGATTAACCCTTTCGTTACAGCATCCGCGATTTTCTCGCTGATTAATGTCGTTCTTGTCGCGGAAATCATCCGTACTACGTTGGACGCTTTCCGCGGCGAATACAGGGTGGCCGCCAAGGTAAGCGGGATGACACGTTTGGAGACCCTGAGGTACGTCGAGTTTCCGCTTATCGCCCGTCAAGCCATTCCCAGCGTACTTGCGGCTCAGGTTCTCATTCTGCAGAGCACCTTGTTTGCCAGCCTGATCTCCGTTGAGGAGCTGTTCCGGGTCTCACAGCGGATCAACCCTCCAGTTGCATAAATATCCACGCGGATCGTCAGGAAAGGGCATAGAAGACAGGGTTTTGGTGAGTTTATTGCATCGCGCTGGACGTCACCGGCGGTGATATCCAGCCTTTAAGCGAAATAAC
>JBOIDR010000138.1:0-10966 GCA_050740695.1 Gammaproteobacteria bacterium | reverse complement strand
CACTTTGAACCTGATCACGCGAGTGAATTCAAGGTGGAGCCGTAGACGCGTCGTTCAGTCGACGCGTATCCGGACTTTCAGTCCGTAACTCAAACCCACCGGCTTTTAGCCGGTGGTTGTTTAGTTTATTGGTGGGCCGTGGAGGACTCGAACCTCCAACCTACTGATTAAGAGTCAGCTGCTCTACCAATTGAGCTAACGGCCCGCGGCGGGTGCTGGCAAGGCGCGGTCAGGGGATGGGGTGAGCGATGGGACTTGAACCCACAACAACCGGATCCACAATCCGGGGCTCTACCGATTGAGCTACGCCCACCATCGCAACCGCTCGACAGCGTAACGGTACTTCGCGTCCCGAACGACCTCCCCGTACGCCGGCCGGCCCTTCGCACTCGAAAGCAGGGCAGGGGGTTCGTACAGCGATGCACGGGACCTCACCGCGCAATGGCGCGCCTGGCAGGACTCGAACCTGCTACCCTCGGCTTAGAAGGCCGATGCTCTATCCGCATGAGCTACAGGCGCCTTGCGGGTCCCCGCCGTGAAGTAGAGACGCTTCACCGGGGAGACGTGGTCGGGGCAGAGGGATTTGAACCCCCGACTCCCTGCTCCCAAAGCAGGTGCGCTACCAGGCTGCGCTATGCCCCGAGAGGCCGATGTGCACCGGGCTGGTCGCGGAAGCGCGAGGGATGATACGCACCCGTCTCCGAGGCGTCAATGGACCGGCACGTGCCGGCGCGGGGCTATCCCCGACGCCAGCGCGTGCCGCCCGGCCCGTCTTCCAGCACCACGCCTTGGGCGGCGAGCCGCACGCGGATCCGATCGGCCTCCTGCCAGTCCATGCGAGCGCGGGCCTCGGTGCGCTGACGGATCAACTCTTCGACGTGCTCCCCGCTGATCGGGTCCGGTGCCGCCGGTGTTCCCGGACCGTCGAACGCCGTAAATGACGCCGTAACGGACACGGTCCGCCCCTTGAGGTACTCGTCCGGGTCGAGCTGCAAGAGGCCTAGCACCGCAGCGAGGCGCTTCAGCGTCGCCGCAAAGCGTCCCGCTCTAGGTGGATCGGTGTCGCGCAGGCGGTTCACCTCGTGCGCCAGGTCGGAGAGCACGGCCATGGCCTCGGGAGTGTTGAAGTCATCGTCCATGGCCGCGCGGAAGCGTGCTTCGAAGCCATCTTCCTGCACAGGGGGTTCATCCTGTACCTCCATAACAGCCCGACATCCTTGTCGATCCGGTTCATCCTGTACCTCCACAACAGCTCTACGTCCATGTCGGCCCGGTTCATCCTGTACCTCCACAACAGCCCGACGTCCATGTCGATCCGGTTGCCCGTCGTTGGGGAAATCGCGTAGCGCCAGGTAGAGCCCTGTGATCCGCTGCCGGGCATGCTCCAGATTGTCTTGCGAGTAACGGAGCGGGCTCCGGTAGTGGCTGGCCAGGATGAAACAGCGCACCTCCTCAGGCTCATAGCGGTGGAGGACCTCGCGCACGGTGAAGAAGTTGCCGAGCGACTTCGACATCTTCTCCTCCTCGAGCTGCACAAAGCCGTTGTGCATCCACACCCGGGCGAAAGCCTGGCCGGTTGCACCCTCGGACTGGGCGATCTCGTTCTCGTGGTGGGGGAACTGGAGGTCCTGTCCGCCCCCGTGGATGTCGAAGGAATCGCCCAGGCAATGGGTGGCCATGGCCGAACACTCGATGTGCCAGCCGGGACGCCCGGGTCCCCAGGGCGATGCCCACGCCGGTTCTCCCGGTCTGGCGTGCTTCCAGAGCACGAAATCGAGCGGATCGTCCTTGGCTTCGTCCACGTCGACCCGAGCGCCGGCGCGCAGCGCTTCGGGTCGCTTTCCCGAGAGCTTTCCATACTCGACAAAGCTCGCCACCCGATAGTAGACATCGCCGTTCTTTCCGAGGTAGGCATGCCCGCGCTCCAAGAGCCGCTCGATCATGCGCGTCATGGCCTCGATGTGCCGGGTGGCGCGCGGTTCGAGATCGGGTTTCTGAACCCCGAGCGCCTGCGCGTCCTCGTCCATGAACCCGATGTAACGCTCGGTCAGCGTCCCGATATCCTCGCCCGCCTCGGCGGCGCGCCGGATGATCTTGTCGTCGATGTCGGTGATGTTGCGCACATAGGTGACCTCGTAGCCGAGCGCGCGCAGATAGCGGGTCACGACATCGAACACCACCATGACGCGGGCGTGGCCCAGATGGCAGTAGTCATACACCGTGATCCCACACACGTACAGGCTCACCCGGCCGGCTACCATGGGGGTGAAGGGCTCTTTGGTGCCCGTCAGGGTGTTGTAGATAGTGAGCATCAGGGTTTTTTGATGGGAGCTGCGAACCGCTACCGAAGGCGCTCGCGGGGCACCGAGGCGATGAGGTCCGTAAGGTCGGGTCCGTCGATCAGGACGTTGGCGCGGATCGCCTCGACGAAGGCCGGCCGCACGACGATGGCGGCCACGGATCCCTCGGTATCGCGTGCCGCATCGGTGTCCTCGATGCGGAGGAGGAACACGCCTTTCTCGCGGCGCGCGAGACAATGGCTGAAGGGCGCCGTGCGCACCTTGCCGAGATGCATGGGCCCGGTGGGGCTGGGCGCGAAGCGGGTCTTGACCATGGGCGGGTGCGGGGGGATGTGCCATTATAGCCACGGCACACCGCGAGGCCAGCGCATGGCGACCCTGTTCATCTCCGATCTCCATCTCGACGCGCTGCGTCCCGAGCCCCTCACGCGCTTCGAAGCGCTCCTCGCCGGGCCGGCGCGCGGGGCCGAAGCGCTCTACATCCTGGGGGACCTCTTCGAGGCCTGGATCGGAGATGACGACGATCGGCCCCCGCATCCCGAGGTGTTGACCGCGCTTGCCGATCTCTGTGCCACGGGTACACCCGTGTACATCATGCGCGGCAACCGCGATTTCCTCATGGGCGCGCGTTTCGAAGCACAGACCGGCTGCCGGCTCCTACCCGATCCGACCGTAGTAGATCTCTATGGGGAGCCCACGCTGCTTATGCACGGCGATACGCTGTGCACCCAGGATCTCGAGTACCAGGCCTTCCGCCGGCAGGTGCGCGATCCGAGGTGGCAATCGGGTTTCCTGGCCCGCCCGCTGAGCGAGCGCGCGGCACTCGCCCAGAAGGCGCGCGAAGGCAGCCGCATGGCGACCCAGGGAAAGGCCGAGGCGATCATGGACGTCACCTCGGAGGCGGTCGTCGAGACGATGCAAACCCACGGCGTCCGGCAGCTCATCCACGGCCACACCCACCGCCCCACCATCCATCGGCTGGTGCTGCAGAGCGGGGAGGCGCGCCGTGTCGTCCTCGGAGATTGGTACCAGACGGATAGCGTGCTAGTCCTCGACGAGCGCGGTCCGACGCTCACCCGGGTCGCCGACGTCGTCGGCAACCGCGTGCATCATGCCGCAACCTCAAGCAATACTCGAGAATAACGCCGGCGATCTTTGCCGCGCCCGATGCGGTATCGGTGTCCGCCGCGCAGATCGGCGGTTCAGCGTGTCGCAGTGCTCGTCGGGCATGCACCGGGGGTCATGTACAACAAATAGTTCCCCATGCCGTGGTTCAGATTGGGATTGTCGAGCGGGCGATGGTAGACCATCGAGATCTCATAGTCGTGCCGGCTGCTGACGCTGAATCCCTGGGCGCTCTTGTAGACCTGATGCGGTTCGAATTCGATGAAGGTGCCGTCGGCTTCGACGTTGGGGACCGTGCGCAGCAGGGTCCTGTTATCGGTCTTGTCCTCCAAGGCGATCATCAGGAGCTGGTCATGACCGTGGGGATACGCGAATTTCACACACCCGTCTTGGTTGAATTTGAGCGGGGCCTTGGAGACATTGAGGCCGCGCTCGATCGCGATCCCTTCGTCGGTCTCCCCGGGGAGGCGGTCCTTGAACTTGCTGTAACAGACGACGTTGACACCGACCTGATAGACATCCATCTCCGCGATCTTGGCGCCCTCGGGCGCCATTTCCATGGTGAAGCGCGCCATCACGTCCTTGGTCGGCGGTACGCCGTGATAGAGCGCGAGCACCGCCATGAGGGCCTTGCCCTTCTCGAGCTTGACCCCGTAGCCCTCGGGGAACCGCGTCTCGGTCATCTCCAGACCGGCGCCCGCGAAGAACAACGGCTCGCCGGGACAGGACACGCTCTTCTTATCGTTGTTGATCATGAGGATGTGGTGCAGATACTGGCGCGGCAGCGGTTTTCCGTCCTTGGTGTACACCTCGGACTTGTAGCCCACCATGTACATGTCCTTGGGTAGCTTGAAGAAATGATGCGGCAGGCTGGCCGCGAGGTCGCCGGCATGGGGCGCCGGCGCATCCAACGGACCGAAGGTCACGAAGACCTTGTTTCCCTCATAGGTGACCTCGGTCTTGGGTTGTGCATTCAGTGTCGGAATGGCCGGTTCATGGGCTTCATGCCGGCTCTCAGCCCCGGCGCAGGCCGGCCCCATGAGCCCCGGCAGCATCGCAATCCCGAGCAGCATCGTAATCCCGAGCAGCATCGTAATCAAGGTACGCTTCATGTCTCCTCCCCCGATCGAATTCGAAAGTTCTTATCAGTCACAGCTCATTGGGTGGCTTCCCCGCGTACCGACGCGCGGGCGGCCGTGCCCGCCCCGGCCCTCGGGTTCAGGAGCCCGGTTGAGCCTTGGGCAGGCGTTTCCAATGATAGGTGCCGCCCCACCGCCGCGGCGGGATGTTGTGATGTTCCCCGACGCGGGTATACCACCATACCCCGCGCGCCTCCTGGCCGTCCTCCGAGATAAGCAGATCGAACCCGCCTTCCCGATCGTTGCCGCCTTGCTTCCAGGTTCCCTCCCACTTGTGGCCGGCGCACTGCGTGGTCATGAGGCGCCCTCCCTGGTGTGTATAGGTGCCGTTGCCGGAGGAGTCCAGGGTCGCGGTATAGGCCTTGTCTTCTTCCTGGACCGCCCACTGTCCGCTCAGATCGGGCGCGGTGGCGGCGGGATCCCGTGGTGCGTTCTCGGCAACGGGCATGAGACCCTCGGCGAGCCGAAACGACTCGTGCCATGACACCAGGATCCAGCGCCCGTGGCGGTGCTCCAGCACCCCGGTCTCGCGCAGCGGCATCACCGTGCGGGTCTCACCGCCGCCGCTGTCCACATACCGGATGTAATCGAGCTCCATCGCGAACCACGCGACATCGCCCCGGGTCCAGACCTGGAGGTCCTTGATCGGGACCTCGAGGAGGGTGACGGCTTTGAACTCGGCCTCCATGTCGCGAGCGAACGGCAGCCATCCGACGTACTTCCGGCCTTGGATGCTGTAGCCAACGGCGTCGTCGCCCGCGTCCATCCAGCGCGCCATCGCTTCGAGGTCTTTGTCCTCGTTGGCCTTGACCAGGGCGCGCAGCACCGTCTCGGGATCGCTGGGTTCGCCCGCAGCGGCTGCCCCCCGGAGCGCCAGGACGATGGCAACCGTGGCGAAAGTGCTCAGGCGCGGCACGGATGTCCCGGGGATAGAGCGGCCGGCGCGGTCGAGACGCCGATAGTCGCGACGGTTCGGTAGTGGGCGATGCGGGTTGGAAGGAGGGGGGCGATGGCTCGCATCATCATCCATGAGGCTACCCGCGCACGGTTCGGTTTGTCAAATCGCATGCAGCGGGGGCACCGGCTCGAGCGCCGGTGGCTGGCGCAGGGCGTTCCGTGGGCTATAGTTGAAAGAGCGGGAGGGCCTGAGCGGCAGGGACTTGACCGACATGGAATGGCAGGCCCCCGGCAACGACATTCCGCCAATACCACCATCCCGAAGGAGAATCGTCATGCCCGACAGCATTTACCGGGTCACCGAGATCATCGGTACCAGCCCGGTGTCGTGGGAAGAGGCCGCCCGTCATGCCGTGGAGGCCGCTGCGCGCAGCCTGCGGGATCTGCGCGTGGCCGAGATCACAAAGCTCGATATGAAGCTCGAGGACGGTAAGATCGTGGCCTATCGCGCGCGGGTGCAGCTCTCGTTCAAGTACGAACCCCACCACCAATAGCCGCTCACAGCGGTCACCGAAGGGGTGGGCGCGGGACGCCTCATCCGGGGGGCTCGTAACCGCGCATCTCCTGCTCGTGTTGCAGGCGGATGGCCTCGGCATATTCCTCCGGGGTGAGGAGCTTCGCGATCCGATCGCGTTCCCTGGCCGCCGCGGGATCGTCCTGCTCGGCGGCCAGCGCGTACCACACGTAGGCCTGGCGGTTGTCACGGGCGACGCCGAGCCCATCCCGGTACATCACGGCCAGGTTGATCTGAGCCGACTTGAGTCCCTGCTCGGCGGCCATCCGATACCAGCGTGCCGCCTCCACCGGATCGGCGGGCAGGCCGAGCCCGCCGTCATACATGAGACCGAGGTTGAACTGCGCCTCGGAGTCGCCGCGCGCGGCCGACTTGCGGAACCAGTAGGCCGCGAGAACGGGGTCCTTGGGCAGGAGCTTACCCTCGAAGTACATCACCGCCACATTGAATTGGGCGCCGGGATCGAGCTTGTCGGTGGCCTGGTGAAACCACCGGGTGGCTTGTGACTGATCGGGCGGCGCCCCCTCGCCGTTCGCGTGCAGGAACGCCAGCCGGAACTGCGCGTCGATGTCCCCACGTTCGGCCTCCACCGTGAGCAGGCGCAGGGCGGTTGCGAAGTCGCGGCGTTTATAGGCGGCCTCGGCCTCGGCGAGGTCCGCCCGAGCCGGGCTCACTCCCCCGAAAACCACCGCTACCGAGACCCACGCCGCCAGGCGCCGAAGTCTGCCACAGCGCATCGACGCCAATCTGTTCTGACCTGGCGGCCCGGTGTCGACGCGGCGGACAGCGTCACTCCTGGTTCTCATGGGTCGGGCATTCTAGCGCCGCGCTGGCGTCCTATCGAGCCCTTGTCCATCGAAGCCTCGGGATCGATCAAGGCGCGATCGATCAGGGCTAGCACAAGGTCCCGGTCTCGTTGGTTTCGAGCTGTGAGAAGCGCACCGGCAATAGCTCTTTGGTCACGATATGTCCGTCCATGTCCTTGTCTACCAGGATCAGCTTCTGCGACTCGGAGAGCCCCGCCGGGATCACCATCTTACCGCCGCACTTGATCTGGTGGATCAAAGGCGGCGGGATGAGGTCGGGGGCGGCGGTCACGATGATCTTGTCGAAGGGCGCCTGCTCGGGCCAACCGTAGTACCCATCACCCAGCCGCGTCTCGACGTTGCCGTACTCCAGGCGCTGCAGGCGTTTGCGCGCCTGGGCGGATAGCTCTTCGATAGTCTCCATGCTGCACACCTTGCGAACCAACCGGGACAGGATCGCCGCCTGGTAGCCCAGGCCGGTCCCGATCTCCAAGACCACATCGGTCTCCTGGGGATCCAGGAGATCGGTCATGAGCGCGACGATGAATGGCTGGGAAATGGTCTTGTCGAAACCGATGGGGAGCGGCGTGTCGGCATACGCATAGAGCTGTAGCTCCAAGGGCACGAACTCGTGCCGCGGCACCTGCGCCATGGCCGACATGACCCGCGGGTCTAGGACGTTCTTGCCGATGTACTCCTGGGCGAAGGCCGTGTGCGTGGCGATGTCCGCCAGCATCTGCTGGCGCAACTCCTGGATGTAGGTCTCGTTCATCGGCAGAGGGGGCTCGCAGCCGCTCGGACGGTTGTCCGACACGCGACTCTCGTAGCATATTATGCGCGGCTTGCGGCGCGCGGATAAGCCCCATGATCTCATACAGGCCAACCAGGGGTGCCACGCCCGACAGACCCAGCCACTGCCGGGAGGATTAGGCGGATGCCTTGGAACCGACACCTTCCCTGTCCGCCGCACGTCTCCGGGACCACCGAGGTCCCGGTGCCGGCGTTGCGAGCGCCGTAGCGGTCCTTCGGCATGCGGCGGCCGTTGGTGCTAGCCTCGTCCTCGGCCCATCGCCGCTTGCTACTGGCGCGCCTGCTGCTGCCGTTCACGGTCGCCCGGCCGGCGGTCGATGAGACCCGCCACGTCGGCGAGGCCCCGTCCAGGCTGGTCGAGCGGCTTGCCCGGGCCAAGGCCCAGGCGGTGGCGAGCGGCCATCCGGGGTCCTTGATCATCGGAGCCGATCAGGTGGCGGAGTGCGCTGGGGTCGTCTTGAACAAGCCTCTGGACTTCGAGACCGCGCGTCGCCAGCTCCGCGCCCAGAGCGGCCGGCGGGTCGAGTTCCTCACCGGCCTCTGCCTGTTGAACTCGGCCACGGGCCGCGTGCAGATCGACTGCGTTCCCTATCGGGTGTGGGTGCGCGAGCTCGGCGACGACCACATCGACGCCTACCTGCACGCCGAGACGCCCTACGACTGCGCGGGGGGCTTGCGCTCGGAGGGGCTGGGGATCTCGCTCTTGAGCCGCATGCAGGGGGAAGACCCGACCGCCCTCATCGGCCTGCCGCTCATCCGCCTCTGCGCCATGCTCGCGGTCGAGGGTGTGGAGGTGCCGGCCGGCGCGAGGGAGCCCGGTCCGTGAGTCACGCGAAGACCCGTCTACGCCGGACGGCCGACTCCCGGAACTATTTCACAGACTTTTTGTGAAATAGTCCGCGGCGCAGGCTAACCCGCCATGGGATCCTCGACGCACACGATTAGCGCGGGCGGGCGAAACTGCTCGGGCTCAGAGGGGTTTCCATGAAACTAGTAAGCGCGCAGCTTACGGACCAGTCGGAGCAAGCGCTCAGGTTCTCCGATCTCCCCTTGCCGCTCGGCCGATCCGAGGCCATGCGGCGAGTCCACGACCAAATCAGGCGGCTTGCTTCGACCGACACCACCACCCTTATCTACGGAGAGACGGGTACCGGCAAGGAGTTAGTGGCTGCGGCGCTGCATCGGCTGAGCAGGCGAGGGGCGGGACCCTACCTCTGCGTCAACTGTGGTGGTCTCCCGGATGGCCTCGTCGAGAGCGAGCTCTTCGGCCACGTCAGGGGGGCATTTACCGGGGCATTCCAGGACCGCACCGGACGATTCGAGGCCGCGCACGGGGGATCACTGTTTCTCGACGAGATCGGCGACATCTCGCCCGCGGTCCAGATCCGGCTCCTGCGGATACTGGAGACCAAGTGCGTGGAACCGGTCGGCAGCCATCGGGCGCGCAAGGTCGATGTACGCGTCCTTGCCGCAACGAACAAACCCCTCTGCGACGAAGTGGGCGCCGGACGATTTCGCACGGACCTCTACTATCGCCTCAACGTCGCCATGATCGAGCTACCTCCGCTCCGCGAGCGGCGGGAGGACATCCCGCTCCTCGCCCGCTATTTCCTGGACGAGTTTGTGCCCCGGTCGCGGCGAGAGGCAAGGGACATCAGCGCCGAGGCCATGGAGGTTCTCATGCACCATGGCTGGCCGGGGAACGTGCGTGAGCTACGGAACGCCATTGAATACGCCTCTGTCCATGCGCAAACCGACGTGCTCCGGGCCTCCGATCTGCCACCGGTCCTGAACGGTTGTGGGACGGGAAGGCCTTTTCCCGAACGCAGGCACAACGACCGCCGGCGCAGGATGCCGGAGGACCCCCAAAGAAACTTGGTTACCGCGGTACGCTGCGCCGGGCTCGATGGACCTACCCTAGAGCGCCTGCTCGACGCAAATCGATGGCATGTCGGGCATACCGCAGCTAAGCTGGGCGTGCATCGCACGACCCTCTGGCGTCATATGCAGCGCCTGGGTCTCATCAAGGACATTCCCATTCATGAGGTTGCAGTTGCAACGTAGTGTTGCAACCGACTCGTGCAAACGCTTGCCACGCACAGCGGCTACCCCGCCGGGTCCAGCGCAATAGGGGGACTCTGCCTAGCTAAAAGCGTAATAAAAATGGCTGGTTATATCCTGCTCTCAAGGAGCTTTAAATTTCTGGCACTCGCCCTGCAGCGTATAGGTTACGCGCCCTTAACGAGTTAAAAGCGTTTTAGGGACTGCGACACCACTATATACACTATAGATACACATTCCGGAGGAGTAGCGAGATGACTACTAGAACAAAGGCGACGTCGTGGCTCTATGTCGACGATGACCCCAAGACCGAGATCCGCACTATCAGTGTCAAGCTTGACGCCCGTAACACAGGTCGCAGACAGGTTAACGATGAGTCGATTCAAGCTTCAATGAAGGGCTTTGAAGAGGCTGCCAGGGCATTGAACAGAGCTTTCAGTCTGGCTGGGTTCCTCGCCGCAGGAGACTGCGTCACAATTCATACGGGCCAATGCACAACGATCAAGATCAACTGTCCAGAAGACGTGATTGTGATTGAGGATACCGAGTAAAGCACATTGACATTGAAGACGAAGGCCTGGGGTTCCGGTCTCAGGGGCTTTCTTGTGGTTGCAGGGCGCGCAACTCGTTAGCAAGCGACCAGCCGGGTGAGGTCCGCTCTCCCGACGTCAAAGGGGTGTGAACGGTCGGGGACATAGTTAACGAAAAGTCCGGGGGCATGGGTAACAGTCTTATAAACATTCCAGTACCTCCTTGGGGCTCTCTTGTTGATCTCGATGGATTACAGGGCTGGGTATGTGGGCAGCAGAGAGGTTGTCCACATATCCACAGGCGCTCAAGGTCCGAAGATCTGCTTGAGGCAAACAGAACCTGCTCAGGATCTTGGGGTTCTGCGCTTGAGCTTTTGGCATCTTCGATCCGAATGTGGTCTTCGGGCAAGCGATCGAGTTTGAGCGAGCGCAGGGCGCTTGTCCGCGCCACCTCGTTCGCCAGTCAGGGCCGTTGAGTGAATCGATGTTGCTTCCCCAAATTGCGCGGTGGTTCCGCCGAAGCCGAGAAACGGCCGCCCGCGAGCGCGAGCGTCCCGCGTTCCCATCCGCAGGCGTCGAAACCGAGGTCTCCCAGCGAGCGTATATATGGACTCCACCCGGTTTGCAAGGGAGGAAACGATGATGGCTTGTAAGGAAATAAGGAAGACTGCAGGTATATATCCGGCCTGTCGGTGAGCGGGATATCCGCTCTGGCCATGATGGA
>JBOIDR010000137.1:0-11028 GCA_050740695.1 Gammaproteobacteria bacterium | reverse complement strand
ACCTCGATGCCGTGATCGCACAGTTGCATGTGGGGTTGCCACGTTTGGCGGAGGATCATAACCGGGTGCGGGGCATAACGGCGTGGCCGTGGATAGTTAGTCTCAACTTGAACGTACATTAGAATAAACCGCATGAAAGATCCCCTCCTGGGTTTGGTCGGCGCGTGACGCTGCGATGCAATATGCTACGCGATTCGTGAGCGCCACGCTACCTTCCCGGCGACCGATCCGGCAACATTCAGCCTCACGTCCCTGCTCGCCTTCGGGCACAGGGGATGATACGGTAGCCGCACCCCGGCCGTGATGATCCAGGCCAAGCGCCGGCCGAACGACCACAGGATCGGCCAGAAACCACTGCGACCCAAAGGCCCCAGTCAGAGATTTCAGGAAATCCAATGAAACTTCAAGACAAACTCGCCCGTTTCGAACGCTTCGGGACGGATTGGAGGCGCCTATTAGCGCGTGGGACCATCATGCTTTCTGTCGGTGCCCTGCTGGGACTCGCTTCTTTGGCCAATCCGGACGCGACGCTCCTGTACGCGGTGGGGCATTCCTGGCTCCCCGCGGCCGCCTTGGTCCTGCTGGCGGTGGGTCTCCTGGAATGCCTCGACGCTGCCATCGCCAAGGAACAGAGGGACTTCTTCCTGCACCTGCAGAACGGGGTTCTCGATGTCATCGTCGGCAGCGTGATCGCTTTCAGCGTCGACGCCGACCCGGCTCGGCTGGTCCTGCTGATCGCCGCTTTTCTCATGGTCAAAGGCGTGCTCCGGATGACCCTGGCCCAGGCGACGCAGTTGCCGCACAAGACCTCGACGATGCTGGGCGCGGGCGTCTCGTTTCTCCTCGGCTTCTTGATCTGGAGGGAATGGCGGTCCCCGGCGGCGTGGGCCCTCGCCGCGTGTCTCAGCGCCGAAATCGGCCTCAGGGGATGGGCACTCATGATGTTCGCGTTCTGGCTGAAGGCGCAGAAGGCCCGGGAATCGGCGGGCTGATGGATCCGCGCGAGTATTTTGTTGAAGGGACTGCGCGATGAATGAAGAGCGAGAGAAGCCCGGCGCAGTGGCCGAACCGCGTTCTGCCTGGCAGCGGATGGCTCCGCCTCTGCACTGGCTGCCAGCCTACCACTGGCAGTGGCTACGCCACGACCTTGTAGCGGGAGTCACGCTCGCTGCCTATGCGATCCCGGTATCGCTGGCCTACGCGACGCTCGCCGGCCTGCCGCCGCATTACGGCATCTATTGCTACCTGGTGGGCGGCCTCGCCTACGCCTTGTTCGGCACTTCCAAGCAACTCGCGATCGGACCGACTTCCGCCATTTCGATGCTAGTGGGAAGTTCCCTGGTCGGCATGGCAGCGGGTGACCCCGAGCGCGCGGCGGAGATCGCCGCGCTGACTGCGCTCGTCTTCGCCGTTTGCAGCGTTCTCGCCTGGGCGCTGAAACTATCCTCGCTTGTCAGTTTCATCAGCGAGACGGTACTGCTCGGATTCAAGGCCGGCGCCGCGCTGACGATCGCAATGACCCAGTTGCCGAAGCTGCTGGGAGTGCCCGGTGGCGGGGAACATTTCTTCGAAAGGGCCTGGATACTGATCGACCAACTGGGCGATACCAACCCGGCCGTGCTCGCATTCGGCCTGGTCGCGATCGCGGTGCTGGTGGCCGGTGAAAAGCTAGCGCCGGCGCGGCCTATCGCGCTGATCGTCGTGATCGCATCGATCGTGGCGCTGTCGATAACGCCGCTCGCCGGGCTCGGATTCAAGACGGTCGGTGCGTTGCCCGCGGGCTTACCCGAGCTCGCTCTCCCCTTACTGCGGCCGCGCGACGTCGACGGCGTCGTTCCGCTGGCGCTTGCCTGCTTCCTGCTGGCCTATATCGAAGGCGTTTCCGCCGCCCGGACGATTGCCCAGAAACACGGTTACGAGATCGACGCGCGGCAGGAACTGCTCGCGCTCGGGGCCGCGAACTTCGCGGCAGGCGTCGCGCAGGGTTATCCGGTGGCCGGCGGACTGTCGCAATCGACTGTCAACGACCGGGCCGGCGCCAGGACGCCGCTCGCGCTCGTGTTTGCATCGATCACGATGGCCATCTGCCTCGCATCGCTGACCGGCTTGCTCGCCAATCTGCCCAATGTCGTGCTGGCGGCGATCGTTCTGGTCGCGGTCAAGGGTCTGATCGACCTGGCCGAGCTGAAGCGGGTCCGGGTCTTGAGCCGGATCGAGTTCTGGGTCGCGCTCGCCGCGCTCGCCGGTGTTTTGCTGCTCGGCATCCTCAAGGGCGTGCTATTCGCGGCGCTGTTCTCGATGCTGCTTTTGATCCGCCGCGCTGCGCACCCTCATGTCGCCCGGCTGGGGCGGGTGCCAGGGAGTCGCCGCTATTCGGACTGCGAGCGCAATCCGGACAACGAAGCCGTGCCGGGCACGCTGATCCTGCGCGTCGAATCCAGCCTTCTTTACTTCAATGTCGACCATGTCAGGGAGCAGGTCCGGCACCTGATCGATGCGGCGGGCGCGGGCTTGAGGCTCGTGATCTGGGATCTCTCATCGTCGCCGTACGTCGACATCGCCGGCGCCAGGCTGCTCCGGGGTATGCGGCATGAGCTTGCCGCCCGCGGGGCTGCTCTGCGCCTGGTCGAAGCGCGCGCGGCGGTACGCGATCTGGTACGCGCGGAGGTCGGGATCGGCGTCGGTGAAGTAAGCCGCCGCGTGTCGATCGACGATGCGATCGAAGCGGCTGCGCAATCAAGCGGAATCAACATGACCAGAAGCGCGGAGGATGATCACGCCATAGTTCAGACAACGCAAGTCGGAACGCCATCATTGCGCCCTGAAAAGGCCGCCCGATGAGAGGCCTTGACCTGACCCTTATCTTGCCGACACCGATCCCGATCTCGCGCTCGGGCCGCTGCGGACGGCAGCCTGCCCCTACGGCGCTCGAGGAGGCTTGAAGGGAGGCCTGTCGGGATCCCTGGTAATGCGAGCCGGTCAAGCGGCTTGCCGCGCGCGATGGGGCCGGGGTTGCGCCCGAGGAGGATGGAGATCAGGTTCTCCTGCACTTGGATTTGCCCTTCGAGCGCGGGGATCGCGGCGAGGGCCTGTCGATACTGCGACTTCACTTGAGAGACCTCGAGGCGCGACACCGTACCGGCCTTGAAGCGCAGCTCGAAGATCCGGAGCGTGTCGCCAAAGTTTTGCGCGGTGGCGTGCGCGATCTCGAGCTGGCGGTCGAGCGCCCGCAGCACGATGTAGCTCGAGGCCACGCCGGTTACTATTGAGAGGATCACGGCGCGGCGCGTCTCGTCGGCCGCCAGCACCTGCGCCCGGGCCGACTCGGTGGTGCGCCGGATGCGGCCGAAGACATCGATCTCCCAGTTCGCGTTGACCTGGGCCTCGTAGAAGCCGAAGGGGTTGCTGAGGTTCGAGGGGAACGGGCCGGGGCCGGCCTCGGTATCGCGCTGGCCGCCGCCGGTCACCGCGGCGCCGATTTGTGGGAAGAATCCGGAGCGCGCGGTCTTGAGCTGGCCGAGGAACTGGTCCACGCGCCTGGCGGCGATGTGGATATCGTAGTTCTCGAGGAGCGCGGTTGTGATGAGCTGATTCAAGACCGGGTCGCGGAACTGGTCCCACCAGCGGGTGTCGGCCAAGCCCGCCGCCTCCTCGTAGCTCACGCGCCACGCCTGCGCCAGCTCGACCTCGGGTCGTTGGTAGTCGGGGCCGACGGCGGCGCATGCCGTGAGCAAAAGTGCGATGAAGAAGGGGAGGGCGGTCTTGGTAGATTCAGTCATACTTGTGCTCCGCGTGCGGTGTGGCTGGCACCGCGGCGCCTCCTGCAGTGGCGCCGGGCTCGGTGTGCCGACCGAAGAGCCGGTGAGCTCCTCGAGCAGCACGAAGAAGAGCGGCACGAAGAAGATCGCAATGACGGTCGATGCGACCATGCCGCCGATGATGCCGGTACCGATCGCATGCAGGCTGTTGGCGCCCGGGCCGGTGGCGATCGCGAGCGGCACCGTGCCCAGGATGAAGGCGAGCGAGGTCATCACGATCGGCCGCAGCCTGAGCCGCGCCGCTTCGAGCGCGGCCTCCGCGGGGCAGAAGCAACATGGCCGTGGTGAACACTAAAGAAAATATAGCGTTTTTCTTGAACATTTTGTCTCTCCTGATTTAGGTTGTAAATAACTCAGTCACGGGCACGCGGCGGTAGCGGTCGATCTCGGAGATCATCTTGCGAAGCGGCACGAAGCCCCTGCCCAGCCGCCCGTGACGACACGCGACTCTCATAGTCGCTCCACGGAACATGACGTAGATACGGCGGCCTATGGGTTGTCAAGTGCTAGCTAGCGGTGGGGTGCGGGCCAGAAGGGCAAGCTTGGTGTCCCGACAGCCACCTGGTGCTCTGCTATTAGAACGGCGAGAGCTGGTTCGAAGTGCATTCGCTGGCGCGGAACCACGTGTGCCGGCGCGCTGGCGCCCTGTGATATGGAATATTTTCTACCCGCTGGAGGCTTCAGATGACGAGTATAGTGGCCAGAGTGTGGCTCAGCTCGGGTCCGTTCTCGCACCCTTTCGAGTGCTTTACGCAGCTCGGCCTCGTCGCTCTCCATGGCGAGGCAGAGCCACCACTCCATCATGTTGAGCATGCGCCTTGCGGACTCCGGGAAGTCCTCGAGCGAGTGGGTGATGGCCCAGTACCACGCCCCGGACTTGCGCCAGAGCCGGATGGCCTGGGTGGTGTAGGGTGCCAAGAGCGGGTGAATCGTGATCAGATGCGCTCGTCGTTGACCACGATCGTGGCCCGGCCATCCCGTTGATGCCGTTCCACGAGATCCTGGATATGGCTCATGATCGAGGTGTAGGCACAGGCGAGCGAGTCCTCGTAGCCCTCGCGCGCGAGGAGGCCGAGCTCCAGGATCGTGATGTCCGCCCGTGGCCAAGCTCGGCCCTCGCGATTGAAGAAGTGGCCCTGGATGCCGGTGCAGAAGAGCTTCGAGCCCTTCGGGCATGTCCTCGGCCTCGTGCCGGCGGTCGGGCAGGGTCCTGAGCGCCGCTGCCACTCCTGGGTCAGCACCTGGATGCGGCCGGCACGCCTCACGTCCTCGGCCCCTTGAGGAGGCTCTTTCGCAGGATCAAGCGCCCACCCCGGGAGATCCGGTGCAGGGATCGTCTTCCCCGCCCGTCACCATGATGCGGGCGGCGAGCTCCATCTGGCCGAGCGGATCGGCCGGCGCCTCCTCGAGGGCCTCTTCCTCCGCCGCCTCGTCGGTTTCGGCCAACGCGAGCTCCGCATCGGGTCCGAGCGGCCTCGAGCAACCGCCAGGCCCCGGCGAAGGGCGGGAGGCTCACGTCGTTCCGGGGCTCGAGGATCACCGGACGGACGGTGAGCCCGAGGCGCTCGCAATGGGCGCCGAAGAGATCGAAGCCGCCCCCGGCATCGATGATGAAGACCCTGGGGCGATGCACCGCGAGGGCATGGAGCAGCATGGCATTCACGGTCGCGGACTTGCCCGAGCCCGTGGGCCCCAGGATCAGCATGTGGGCATGGATCCGCTTGCTCGGGAGACGGCCCGGATATGATCGCGGAGTAGCGCCCGACGCGCACAGGCTCGAGATCGCCGCCCAGGATGGCGCGCGAGATCAGGCTGCCTAGAAGCACCAGGACAAGGTGCCCTCGCTTGGGGATCGCCTCATCGCAGTTCAGCGTTGCTGTGGAGGTTTGCGCGTCTCGAGCGCGCCGGACAAGGGGAAATCCTAAATCCGTTTGCGAGCATTTTCCCGAGGCTTTGCTCGCACTACGGGAGCGCTGTAGAATGCCCGGGTGAGGATCATCGCAGTCAAGACGCTGCGAGAGTTCTGGGAACGCCATCCCGATGCGGAACAGCCACTGCGGGCCTGGTATGCAACCGCCTCGCGTGCGAGGTGGAAACAGCCGTCCGACGTCAAAGACGACTATCGGAATGCGAGCTTCATCGCCAACAACCGCGTCGTATTCAACATCAAGGGAAACGCCTACCGTCTGTTAGTGGCCATGCGCTGCGACAAAGGCATCGGGTTCGTGCGCTTCATCGGCACGCACTCCGCTTACGACCGCATCGACGCCGAGAGCATCTAGGCCCGGTTCCATGGACATCAGACCCGTCAAGTCCGAGGGCGACTACAAGAGGGCGCTACGGGCGATCGAACAGTTGTGGGAGGCCAAGCCCGATACGCGCGAGAGCGAGCGCTTGGAGCTCCTTTCCATCCTCGTCGAAGCGTTCGAGCGGGAGCACTATCCCATCTCGCCACCCGATCCGATAGCGGCCATCGAGCACTGCATGGAAAGCCGCGGGCTCACCCGGAAGGATCTAGAGCCGTACATTGGCGGCCGGGCGCGGGTCTCCGAGGTGCTGGCAAGGCGCCGCCCTCTGACTTTGAGCATGATCCGCCGGCTCTCCGTCGGACTGGGGATCCCGACTGACGTCTTGATCCAACCCTATCGCACAGTCGAGCACCGGGCAGCTTGAAGCGGGCGCTTCCCAACGACATGCAGTTGCCGGGAACCTACCCAGTTGGTCGACGGACGATTTACAAAGGACGGCTGAAGTAGGCCGAGCCGTCCACCACATACACCTCGCCGCGTTGCGCGGCGGGAAGCCCCTCGAAGCCGGGATAAGACTGCAGGATCGGAAGGTCCGCGACGGTGCGCTCGACCGAGTATCCACAGCAGGCGAGGACGAGCACCTCGGGCGCCACTTCCACCACGACGTCCCACGGGACGGCCACGGAGTTCGCCCCGCGACGCCCGATGGGCTCGATGCCGCAGGCGATCTCCACGAACTCCGGGCTCCAGTGACCGGCAGAGAAGGGCGGATCGATCCATTCGAGCAGCACACAGCGCTGCCGGGGCGCGCCGGCCGCCCGCTCGCGCACGGCTTCGATGCGAGCAACGAGCGATGCGAGCACCGCCTCGGCCCGCGCCGGCACGCCGAGCACCTCGCCCACGGTGCGGATGTCACGCAGGATGTCGGCAAGGCTCGAGGGCTCGAGGCTGACGACGCGCGGGGGACCCGGGAGCATCGCCGCGAATCGGGCAACGCTCCCGTAGTTGACCGCACACACATCGCGGAGCCGCTCCGTCATCGTGTCCGGCCGGAGCTGTCCTACCAGATCCTCGTCCATCGTGTAGAGCGTGCCCGCTGCGCGCAGCGTTTCGCGTACCCAGCGATCCGCCTCCGCGCCCGGCAGACCCGCGCCGTGGATCTCACAGCGCGTGATGCGGGATTGCGATTCACCTCCTCGGGATAGTCACACGCGTGGCTGACCCGAGGGGCGCATCCCAGCATGCCGAGCGACGCAACGATCTCGGTCGCCGCGGACAGGAGCGAGATCACGCGGACGGCTCGCTCGCTCATGCTCCGGCGCTCCCGTACATGCGCCTCAGGACCTCGCGGTCCTTCGTATTCCTTGAGGAAACCGGGTAGAGTTCGCTGGTTTGCCGAACGATTGGCCGGACGCAGGAACGACGCGGCCGGAACCTCGGTGATGCCGATAGGATGACGATGCCCGTCGGCGGCCGCTCGACCGAGGACCGGTCGAGGCACGCGATGAGGCGCTTGGCTTCTTCGGTGAGACCTATCTTGTTAACGCCTCGGGCATGAATGGCCAGTCTATACTACATTGCCCCCCACGCTCCCTGCTCCGTTGAGCAAATCCTGCATGAAAAAGGCCGGGCTGACCGACCAACAAATCAAGGCCGCACGCCACGAGCAGTGAGCAGCTCCCTGGCATCCTCGGCCAGCAGCAGTTCGGACAAGCCGTTGAAGAGAAGAGAACAAGGTTCAATGTGTGGGGTTACGCGTCAGGAGAAGCTGCGCTTTCGGACGTATTCAATGCTGCCGTTAATGCGTTCACTCCAACGGCTTGTACTCGAAAAACCCACCTAACAAGTCCAATCCCCCCACGAGTCTATGGTGTGGGGGCTATTCGGGCGCTCGGTCGGCAAGTTGTTTGTCGATGCCGCCGTCGGCGAGGGTGGGGAGATTACTGCTTTCTGGCGGGTCCGCGATCGACCCTCTAGAAGAATCTCTACCTTTGGGTTGTCCGCTCGTACCTTAGCCAGCCCAACCGCTTTCTTCTGCGCCTGGCAGCACGTCGGCGTTCGGCGAGCACCTTGGCCGCCTCGGGCTTCAGTACCGCCTCGATACGCTTCGCCTGCCGGACAAACCCGCCTTAACGCTCCCCACGTTCTCCGGCGTCCCAGTTCACTACGAGCCCTGGGCATACGAAACACACACCGAGCCCCGCGTCCCGATCGACCCTGAGCCAATGGCATGGCTCAATGCTGTGCATACAGGCGTGCAGGTCTTCGCAGCCGCAACCAATGCACACCGCAAGCTTTTCGGTTCTTAGCATCGGGTGGGGGGCGGCCTCATGTAGAGGAAGGGCGCCGAGTGGCCAGCCCTAGCCCGGCCCGGGGGCCAGAGAGCCGCGCCTATCTCTGCGCCTTTCCTTTTTGAAAGTTTACCCAGCTTCCGCCTAAGGAACTCCGCGCTTCTTTTCGCACCTGGAAGCGGTATCGGCCTCACCACCGCCTTTACAGGTATCTTCGCCCCGCCCTCCGTCGAACCGATCCCTTCCCCGACCGCCGATCAACATATCCCTTCCGCTACCTCCACAAATCAGGTCGTTACCATCTAGCCCTTTGATGGTGTCGTTGCCTTGCAGACCAACGATCACATCCCCCCCCGCTGTACCCGTTAAGCGATCATGGCCGGGAGTACCGCAGATCGTGGGACGCTTGCGGAAACATCTTGCCGGACATGCGGACGCGGTGCGGAAACGTTGAAGGCGAAGTATAGAGCCGCGCTGACCTGCCGGATAGTTGGACATCGTCATCATGCCCCTGCGCCCTGCCTGGGAGCTGGTCAACGAAATAGGCCCTGAGCTTTGAAAGCCACCTCCAGGCGGGATGCTCGAGGGTGACAGCACGGCGATAGGGCTCGCGGAAGGCCCGGTGTTCCGTGCTGCGCTTCCTTGCAGGACGCGCGCGGAGACTGGCGCAGGGACATCGAGGAACACGGCCCCGTAATCTCCTTCATCGGCGCCGGAAAACGCGTAGTCGAACTCGATAAAGCTCGCGCCGGCTGGGATATCGACATAGAAAGTGATGGAGCTCGTAGAGGCCATCTCAGGACAAGCGACCTCCCCATTCACAAACTCGCAACCGTCCGGCACAGGATTCTCCAGACCCAGCGGCGTCGTGCTGACCACGTCGATGACCGTCGAGACCGAGTTGTTCCCCGCATTCGGATCGGTCTCCTTCGCGCCGACCGAGGCTTAGATGGTGATCGGGCCCAGCGTCTGAAGGGGGACCGTGAAGGTCACGATGGCGTGGGCGCCACTTGCAATCTTGCCGAGGTTGCAACCTACGGGGTCGGTGCCTTCGCAGGAGCCCTGAGTCGTCGTGACCGCCCCGGGCGTGACTCCCGCGGGCAGTTCAACGATGAGCATGACGCGCGTGGCCCTCTCAGGTCCGTTATTCTGGATCATGAAGCTATCGGTGAACTCATGGCCGACGGTTACCGGATCGGGCGCATGGGTCTCGGTAAGGATAAGTTCTGCCGCGTGCGGTGGCGGCCGCCCGTCATCAACGTCGTCGTCCCCGTCGTCATCATCGTCGTCATCATCGTCGTCATCGTCGTCGTCACCACCGCGGGATGGCTCCAGCACCATGTCGACGCCGATCGGGGCGATACTACCCGGCTCCACGCCCGCCTGCGCGGGAGCGCTCACATGCACCGGGTAAAGCGCGAGCAGTAGGCCGAACAAGGCGAATCTCTGGGGTTGACGAGAATGAAGCAGCCACAACCCAATCAGGACGACGAGCAGCATTGGTCATTACATACGTTATCAGTTGACTGTGCGCCACCCCCCAAATGGGGGGGCCATCCGACAAGTGGTGCGTTTCTTTAGACGAGGAGGGAGGTGTCCCGTGGCTGTTCAGCATCTATCACGGTTGTGGGCGACGTGGTGGAAGGGCGCCGAGTGGCTGTAGGCAATCAGCTTAACGTGCGAGCTAGGTTGCCAGCCCTACTAGCCCGGGGGCCAGAGAGTCGCCAACTCTGCGCCCTTCCTTTTGAAAGATTACCCAGCCGGGGGCCGTCAGGTATATCCCCCCAAATGGGGGGTGACTCACCTGCGGCGTCGCCGAGAGTCTCAGATGCGACTGCCGAGCCCGCCGTTCCGGTGTCCAGCCGCCCATGCGGTTTCTTATGCGGCTTTTCGGTTTCCCTTGCACCCGCGTGAGGCTCGCTGGCATCATCCCCGATGATTCCTCCCGGCGGCGCCGGTTCGCCCAGTATCGCTTCATCCCCTCCCTGGCCGCTTGCGCCGATCGGCGCCGGCCGGTCTCGGTCTTGGCTCCGGTCGAAAGCCCGCCGTGGAGCTTGCAGCGCCCGTTCATGGGTTTGTTGCGCGTGTACCCCCTATCTTGCGGCATCCGTATGTGCAGAACGTGTGTGCGCTTAGGCCGGGGCGCGCTTCGGCGCGTGGCACGAGCGTGACTGCAACGTATACACCTCCGTGCCGCTACAGACACCGCTACGCCGCCGCCGAGGTCCTCTCCGCCTCCGGGCCTTGGTGCTAAGGACAGTGCGTGCCGAAAGAAGCCCGCTCGCGCCGCTCGGGGCTTTGGAAGAGCCCGGCGCCCCGACCATGCCAGGCCTGATTCTAATGTACGTTCAAGTTGAGACTAACTATCCACGGCCACGCCGTTATGCCCCGCACCCGGTTATGATCCTCCGCCAAACGTGGCAACCCCACATGCAACTGTGCGATCACGGCATCGAGGTGGTTGAACACCCGATTCGGGAACTCCTTCTCTCGCAGTTCATCCCATATATGCTCCTGCGGATTGAGCTCAGGGGCGTACGGAAGGGGACCGATCATAACCACAGTACCTAGCTTTACACAGGCGTGCGAAACCGCCCTTCCTGTTTTCAGGAAGGGATCGCTTTTCGATTGATAAAGGCGTTGAGCCTTTGGGTTTAATGAAGCGTGGCC
>JBOIDR010000136.1:0-11076 GCA_050740695.1 Gammaproteobacteria bacterium | reverse complement strand
CAAGCACGGCTTCATGCCCGCCAGCGCATAAGCATTCGGTAGCTCCACATCTCATTTCCAGTTCCCCGTCCCGGCTAGCGTCAGGCCAGGAATTGTTACGCCTGTGGGGTGGTGTCTTTCACGCTAAACTCCCCGCAACTGGTGTCTCAAAGTTGTTGACACATTCCGCCCCGCGACGATCTACCGCCTCACCGAAGCGCGCGATCATGCCTATAGGAATTATGATAAACGCCGTTTTTTGGCAAGAGTTAGAGTGAGGAAGGGTCCCGGCATTTCTGTCACACGGCGGCGGCCACCGTCAGGGCTTCGCAGATTTGATCGGCAAGGCGGCGAGCGGGCCGAACCGCTTCCGCAGCCGCGACCGCGAGACTGGCCGGGTCACCGATGCCGGAGGCGGTGGCGGAACCACCGACGTGCCGCCGAGGAGCGTCATGTACGTCGTGGTGTGGTGCTGGTACATCCCCTCGGAATACCAGTCGGTGCCGCCGGAACACGACCCCTGCAAGGGCACCTGATTCGTCGCCGGTTGGGCGTAGCTCACGCCGGCCAGCCACATCAGGTCGTTGTATCCGGCCGCCGCGGCGTACACCAGGTCCGGCACCTCGATGCCGCACGGCGTGTAGATGTCGTCGACGGCATTGATGTTCTGCCACGCGAATGGGGCGACGTCCAGCGAGTTGAACACCCGCAGCGAGTAGCCGAAGGTCGACTTGAAATATGCAGCGAAATCGGCGTTGCCGGCGGTCGGGGCGGCGAACGTCGCCGGGACGACGTGGAGGTTGGGGCATTGGCTGGCCAATTCGGTCTCGAGCCACGGGGCGATGACCGACGTCAGGCAGCCGCCAAGGCTATGGCCGGTGACGACGAGGACCGGGTTGTCGTTCGCCGGTGCCGCGAGATAGCTTCCGAGGAACTGCACGAGCGTTTCGCCGCCGGAGGTGAGACTCTGGACGTCGTTCAGTCCATCGATCGTGCCGCCGGCGATCAGGGCGGGGTTGTTCGGCGCCCACGGGAGGGGAACCTGGCTGGTGACGTCGAGGTCCTCCCAGATCTGCTCGATGACGCCCCATCCGTCGTTCACGTTCACGTCGGTACCCCGCGTGACCACGGCGGCGAACGTCGGCGGCAGTCCGCCGACCATGAAGTACGCGGCCACGAACACGAGGTTCGATTCGTCGGAGTTCTGGGCCGGTCCCCAGATGCACTGCCACGAGCCGCCCGGGTCGAGCGGCGGCAGTGTCGCCACCGCGGATGGAATGAGCGACGGGTCCAGGTACGACACCTGGCAGAGTTGCAGATACGCAACGGCGAAGATGTCAGTCGGCCCGGCGGGAACCTGAACCATCGCCTGCTTCATTGGATCGGTCGCCATAGGGAGCATCTCCGAACACGAGGGTCGTGCGAAACGGGATCGATCATGCGATCAAGAGCCATCATGATGGAACAATTCGTCTAAATTGTCACGACTCCATTCCGCGGCATCGTGACGACGCTCCGACACCTCGAACACCGGGAACAAGGTCCCGACCTCGGCCGCAAACACCGCCGCCGCGGGATAGCAGAAGAGCACGCCCCGGACCCCGCCGAGCAGCGCGATGGCGAGCGACTCCCCGAGGATCAGGCCCACGATCCGAACCGGCCCGAAGCCCAGGGCGCGCAGGGTCGCGTGCTCCCGGCGCCGCTCCCGTACGCTCATCGCCATGGTGTTGCAGAGGACCGCGAGGATGATCCCTGTCTATGACGAGGGCCGACACCGATTGCACCACGATGAGGATGGCCTCTGTCATCGCGACGAAGCCGAGCTGGAAGGCCTGCTCCGTCTCCGTCAGGGTCTCGGCGAGCGAGTTCTCGAAGACCCGATCGATGTCGCGGGACACCCGCGCCGCATCACCGGCGCGCTCGATCCCGACGATGAAGATCCCGGTGTGGTCGGCGCGCCTGTGCGCCCTTTTTCAGGGTCTCGTTGAGATAATCCCAGTGGAAGAAGAAATTGGTCTCATCGGTCTTGGGGTCCCTCCCCCGGTAGATGCCGCGCAGTACGAAGCTCCATTGGCCCGGATATATGCTGCCGCGCAGCGGGATCACGTCCCCGATCTTCCAGCCGTACTGGGCTGCCACGCGCTCGCCCGCGACCGCGCCCTTGCGGTCGTGGAGGAAATCCTTGAGCTGCTCCGCGGGCAGCATGAACTCTGGGTAGAGATCGAGATAGCCCTTGGCCTCGACCGCAAACTGCGGAAAGAAGTTCTTCTCGTTGAGGTAGACGCCGGCGAACCAGTTGGCATAGCTGACCGACGCGACATCGCGGGTGCGGCGGATCCGCCCAAGATAACTGATGGGCAGGGGGAACGTGAGCGAGACGGCGTTGCGGGTGATGAGGCGCTTGGCCGAGGTCGCCTCGGCCCCCGCATACCAGGTGTCCACCACCGTACGCAGGATCGCGAAGGCCAGCACGGCCACGACGATGCCCGCCACCGTGAGCCCGGTCCGGAGCGGGTGCCGGCCGAGATTGCGGACGATGAAACGGAGATAGAAGAAGCGCGGCATGGGGCACGGTGTGCCCGGAGGCCGCGAGACTATAGCACAGGCGTGGGCCGCCGACGGGCAGGAGTCCTGCCGACACCAGTAGGGGGCGAACATCTCGGCGGCCGCATTGCAGCAACGCGACAGGGCAGGCACAATCGTCCTGACCCCGGCAATCCCACTAAGCGACCCGATCGTGCTAGAACACCGACAGGACACTGATCAAGGACGATCATCCGCCATCGACGTGACGTTGACAGTGCCCGTCCGCGACGCATGTCGCAGCCCGGGCCGTCACGCGTCTCCCTGAACCTTCTGCGCGACGATCTGGACCTTGGCCCCGGTCTCGATCGGATCCTTGGTCGTCGCCATGATTGGGGACAGGAAGCGCGCGTTGGCCTTCTAGCTATAACGATCAGTGGCAGGATCGTATTCCAGGATTTGGCTGCGCAATGTGCCTTGATAGGTGAACGCCATTTCGCCGGGCGGGACAGAGAAGCTAATGGTCTCGGTCGTGGTCTTGGAATATTGCTCAGTGAACGAGATCGAAAATCCCACTGTGAACTTCCCCTTGACCAGCGTGATGCCTGCCTCGAATTCGGCGCCGATCTCGATCGTCTGCGTGCTGGAGAAGGTGAAACCCGTCGTCACGCTCTTTTCGTAGACCGACGTCGCTTGCGAGTGTGTGTTGTCGATGCTCCCGATATTCTGGAGATCGGGTGAGAAACAGCACCATCACCTGGGTCTTCTGCGAGTCGGCTTGCAGCGGCAGGCTCTTTCGGAACGTCGTGGAATCGGCGGGTGGACGCTGATGAAAGATCTCCACGGTCGTGTCCTTGACCGGGATGCCGTCCAGCAGGAAGCCTCGACCGCCGAAGGAATTGCCCTTGAAGTGTGCCTTCGCCGCCTCGAGGTCGGCCGTCATCGCGTTGATATCACTGTAAAGCACGGCACGCGCATCCACGGGGAGCTCCGTGTCGTGCTTCGCGGCTTCCTTCTTGACCTTGTAGTCCTTGATCACCAGGTGCCAGTTCACTCCGAGGACGCCGATCGCATCGGCCTCCCTCGAGACCGGATTGTAGTTTTCGACGAGGAAAATCACGCGGCTGTCGCTCTTGTCGTAGTCCTTGGCTTTCTCGTCGTTGAGGGGGCTGATCACGTTGGAAAAAACGGATTCGATCGAGTCCTTGTTCAGGCCCTTGACTAGCGCCGAAGAGGCCGTGAGGGCCAGACCGATGAACGCATCCTTGATCGCATCCACCGAATCATAGCGGCGCACGAACTTCTCTTGATCCAGGGATCCGGTGAAACTGGGCCGGTTGGCGCGCAGCCAGTCGAAATGCTGCTGATATATCAGGTACTCCAGATCGGCAGCGTATCCGATCGCGGTGCTGTCCGGTTCCCAGTTGCCGACCGAAGACTGGGCCCATTCGTCGGCAAGACCAGCGAGCAGCGTCTCGCCCTTTTCGGCGGGCTTGAGAATCTTGTAGGTTTGAACCAGTCCGTCTGGAATGGTCGCCTTGACCTCGGTGATGAACTTCTCCAGCGTTGCCGGTTTCGTGTCTTTGCAGGTTAGCCCGATGTCGTTGAGTTGCTTCTGCAGTACATCAGGCGTCAGCTTGGTCGGCTGCGCCGGAGTGAGTTCAATCTTGATACTTTTTCTCGGGATCGGCATTGGTAGTTGCTCCTTGAACGAGAGTGGGCTTGGTGCGAATAGGGATTTTAACGCCCTTTTTCGTCAATTAGGACGAGTACTGCTGGGCTCGTGGGCTGTCAAGCATACGGGTCCTCACTTTTTTTCTTAATTATAGAAACTATGAGTATGACTCCGTACTCGCAAAGCTAAATAGCTAAGCGGCCAGGAGAGTCCCCCTGTCTCCTGGGTCTCACTTGCGCTCCCCGTATTGTAGGCCCTTATAGGTCAACGCCGCACGCAAAGTCAAGTAAACTTTCCTGCGCCCTATTAGGGCCTCGCTGCCCTTTTTTAGGGCGTCCCCCCTGGCTCTAGATACCAATCGAGATCAAGGGGGTGGGAACGGCGTTCAACATGGTGCACAAACACCGTGCAGGCTGAGGCCGAAACGGGTGCTCTTCACATCCCGAAAGGCTTCTTCGATTTTCATCCGAAGCACATGAGATATTGTCAAGAGTAGATGCCGACCACGGTCCACTGTCTACCCCCGAAACGCAGCCGTTCGCCGAGGCCCGCATCGACAAAGCCGTCCGCGATGCGCTCCCCGGCCACGATCTCCGAAGTGCCGGGACGGAACATGCGACCGGCCTTGACCCGCACCTGTTGCCGGAGTGCAAGCCCGGTCTCGGACAGGCCCCTGAGGGTGACATTGGAAGGTTTGGCGCTGCCGCGTTTGGCGAGCACCATCAGGACCACTACCTCGCGCGACACAAAGGGCCGGCCCAGGGGCGACACGGCCACCTCGGGGTACGTCTCGATGAGGGCGGCCTGGTCTCGATCGATACCGCTTTGGACCTCGGTCTCCGCCTCGCGACGGATGATGAGCACGTTGTCTCGGCTGCCGGTATCGACCAGGGTGGCCTTGAGTCCCTCGGACAGCATGAGGACCGCCGCGAACACGAACACCACGAGCGCCATGCCGCCGGCCGTGAGCAAGGTGGTGAGCTTGCGGACCCACAGGTTGCGAAGGACGTAATAGTACGGGACACCGGCCATCAACCCATTCCCCTGAGCCCGACGACGATGGGGACCCGCACCGCCTGCGGGGCGGCGAACAGCGCCGCCAGCACCCCGACCGCCGCCGCGCAGCCGATGGCGAGCCCCGCGGTCTCGTCCGACACCTCGAACACCGGGAACAAGGTCCCGACCTCGGCCGCAAACACCGCCGCTGCGGGATAGCAGAAGAGCACGCCCAGGACCCCGCCGAGGAGCGCAATGGCGAGCGACTCCCCGAGGATCAGACCCACGATCCGAACCGGCCCGAAGCCCAGGGCGCGCAGGGTCGCGTGCTCCCGGCGCCGCTCCCGTACGCTCATCGCCATGGTGTTGCAGAGGACCGCGAGGATGATCCCGATGACCAGCGCCGACACCGATTGCACCACGATGAGGATGGCCTCGGTCATGGCGACGAAGCCGAGCTGGAAGGCCTGCTCCGTCTCCGTCAGGGTCTCGGCGAGCGAGTTCTCGAAGACCCGATCGATATCGCGGGACACCCGCGCCGCATCACCGGCGCGCTCGATCCCGACGATGAAGATCCCGGTGTGGTCGGCGCGCGCCTGTGCGCCCTTTTTCAGGGTCTCGTTGAGATAATCCCAGTGGAAGAAGAAATTGGTCTCATCGGTCTTGAGGTCCCTCCCCCGGTAGATGCCGCGCAATACGAAGCTCCATTGGCCCGGATATATGCTGCCGCGCAGCGGGATCACGTCCCCGATCTTCCAGCCGTACTGGGCTGCCACGCGCTCGCCCGCGACCGCGCCCTTGCGATCGTGGAGAAAGTCCCGGAACTGTTCCGGGGGCAGCATGAACTCGGGGTAGAGATCGAGATAGCTCTTGGCCTCGACCGCAAACTGCGGAAAGAAATTCTTCTCGTTGAGGTAGACGCCGGCGAACCAGTTGGCGTAGCTGACGGTTTCGACACCGCGGGTCCGCCGGATCCGGCCCAGATAACTGATGGGCAGGGGGAACGTGAGCGAGACGGCGTTGCGGGTGATGAGGCGCTTGGCCGAGGTCGCCTCGGCCCCCGCATACCAGGTGTCCACCACCGTACGCAGGATCGCGAAGGCCAGCACGGCCACGACGATGCCCGCGACCGTGAGCCCGGTCCGGAGCGGGTGCCGGCCAAGATTGCGAAGGATGAAGCGGAGATAGAAGATGCGCGGCATCGGGACACGGTCTGCCCGCGGGTCGCGAGACTATAGCATAGGCAATCGTGAGCGACTCCTTCAGCGCCGCGCCCGCATTGCGATGCGGGACGGATCGCCTGCGCTGACGGCTCAAACTCCCGCGCCAGCTCCTCCTGGTTGCGGCCCGACCGGGACCTTTCGCCGGTTCCACGCTCACGGCCTGATCGCCAAGATCCCCCCGACCCGCCGCTGGCGGGTCACCCTCTATGGACGCCGAGCCATGGGACTTTCGCTCTATCTCCGGGATCACCACTTTCCCGAGGCGTACCAGAATCGATGCATGATTTCAATATGAAGGGTTCAAACCCCCGCCTTTCAGGCGGGCAGATTTCATCTGCAGCCATGAGCGGGCATGGTAGCATAGCCTGATTGAAGAAGGGGATCCGATGGACGGCAGCCATACGGTAGTCAAGATTGAATGCCACTTTGTCTGGGTAACGAAGTATCGCTACCAAATCCTGAAGGGAGAGGTGGAGCCGTAGACGCGTCGTTCAGTCGACGCGTATCCGGACTTTCAGTCCGTAACTCAAACCCACCGGCTTTTAGCCGGTGGTTGTTTAGTTGCTTTGCCGGATGCAAAGAAGTCACGGTGAAAGGATCTATACCCTGGCGCTCGCCTGGAGGTGCTGAGATCTGGCGGCCTTCGCGCATGGGGCGCGGGCCCTGGGCGCGGAGGCCATCGTGATGGGCTTTGCTACGGGAATTTGCGAGGCGCCTACGGGGGCCTCGCAGTGGGCAACTGAACGAATTGAGTCATGCCGCGGCGACGTCCGCGTCCGGCCGCATGGGGTAGGGAAGCGAACGAAGAGGGGCGGAATGTCTGCCAGAACGTCACAAACGCCGGAACTGGCATCGGACGCGCAATGGCGTAACCCTGCGCTCGCTCACATCCAGTCCGGGCGAGCAGGCCGATTTGCATCTCGTTCTCGACCCCCTCGGCGACGACGTCCTTGCCAAGGGCGTGGGCCATGTTGACGATCGCGGTGGCGATCGTCGCCGCCGACGCGGACGTCGTTATGTCCTTGACGAAGCTTCGATCGAGCTTCAACGTCGACACCGGCAGAGACGCCAGGTAGGAGAACGACGAGTAACCGGTTCCGAAGTCGTCGATGGCAACACGCATGCCAGTCGATCGCAGCCTGCGCAGCGACGAGACTGCCGTGGCACTTTCGTCGACGAATAACGACTCCGTGACCTCCAGCTCGAGCAATGTCGATTCAACTCCGTGGCGCGCCAGCGAAGCCTCGAGCCGGTCGGCGAAATCCGCGCGCCGCAACTGGACGGCCGACACGTTGACCGAGACGATCGGCTCGCGAAAGCCTGCGTCCAGCCAGTGCCTTAGTTGCGCGCAAGCTTCGTCGATGACCCATTCACCTATCGGCTCGATGAGACCAATGTCTTCCGCGGCCGTCAGGAATGCGCCCGATCCGAGCAAACCACGGTGCGGGTGCTGCCAGCGGATCAGCGCTTCGGCGCCAACGAGGCGACCCGTTTGCAGGTCGAGTTGCGGCTGGAAGTACAGAACGAACTCGCGTTGTACGAGTGCGGCTCGTAGTTCCCGGTCTAACGCGGTGCGCTCGACCGCTTCGGCATTCATGCTTTCCTCGAAGTAGACAAAGCGACCGCGTCCGCGCCGCTTGGCGACATACATCGCCGTGTCGGCACACTTGAAGAGATCGCCTGCTTCGGCCGCACCCTGAGGACCGATCGCGATGCCGGCGCTGGCACCGAGAAACATCGCCTGCCCACCGATGTCGAACGGCTCACTCAGGCGCGCGATCACCTTAGCGGCGACGTCAGCGGCGGATTTCTCATCCGGCAGGTCCGACAACACGATGATAAACTCGTCGCCACCCGGGCGGGCAACGATGTCGCCGTCGCGCACGGCTTGCTTGATGCGCTCGGCGGCGCACTGCAACAGCATGTCACCTGCTGAATGACCGAGCGTGTCGTTGGTGAGCTTGAAGTGGTCCAGATCTACGAACAGAACGGCAAGCAGGCGGTCCGCACGGCGTGCGCGAGCCAGCGCCGCTTCGGTCAGCTCCGCCAGGTAGTACCGGTTCGGCAGGCGGGTCAAGCTGTCGTAGCGGGCGCGGTCCAGAAGCTGGCGCTCCCGCTGCTCGCTCGAGATCGCGATCGCGAGTCGATCGACGACACCGGCGAGCTGCGCGAGATGGTCGGCGTCCAGTGCGACCGGCGCTCCGTTGCCAAGCACAAGCACACCCAACACTCGCTCGGCACGAACGATCGGCAGCACGCAATGCAGGCGGGGTGTGGATCGAAGCTCGTCGAAACATCCGCGCATTGGGTTGTCGTCCTCGGGTTCGAGCCACTGCAGCGCCAGCTGTGACCCTCCAGGCTGGACGGCCCCGAAATCGAAACTCATATTGACGGGCGTCGCAGCCACGGGCTCGCCGCGAAGTCGCGCATGCACGCAAATCTGACCGGCGGTGGAGCGCGGCAGGCCGATCGCGCTGACGTCCACGGCGATGATCTCCTTGATGCAGCCGAGCGCGATTTCCGCGATGCGCCGCATATCGAGCGATGTCAGGATCGTATGATCAATCGCGGCCAGTGCCGTCTGGGTGCGGAAATAAAACCCGAGCTGACCGGCCATCGTATTGAACGACGACGCGAGTTCGTCCAGCTCGTCGCGATCGCGCGTCGGGATCTGCACCGTGAAGTCCTGGGCGGCGATGCGCCGCGTCCCGGCCAGCAGCTCGCGCAGCGGGTGCAGTACGCGCCGGATTTGCACGGTGCTCGCCAGCAGCACCAGCAACAACGTTAGCACCGCGATTGGCATGAAGCCAGACCTGAATTCCCGCTCGGCCTTTAGCGCATACCCTTCCGGCTGGATCGCGATTATGTTCCAGGTTTCGCCGATGAAGTTCGACCGAAGGAACAGTGGCCAGACGGCCGCGCGATACGTGTCGTCGGCAATGCTCCAACGCACGCTGCCGGAACCGCCCTGTTTTGCGGGAGTGACCAGTTTCGACAGCAGCTCACCCGGCATATCGCGCGGGCAATGCACGACCTGAAGCGAATCGCTGACGACACAAAAGTCCGTCATCAATGGATAGGCTTCCGGGTTGGCCCAGAGGTACGCGGGGTCAACCGTCGCCGCCCAACGAGGCCCGCGTCCGCCACCGGACTGGCGGACGAGCAGTATCCGGGCCGGCTGGTCTGAAGTGAGGTGCAACACGGGGCGGCCGGACGTGAGGCCTGCTTCTTCCTCGGCGCTGAAATGGATTGCCGCGGTGTGCACCGCGCGGTTCTCGCTGCTCCCGCGCTCCCTCCGGTCGTCCGGAATCCAGCCCCGATCATTTGCTCCGTCTCCGACGCGGCGCAGGTCTGCGCGCGATGCACCTGCATGCGCGCCACCGGAATCTTCGAGGGTGAACGCCTCCACCTGCTGCAGCCGCTCGAGGACCGCCAATCCGTAGCTCTTCGCGTGCTGGCGCAGTTCGTCCTGAAATTGCTGTTCCAGGGTTGTCGTTACCTTGCCCAGCGATAACCAGGCAAAACCGACGATCGGCAAGAATGCGCAGGCGACGAACAGCAGTAAGAGACGGCGCCCCAGCACACTGCCGAACGGACCGACGCGGTCCTTCATCGGTCCGCTCAGAAGTCGACGGCGAGCCCAACGAAGCGGCCGTCACGACCTCGCACGATGTCGTCCCGACTGGGCCCCCCCGTCAGTGGTCTCACGCTGCGACCGTCCGCGCCCATGCTGTACAGGTCGAAGTCGCTGTTGATCGGATGAAGGTTATGGTCCATGCGTGCGCGGTTCTGGTTTTGCGGATTCGTCAGGTCCAGGTACTGGTAAGGATTGCCCCAAGGATCGAGCCCGACGGAGCCCAACACCGCGAGACTCGCCGGGGGCCTGCCGTTGCTGCTGATCCCGTAGCGCGCGATAAGCAACTCGATACCCGAGATATCGGCCTTCGCTTGCATGACGCGTGCGCGGTTCACGTATGCGGCGTAGCTGGGCAAAGCGATGGCCGACAGGACGCCCACCACTGCGACGGCGATCGCCAGTTCGATCAGTGTCAAACCGTGCGCCGTTGCTGCGGCCGCACGCTTCTGGCGGCGGTGGGGAATGCTTCTCGGCACGATGTTTGTGAATCTCCAGTTCCGATGCGCAACCAACGTGATAAATAAAGCCGGTCCGCGGCCAGGTCGGGCCTGCAGAGCGGTGTCATCGGCGCCCGCAGAGCTAGCTTGACGATCCACTTCCGCGTCAACCGCGAAGCTGCGCAACCCGGTCGAGTGTGCCGAGCTGAATCGTGCGCTCGGCGCTGCAGCGGCACGAAAGCCGCGGCCCGCACTACACGCGACTATCCCGACACGCTGCCGGTGAGCTTCTCGACCGTGCTGGTCAGCCGCAACAAGGCCCTGCAGTCGCTCGGACTGTGGCGCGACATGCCCCGCTGAGCGATTCCTTCAGCGCCGGGCCCGCATTGCGATGCGGGTCTGGACCAACTGGAACGCGAAGATCACCGAGTCATGGAGGTTCTCCTCCATCGCTGTACGCTGTTTCGCGCTCATGTTGAAGCGGATGTTCCTCCCCGTTTTGAGCGGTTCTCTTGTGAAAACAGTAGGATAAGAAGCTTTATGGCCTAGAGTGTAGCCACTATAGTAATGCTGTATGTGTTGACAAGTATTTATATCTGTGGCATA
>JBOIDR010000135.1:0-11168 GCA_050740695.1 Gammaproteobacteria bacterium | reverse complement strand
ACCGTATGGCTGCCGTCCATCGGATCCCCTTCTTCAATCAGACTATGCTACCATGCCCGCTCATGGCTGCAGATGAAATCTGCCCGCCTGAAAGGCGGGGGTTTGAACCCTTCATATTGAAATCAACTCCTCGACCGGGAGGCGCATCACCTTCACTTTGTTGCTATGGGCCTAGTCCCGCCAACGGCAACAGGCCAAAGGGTCCAGGCTCGGCTAGTTTCACAATGCCATGTCTCCCTCCCAGCCCGCATAGGGCGCGATAGGCGATAGCCGTATTGCGTCGCACCGGGGCCGCCTCCTTCTGCACAATTGCGCGACAAAACTGCTGCTGCGCCACACGGGCTGATATCCTGTTTCGCGTACCCATCCGGCCCACTGGACCATCCCCCCTATGCTCGGACAAATCGCCATCTTATCTCCTTCCTACCTCAAAAAGGATGCGGGACAAAACGTACAAGCCTGGGTGGGAACAAAGTGAGATCAGTCAAGATCATTTGCGACCGGTATTGCACGTTCGCGCGCCTGGTCGAGTAGGTCATGAACCAGCCTCCTTACAACGAAGCGCTTCCCGAGACGAGGCGCTTGCCATCGGGACTGAAGGCGACGCTCCCCACGACGTCTTCATGGCCCTTGACCGGGGGCCGAGCGGCTGGCCGCTCTCGGGATCCCAGAGCCGCGCGGTCCGGGCATCTACCGCGCGAGGCTGTCCGCTTAGGCGGGAGAAAACCCGGATTGTCCCTCCAGGGCCTGTCATCCGGCCTTGTCCAGCTTATCCAGCAAGCGCAGCCCAGTCTCGGGGTTGCCGCGAGCGGTCCGGACGCGGAACCGTGTTTCCGCGTTGAACTCGGCGAGCGCCGCGATCGACAGATCTTCCATTAGCTTGTTGATACTCTGCTTGCGCGAGCTAGCAAGTTGCCTGAGCCTTTCGTGCACATCATCTGGCATTCGAATGGTGAGGGTGGCCATGTAGTTACTCCGCGATCCGATCCTCGGGTCGAAGGACACGAAGACCGGGGAAACGCAACGCAACGCAATGCCTTCGATTCGAAGTTTATGCCGCAAACATCTCCTGTAGTATCGCCAACACCTTGCTTCGCGTGGGTTCCTTGATCACCCCAATTTTATCGATCAGTCGGGACTTATCCACCGCCCTGATTTGATCCAGCGCCACGCTTCCCTCCCGCTCCTTGAACTTAACGGGAACTCGTGTGGGATAGCTCTGGCACCCTTTGGTCATCGGCGCCACGAACACCGTACCGATGATGCGATTGATCTCATCCGGGATACTACCAGACACGGCCGTGTCTTCTGGATTTCGTGGCCAACGGTCGGGTCGAGGGTGACCAAGAACACGTCGAAGCGCTTGATCACCACTCCCATTCTTCAGCATCGAAGCGGTTGGGGAAATCCATCAGGAGTTTATCCTCCCCTGCCTCGGCCATCTTCCTCAATCCCTCTTCCCAATCTTCCCGGGGCCTATGTGCCGGCTTAGTAATAACGAGTGCTCCGCCTTCCACTTTCACCTCCACCTCATCCTGGAAACTGCACTGGGCAATCAGTACCCGGGGCAGGATGACGCCTTGCGAATTGCCAATCCTCCGAATCGGTAACCTCATCTGAAAAACCTCGAACCGGGTCACGATGAGTTTACCATGTTATAACACGCTATAAGGTTTGTCACGCACTCTTTCAGCGCTGTTTCCCACGGCAGAAAATCCTTCCGGCCCGCTTCAGGGTCTTCCATAGCGCATCGCCGGGGGCGCGGATCGCCACGCCCACCCGTCGATCGGCGGATGGCCACCATAAGTCCTTGGCAGCCTACCCAAGTCTGATCAGTGTCGGCCCTCCGGTCGGCGGGGCTGCATTGCCTCGGGAGCGCGCCGGATCGCACGTTTACCACGCACGGTCACAAATAGCCCTTATATTTGATCCCCTCACCCCCAGCTTTCGCTGGGGCAGGCTCTAGCCCTCTCCCGGAGAGAGAGGGGATCTTAAGGAGGCGATTTTTGACCGTGGCCATGACGCACTGCCGTGGTTCGCGCCCCGCTATGCACCGGCCGGAAGCAGTCGAAACTCCCACAATGATAAATACTTAGGCTCGGGTCTTCAGAGGGCGGTGAGACTCGGTCCGGCGGTCGTGACACACCTTGACCAGGGCTATATACTCAGTCTTCCCCAATTCTGGATCCTACGAGCTTATTCCGCGCCGGCGTGATGGTGAAATATAGACCGGAGAAGGGGGCACGCTGGCGGCGTATATCCTCGATCCCGCCTAGGGGCGAGGTCGTACCCGCACGGTCTGGTGACGAGCGAGAGTGATGTGATGACCAATTGGGTGGGACATTCCGCGGAGGGCCTCTACGATCCGGCTCACGAGCACGACGCCTGTGGCGTCGGCTTCGTCGTCGATATGCACGGCCGGAAGTCGCACACCCTCATCACCCAGGCCCTCACGATCCTGAAGAACCTCATGCACCGCGGGGCCTGCGGCTGCGAGGAGAACACGGGGGACGGCTGCGGGATCCTGATCCAGCTCCCGCATGCCTTCCTGGCGCGCGAGTGCGGGCGGCTCGGGATGGACCTCGGGGCGCCGGGTCGGTACGGGACGGGGCTCGTGTTCCTGCCGCGCGATCCGGCAGAACGCGAGGCGTGCGAGACGCGCTTCGCGGCCATCGTGGGCGAGGAAGGCCAGCGCCTGATCGGCTGGCGCATCGTACCGACCGACGATTCCTCGATCGGTCCGACCGCACGCGCGGCCGAGCCGGATCTCCGGCAGATCTTCATCGGGCGCGCCGCCGGCCTCGACGACGACGGCTTCGAGCGGCGGCTCTATGTGATCCGCAAGCGCATCGAGCACGCCATCCGCAACTCCGATCTCACGGAGCGCGAGCTCTTCTATATCCCGAGCCTGTCGCACCGGACCCTCATCTACAAGGGCATGCTGACGGGCTTCCAGATCGAGGCCATGTTCCCCGACATCGTGGATCCGGCGGTGGAATCCGCGCTGGCGCTCGTCCACCAGCGCTTCTCGACCAACACCTTTCCGTCCTGGCCGCTCGCCCAGCCTTTCCGGTACGTCTCCCACAACGGGGAGATCAACACCCTGCGCGGCAATATCAACTGGATGCGGGCGCGCCAGACGCTGTGCCAATCACCGCTCTTCGGCGCAGATCTGCAGAAGATCTTCCCCATCATCTACGAGGACGGCAGCGACTCGGCCTGTTTCGACAACGTGCTGGAGTTCCTGCACATGGCCGGCCGGCCGCTCGCGCACGCCGTGCTCATGATGATCCCAGAGGCCTGGAGCGGGCACGAGGCCATGGCCGATGAGCGCAAGGCCTTCTATGAATATCACGGCTGTCTCATGGAACCCTGGGACGGCCCGGCCTCCATCGCCTTCACCGACGGTCAGGTGATCGGCGCCGTGCTCGATCGCAACGGGCTTCGGCCGTCCCGCTATTACGTGACCAAGGACGGGCTCGTCATCATGGCCTCGGAGGTCGGGGTCCTGGACGTGCCGCCCGAGGACGTGCTGATCAAGGAGCGCCTGCATCCCGGCCGGATCTTCCTGGTCGATACCCGCGAGGGCCGGATCATCGACGACGCCGAGCTTAAGCACGCCTTCGCGGTGGAGCACCCGTATCGGCAGTGGCTGGACGAGAACGTCGTGCCGATCGCGTCGCTCCCGGACCCGCCCGACGTGCCCGAGCGCGATCACGCCACCGTCTTCCGGCGCCAGCAGCTCTTCGGGTACACCCACGAGGACCTGCGCCTCATCATGAGCCCTATGACCCGGAACGGCGAAGAGCCGATCGGGTCGATGGGCACCGACGCCGCGTTGGCGGTGCTCTCGAACCGTCCGCGGCTCCTGTACGACTACTTCAAGCAGCTCTTCGCCCAGGTGACAAACCCGCCGCTCGACGGGATCCGGGAGGAGCTGGTCACCCAGATCGAGACCCCGATCGGGCCCGAGGGCAATCTGCTCGATCCGGGTCCCGAGAGTTGTCGTCTCTTGAAGCTCAAGACCCCGATCTTGGACAACGAAGAGCTGGCCCGCATCCGCCACATGGCCCTGCCGGGGTTTCGCGCCTGCACCATTCCCATCCTCTATCCGGTGGCCGAGGGCGGAGAGGGACTGGAACGCGCGCTCGCCACGGTTTGTGAAAAGGCGAGCCATGCCATCGCCGAGAGTTGCACCTACCTCATCCTCTCCGATCGCGGGGTAGACGAGCACTTGGCCCCGATCCCGGCCTTGCTCGCGACCGCCGGGGTCCACCACCACCTGGTGCGCGAGGGCACGCGCGTCAAGGCCGGTTTGATCCTGGAGAGCGGCGAGCCGCGAGAGGTCCACCACATGGCGGTCCTGTTAGGCTTCGGCGCAGGGGCCATCAACCCCTACCTCGCCTTCGAGACCCTTGATGACCTGATCCGCCAGGGGCTGGTCTCCGGTCTCGACCACAAGGCCGCCATCAAGCACTACATCAAGGCACTCAACAAAGGCGTGCTCAAGGTCATCTCCAAGATGGGGATCTCGACCATCCAGTCCTATCGCGGCGCGCAGATCTTCGAGGCAGTGGGGCTCCACAAGTCGGTCATCGACCGGTACTTCACCTGGACCGCCTCTCGGATCGGCGGGATCGGGATCGACGTGATCGCGAAGGAGGTGGGCCTGCGCCATCACCACGCCTACCCGGAGCGCCCGGCCGGGAAGCCCGACCTTGACTGGGGCGGGGAATACCAGTGGCGGCGCGACGGCGAGTACCACCTGTTCAATCCGGAGACCGTGTTCCGGCTTCAGCATGCGACCCGCAGCGGCCAGTACAAGATCTTCAAGGAATACACACGCCTCGTGGACGAGCAGAGCGAGCACCTCGCGACCTTGCGCGGGCTTTTCCAATTAAAACCGGCGCGGGCACCGGTGCCGCTCGAAGCGGTCGAGCCCGTCGAAGCCATCGTTAAGCGCTTCTCGACCGGCGCCATGTCCTACGGCTCCATCAGCCAGGAGGCCCATGAGACCCTGGCCATCGCCATGAACCGCATGGGCGCGAGGTCCAACACCGGCGAGGGCGGCGAGGATCCGGCGCGCTACCGGCTCGATCCCAACGGCGATTCGCGCCGCAGCGCCATCAAGCAGGTGGCCTCGGGGCGTTTCGGTGTGACCAGCGAATACCTCGCCAGCGCCGACGATCTCCAGATCAAGATGGCCCAGGGCGCGAAGCCCGGCGAGGGCGGCCAGTTGCCGGGCCGAAAGGTCTATCCCTGGATCGCCAAGGTGCGCTACTCGACACCGGCGGTCGGGCTGATCTCGCCGCCGCCTCATCACGACATCTACTCGATCGAGGACCTGGCGCAGCTAATACACGACCTCAAGAACTCGAACCCGAGGGCCCGCGTCAACGTCAAGCTCGTGGCCGAGGTCGGGGTCGGGACCATCGCCGCCGGGGTCGCCAAGGCCCACGCGGACGTGGTCCTGATCTCGGGTTACGACGGCGGCACCGGGGCCTCGCCCGTGACCTCGTTGAAACACGCGGGGGTGCCGTGGGAGCTGGGTCTTGCCGAGACCCAGCAGGTGCTGGTGACCAACAAGCTCCGCGATCGGATCGTGGTGCAGACGGACGGCCAGCTCAAGACCGGCCGCGATGTTGTCATCGCGGCCTTGCTCGGTGCCGAGGAATTCGGCTTCTCGACGGCGCCGCTCGTGGTCATGGGCTGCATCATGATGCGCGTCTGCCACCTCGATACCTGTCCGGTCGGGATCGCCACGCAGAACCCGGAGCTGCGGAAGAAGTTCTCGGGCACGCCCGAGCTGGTCCAGAACTTCTTCCGCTACATCGCCGAGGAGGTGCGCGAGTACATGGCCCTGCTCGGCTTCCGCACCGTGGACGAGATCATCGGCCGGGTCGATCGCCTGGGGGTCCACAAGGCCGTGGACCACTGGAAGGCCAAGGGCCTGGATTTCTCGCAGATCCTCTATCAACCCCAGATGGGTCCCGAGGTCGCCATCCGCAGGGTGCGCGAGCAGGACCATGGCCTCGACAAGTCGCTCGACCGGCAGACACTCGTGCCGCTCTGCCGCGAGGCCCTGGAGGCGCAGAAGCCCGTCAACATCATCCTGCCCATCCGCAACACCAACCGCACCGTCGGCACCATCCTGGGCTACGAGATCACCCGTCGTTACGACGGCGAGGGTCTGCCGGACGACACCATCCGGGTCCATTTCAACGGCTCGGCCGGCCAGAGCTTCGGCGCCTTCCTGCCACGCGGTGTGACCATGACCCTGGAAGGCGATGCCAACGACTACCTCGCGAAGGGGCTCTCGGGTGGGCGCATCATCGTCTATCCCCCGCGCCACGCGAGCTTCATCCCGGAGGAGAACATCATCGTCGGCAACGTGGTCCTGTACGGCGCGACGAGCGGCGAGGTGTACCTGCGCGGGATCGCCGGGGAGCGCTTCGCGGTGCGGAACAGCGGGGCGCTGGCGGTGGTCGAGGGCGTCGGCGATCATGGCTGCGAGTACATGACCGGCGGCCGGATCGTGGTGATCGGTCCGACCGGCCGCAACTTCGCCGCCGGGATGTCGGGCGGGATCGCCTACGTCCTGGACGTCGAGGGCGACTTCGTACGCCGCTGCAATCCCGGCATGGTGGACCTCGAAGCCCTCGATGAGATCGAGGAGATCGAGATGGTCATGGACCTCTTGACCCGCCACCATCGCTTTACCCAGAGCACGGTCGCGCAGCGTATTCTGGCCAAGTGGACGCGGATGCAAGCGCGCTTCGTCAAGGTCATGCCGCGCGACTACAAGCACGTCTTGAGCGCCATCGTCAAGGCCAAGGAGACCGGCACCCCGGTGGACGAGGCGGTGATGGCGGCGGCCCATGGGTAATTAATCTAATAAGATCACCCGTGGGTAAGATCACAGGCTTCATCGAGTACCCGCGCGCCAAGCAACCCTACCGGCCCATCTCGGCGCGGGTCAAAGACTGGGGCCAGGTCCTGCAGCCCTGGCCCGAGACCGAGCTCGCCAAGCAGGCGGCGCGCTGCATGGACTGCGGCATCCCCTTCTGCCATCAGGGCTGCCCCCTCGGGAACCTCATTCCGGACTGGAACGATCTCGTCTATCGCGCCCACTGGCGGGAGGCCATCGACCGGCTGCACGCCACCAACAACTTCCCGGAGCTCACCGGCACCCTGTGCCCGGCACCCTGCGAGGGCTCCTGTGTGCTCGCGATCAACGACGACCCCGTGACCATCAAGGCGGTCGAGCTCGCCATCATCGATCATGCCTTCGAGGAGGGCTGGGTCACGCCCGAGCCCCCGGTGATCGAGACCGGCAAGGGCGTGGCCGTGGTCGGCTCGGGGCCCGCCGGCCTCGCCGCCGCCCAGCAGCTCCGGCGCGCGGGTCATCGGCTCACGGTCTTCGAGCGGGACGATCGGATCGGCGGGCTCCTGCGCTACGGGATCCCGGAGTTCAAGATGGAGAAGCGCGTCCTCGACCGCCGGCTCGAGCAGCTCGCGGCCGAGGGGGTCGCGTTTCGGCCCAGCGCGCATGTCGGTTTCGACATACCGGTCGCCGATCTGCGCCGGGAGTTCGACGCCATCCTGCTCGCCGGCGGGGCATGCGCGCCGCGCGATCTCCAGGTCCCGGGCCGCGAGCTTCGCGGGATCCATTTCGCCATGGACTTCCTGCCGCTCCAGAACCGGCGCTGCGAGGGCGACCTTATCCCCGATTCCGAGTTCATCGATGCCAAGGGTCGGCACGTCGTCATCATCGGCGGTGGAGACACCGGCGCCGACTGCCTCGGCACCGTGCACCGCCAGGGCTGTGCCTCGGTGCACCAGCTCGAGATCCTTCCCCAGCCGCCCGAGGCACGCGCGGCCGACAACCCCTGGCCCCTCTGGCCCAACATCTACCGCGTCTCCGCGGCCCACGCGGAAGGCGGCGAGCGCGTCTACTCGGTCTCGACGAAGCGCTTCGTCGGCGACGAGTCGGGGCGGGTCAAGGCGCTCGACCTCGTGGTCGTCGAGCAGGACCGCGTCGATGGCCGCCTGGCATTCCGCGAAGTCGCCGGCTCGGACTTCACCCTGCCTTGTAACCTCGCCCTGCTCGCCATGGGCTTCGTGGGTCCGGAGAAGGAGGGCATGCTGGAGGCGTTGGGCGTGCGCCTGACCGACCGCGGCAACGTCTGGCGCGACCGGTCTTGGATGACGAGCGTCCCCGGCGTCTTCACCGCCGGCGACATGCAACGCGGCCAGTCCCTCATCGTCTGGGCGATCGCCGAAGGGCGATCGGCGGCGCGGGGGATCGATGTTTATCTCATGGGGCGGTCGGATCTGCCGGCGCCGTTGGCATAAGCTGCGCGATGGCCTTGCAAGGTCAGCCATCGCTAGGCCATGGGTAACGCCACGAAGCAGATCTTTTTGTCCTATTCAGGCGAAGATGCTTTTGAAGCCGGCCTCCTCCAGTTCGCCTTGGAAAATCTGCTGAGCGATCTCGGTGCGCAGGTCTGGACGTTTCAGCGTGACCAACAGACTAACCAGAAAGGGATTGCAAGCAGCCTGAAGGACAAGATCCGCGACTCTAGATCCGGTGTCTTCTTGGTTTCGCCTTTTACCTTGGATTATGGCGCTACCCAGTGGATGGAGTTGGCGTATCTCGACGCATACGAGGTTCCGACCTACATACTGTTGCATCATGTAACCTTTCAGGACCTTAAATCCAGGGAGAGAGGGATTCCGCCATTGCTATTGGAAAGCCAGTGTAATCCTGCTATAAACTGGAAACTCATCGCGTCTGATATTCGAGGCGATTGGGTCGGAAGACCACGACGACCTATCTAGGAGGTTTAAGATGGCGGAACAGGTATTCGTCTCGTACGCGTCGCAAGACCGTGGACGTGTTCAAAAGGTGTTGAAGGCACTCAGGAGCAGAGGACTGTTCGATGACCCGTCGACGGTCACGATCGATGCATCCAGTGTGATGATCCCCGGGTCGAGCATCCGAGGCGCTCTCCGTAAGGCGATAGAATCAGCGAATAACGTTATAGTGCTCTGGACACCTCAGGCGGCCAGGTCCGAATGGGTGAACTATGAGCTTGGCATGGCTACGGCTTTTGGAAAGCCCATCACGCTCGTGATGTCGGATGAGGCGGCTCCCGATGTTCCTCCTAACCTAGGCGATATGCAAGTCGTCAAGCTATGAAGCGCTTCTTGGGCGACAGGTTGGTGACAGTCACGGAGCCGCCGTAGGTCAATCGGATGACCCAAGCGACTCCCAGCAACCGTGCGCCCAACAATGGGTTTCGTTCCTCAACCCGGCCTACATTGCTGATGACGGGACACAAGACACCAATCTACACCATAGGGTATGGTGACCGAGGCTTCAGTGATTTTGTCAGACTACTGGATCAATATAGCGCCCGTTACGTGCTCGATGTGCGCAGCAGTCCATTCTCAAAATATCAAGCCGACTTCACTCGCGACAGGCTGAAAGCATTGCTGCGTTCGGAAGGGATCACATACGGATTCTTCGGCGACTTAATGGGAGGACGGCCCAATAACGCTGCTTGCTACGTCGATGGTATCGTCTATTACGATGCGTGCCGAGCAACATCAGAGTTTAAGCAGGGGATCGCTCGGCTCGTCGAGGCCGTTACCAAAGGGCACGTCGTGGCTCTGATGTGCAGTGAACTCAAACCCCAGGACTGTCACCGAAGCAAGATGATTGGGGTAGGGCTCGACGCTGTGGGGTTGGCTGTCATTCACATTGACGAGAATGGGAAACCTAAAAGTCAATCTGATGTAATGAGCTGTATCGCGGCGAAGCAGTTCGACTTATTCAGCGGCACAGCAGCCACCGGCCTTACCTCCCGCAAAAAGTACACACTGCGTGGAGACGACGACTACAACGATTGCTGAGGTCGTCACTTTTGGCGTTTACGGTGCGTCAGAGAACAAATTCTTTGGCGCTCTTGCGGCCGCTGGAGTTGACACCTTTGTTGACATCCGAAGCCGACGCGGCATGAGGGGAACAGAATACGCTTTCGTCAACAGCCAACGACTGCAAATGCAACTCAAATCAATGGGTGTCCGCTACGTTCACGTTAAGGAGTTGGCGCCAACTGCCGCCGTGAGACAGGCGCAGAAGCGAGAGGATGTGCGAGCTGGGGTAGCGAAGCGGCAGCGCGACCGTTTAGGTCGAGCCTTCATTGATGCATACGAAAGGGATGTGCTCGCAGGCTTCGATCCCAAGGGTCTGATGCGCAGGCTTCCCGCGGACGCTCGGGTCATCGCCTTGTTCTGTGTGGAGAGAGCCGCAGCCGCCTGTCATCGCTCACTGGTCGCAGACAAGCTGGCAGCGGCTTGGAGTGTTAGAGTCAAACACATTGATCCATGGACGTTCTCATCGTCTCTCGCACCGTGATGGGTGCGCGTCGCTGTATCGGGGGCGTGTGTGTAGACACTCTTGACAGCGTTCGGCTGCTGCGCGAGGACGGTAACAATCAGTACTACGATTCACTCTACCAGATTGGGCAGGTCTGGCAACTCAACGCCAGCCGCGTGATCGACCCCAGAGCGCCCCATGTCGAGGACCTCTTGGTGAAAGGCGGACGCATGATTCATGATGGCGTCAGCATCAGCAACTCCGTAGATGCGAACTGGGACGCCTTATCCCGAGCAGGTCGTTGCTGGGACCGTGAGCTTGGACAGACCTTTGGTGGCAATCTCGGGTTTACCGGCAACGGGTCCGGCTACATCAACGAACATCACATGCCAAGCGTGAGCACGGGTTTTTGGAAGGCTGACCGTCCACTCAGTCGCGCAGATGACAGTAAGAAAGTGCGGTTTGCCTACGGGAAAGCATGGCTTCGCCGCCTGATTACGTACGTGGGTGACGCTCCTGCGCCGACCGCCATTCCTCGCGGGAGCCTGTGTCGTCTATCGCTCGCTCGGTGGTGGTCGCCCGAGAATTCGGATATGGAGGAGCGGTGCTATCTTCAACTGTCAGGCGTTTACCCACCGGGCTTTTCCGCACGAATGCAGCCCGCGTAGTCAGCTATAAGAAAGAGGCGAGAACCCTCAGAATATGGGATGGCAACCAGTGCCAGCAACCCATAACGTGGGAGGTATTCTCGCCATGAAGAAGCGTAGCTATCGTGCTCAGAAAG
>JBOIDR010000134.1:0-11251 GCA_050740695.1 Gammaproteobacteria bacterium | reverse complement strand
GGGCAGCTCACCCTCAGTATGTCTGCCAATCCGGCGGTCCAAAAGGAATTGTTGCATTATCTAGAGGCACTGCAAGCCGCCTGAGATCCCCAAGTAAGCGACAATTTATGCAACGATAGGGTCTACCCCTGCGTCACTCGGATACGTCGTGGCACCCGGCGGTCGGATCGACACGGTGGTTCGAGGTCGATGAGGCACAACCGGAACGCATCATGACATCCCCCAAACAACTAGGAAAGTACCGGATGAGGCCTGGGTCGGCGAGGGCGGGATGGGCGTGGTTTATAGGGCCTTCGACCCGGATCTGAAGCAGGCGGTCGCCATCAAGGTCATCCGCAAGGAGCTTGTCGAAGGCTGCGCAGGACACCTCGTGCGTTTACGCTTCAAAAACGAAGCGATTGCTGGCCGGCGCCTGCGGCACCCGAACATCGTGCCGGTGTACGACTACGGCGAGGACCGCGACTGCTCGTTCATCGTGATGGACTGGGTCGAGGGGAGGCAGCTAAAGAACGTTCTCGAAAGCGGCCATCGATTCACCCTATCCGAGGCGCTATCCGTCACGGAGCAACTCCTCGAGGCCTTGGACTACGCGCATCGCCGGAACGTGGTGCATCGGGATATCAAGCCGTCCAACATCCTCTACGGCGAGGCGGGGCAGATCCAGGTTGTCGATTTCGGGATCGCCAAGATCGAGTCCTCGACCCTGACGATGACCGGCGCCATCCTGGGGACGCCCGGCTATATGGCCTCCGAACAGTGCCAGGGGACGCCCTCGGATCACCGCGCCGATATCTTCGCGGCCGGGGTCATCCTCTACGAGCTTCTGACCGGCGAGCGGCCTTTCCGCGCCAGCACCGGGATCCGCCACCCTGCAGCAGGCGCTGTCTCTGGAGCCCGTCAAGCCCTCGCCTGCCCTCGATGCCATCGTGGCTAGGGCCATGGCGAAATGCCGCGAGGAGCGGTATCAGTCGGCGCGGGAATTCATCGCGGCCCTGAAGCAACTCGCGCACCCCGCTCGTCCTTGTAGCGCGGTGGCGGCGGACATCCCGACCATCGCGGGTACGGTCCTGGATGTGGCGGCTCGAGGGAAGACGAGAGCGAATAGGGTCGCCACCCGAGCGCGCCGAATCGGCGACGCCAAAGTCGCCTCCACGAGGTGACGACAACGCCGGAGCGGTAGACTCCGCGACCATGGATAGCCTCAATCTTCAACTCGCGGAGATCGTGGAAAGCATCGAATGCGCCGAGCTGAAGCCGAGCGTAACGTCATCCGGCGAGGTCATCTTGGCCGGCTATCTCAAACCGGAAGACCGCAAGCGCGTGGAACGGGAGCTTGCCCGGCTACCGGGGGTCACAGCGGTCTGTTCGAGGCCGAGACGCTCGCGTGGCCTTATTGCGATTTGCGCGGGTTACTGGGACCTTACGAATCGGCCAACGGCATCCGGCGGAAACGGTTTGGCGATGGCCACCCCTGCGGCATCCGGCTTCGAGACCTCCGGCGCCGGTGTGCGCCTAGCTTCCCCGATCCCTTCCGGGCTCGCGCTTTCCTGGATCGGATCCATCACTACCCTTCTCCCCTTTTTTCAAACGATCACCAATATGTAGAAGCGACCCCCAGGGGCCTCGTTTCCGTCAAGCACTTTGGGTTGTTATGATCCCACCATGTCCTGCCACACTCTCAGTAACCTTGGTTCCGTTAACTCAAGTGCGCTAAGGAACTCACGCAATTCCTGAAGTCGGTCCGCGAGATAACTCTCAACCTCCTTTGGCAGAGTGTCAGAGCGAACGTCCGTCGCTACTATGGGGGGTGGGCCACCTCGCCATTGCGCCCGACGCATGAATTCGGTTTCAACAATTCTTGTCAATACAGAAAAGAACTGGACAGGGCTGAAAGCCAGATTTAAAGCGAGGGACCTTCCAATTGCCTTCGCATTGTGCCAAGTTCCGGCAGGAAGACACAACACATCACCAGGTCCCAGAATTACTTCCATGAAACTCTCTTCATGGGCGGGCCTCGAACGTTCCCAGTCCTCATGCCCGGCCCACGGAGCCATCCAGACCGGGCGCCCGCCAAAATCAACTTGGGCGTTCGACAGAGGCCAAGGCACAGCGGAGCATTTAGAGAATCGCCAACGCTTGTTGCCCTCTATCTGAATAGTAGTAGAGACACGCGCATCAAAGTGCGTGTCGGCCCCAGAACCGTCTGGCGATAAGTAACAATTAAATCTAATATTGCCGACATACCCAAGCTGCAGCTTGATCGCTCTAGCATACGCATACAGCTGGTCATCGGCTGCGCTTATGTCATTCACACATATTGTGACGCCTCGCCCCAGCCACTCGTCTAGTTCGCCAGGCGCGACCTTCTGCGTTGAAGCGAGTGTTAATGGTTCATCTACCCTGTTGGGCAATAAGGCATTTAGCTGAAACGTAGGGATATGGCCGAGTGTCATTGCGCGGCATATGGCTTGATAACATTTCTGAAGGCTAAATAGTCCGTCAAACTTCTGTGGATGACCCTTAATGTAAAGTGGCTTGATCTGCCAGTATTCTTTGAGGAAGACCTCCGGATCGATCGGCGACACGAGGCGACGAAACTCGTGCCCCTCGAACCAGCTTGTTTCACGCGAATGGGAGGGATCGTCTTGACACATGCCAGTACGAGCCAGCTCTCGCATATCTACACCCGAGCCCACTAGCGACACCCACTCATCAATGATTAGTAAGCCCTCCATCCACCACAGTGAGAATCTGACCACTAATGAAATCGGAGTCCGATGACGCCAAGAAGAGAATGGCGCCTATCAGGTCTGCAGGTCGTTGGCACCATTTGAGAGCCTGGTGACTCACTATCGCTTCTAGCCGCTCAAGTGACGCTCCGTTGAGATGTTCGACTGGGGGGGCAATCGCCCCAGGTGCGATCGCATTAACGGTAATGTTATGTTCCCCGATCTCTCTTGCAAGCGACCTGGTAAACCCGACAATGCCCGATTTGGCAGCAACATAGTGGACCATCGCGGGAAGACCAATCCAGACTAGATTCGTTGCGACGTTAATGATCTTGCCCGAGGATTGACGCCTCATCTGTGGCAAGACAGCCTTACAGCAAAGAAAAACGCTATCCAAATTGATAGTCACAACGCGGTGCCATTCGTCATAGGTTATCTCGTCAAAACTCCTATGCGGGTAAGTGCCTGCGTTGTTAATAAGAACGTCGATTGTGCCGAAATTCTCCAGCGCCGCATCGGCCATGGCTTGCGTGTCGTGTTCCGATGTCACATCAACTCTTACCGCCACCACTCGCCGGTCGCCAGCCCCACGGTTAAGCGTCTCGGCCAGTTGCTTGCCATTGTCGACATCAACATCAGCTATCAACACATTGGCGCCCACTTGGACGAGGTGCAAAAACTGACCATGCGTCCAACGATGCGTAAAGTACGGATGACACCAATCTAAATTGTTTTCGATCAGGTTCATTGCGTCACAGCCCATGGCCATTGACCCTTGCCGCCAACGATAGCGTTGAAATTCTGAGATACCGGGCAGCGGCGGGTACTCGGAAGTAGGTGCGCCCATCCAGACCCACACATAACCATCTCGCCCCAGACACCGGAATGACTTAACTTCATACCCCTTGGGAATGTCCTGTCGTCTTGTAAGCGAGGGGATATGGACGAACGGTCGTAGCGCCATCCATGGTATCCGCATGCCAAATGACCGTCAGTTACGGTCCCGAGTGACAGTCGTGCCCCCCGGTGACAGCATCGATCGATGAGCACAGTCGGGCCCTTGACTCACCGCGGAACAGTACCAGATCGTAATTGAGCACTCGCACAGCGACCGGTCTTGAACGCAATTGAGAACTCGCACATGCTATGTACCAGTACTCGGTTAGCTTTAAATTGGGAGCGGAATCCTCGACGTCGTTGATTTGCACTTTTCATCCCTCTACCGTTGAACGGACCCTACTTGTCAGCGGGCGCAAAAACGTTATCATGCGCAGGGTAGCCTGTCCGCCACCCCAAAAAAGGCCCGGGTAAAGTGCCATTCCACTCGATTCGCTCCAGGCGGAGTCCGACAGAGCCGACTCCATCCTGGCCGGTTTATTGCGCCGTGCTGATATCGAAGACATCACTGCCGGCGAAGTACCAAGTGGGCTTCTGCTCGTGAGAGGGTTCGATCGTCTTCGCGGCCAGAGGCACCTGCGACTCGGCGTAGCGGCCGAGCTCGATCACGTCGACGCGACCATCTCGATTCTGCTCTGGGCATCGGCCGGGCCATTCAGTCCACCCAACACGATGGCCGTAAACACCCCGTGTCCGGCAATCCCGTCCAGGGCCTCCTGTTGATTGCTGGTTCCGGCCAAGGTGAAGCGCCCCGTGGCCATGCCGAGGGAGTTGATCCAGGTCCGGTCCCGCGTCTGGCGAAGGACGACGTCCTTGACTGCAAAGGCCCCCGCGAAACAGGTATCGATGATAACGGCGGTCGTCACGAACAAGGCCAGCGACTCGGTCACGCACGTGCTCGGGGATCACGGCTGGCGTCACGTCCGGCCGTGGCGTGGGCTCCCGGGTCAAGCTGCGATCGTTCCAATCGAAACGTACCGGCTGGCTTCCGTTCCGGCCCAGCCCGAAGTCGATGACGGATCCGTCGCGTGCGATCCGAAAGGTGCCTTGAAATGCATCGCGGAAATCGGCGGTCAAGGGCCGACGCCGCGCGCTCACCGCGAGCGTCTCGGGATCGACGAGGCCCAGTGAAGGCTCCGCGGTGGTGAAAGCGATCTGACCATCGGGCAGGACGACGAGATCGGTGATCGTGTCCTCGGCGATGTCGGCCTCGGCCGCCCGGCCGCTCGTCATGTCCCCGCTCGTCATGTCCCAGGCCCGCAGTCGCTTGACGCCGCTCGCATCGCCATACGTGCCGGCGGCGAATACCCGGGTACCGGCCCAGGCCACCACCTAGAAGGCGCCGCGCAGCTTCGGATCACCCGAAAGCCGGGTCACTGGTTCGAGGTCCTCGGTCGAAAGGACGTGGACGACCGGCGCATCGATCGCTCCCACGGCGATCCGGGGTCCCCCCGGCGCGACCGCGATACGCCATGGGCGCATCCCTGCGGATAGGCTGAATCGGGCGCTGATCCGAAAGCTCGGATCTCGGATCATATAACCGGACCTGCCCATCGAGGGAGGCGGTCACCAGCCGGCCATCGATCAAAAACGCGCTGGCCGTGACCGTGCCGGCAGCGCTATCCTCGGCCGCGACCCGAGACTGCTCGAAATCGTACACCATGAGTCGGCCGGCCCCGGTGCCGGCGGCGAAATAGCGGCCGTCCTTCGAGTAAGACAGCGTATGCACGGTCCCGTGCAGGCCCGCGATGCGCCCGGTGATCCTGCCGGTGCCGAGATCCAGGCCGTAGATCGCGTCGCTTGCGTCCCAAGTGATCCCGGTGCGCCCGGCGACGACCGCCGTACGCTTGGTCGGCGAGGACGCCACGGCGAATAGCGCGCCTTCATCGCCGGGCGCGATGGGTACCCGAAAGGTCAGCGGGCTACCCCCTTCCGCGTTCCAGAGACGGGCCGTCTTGTCATCCGAAACCGTCAGCAGTCGGCCATCGCCCGTGACCGCCACCTGGTTGATGGCGGCGGTGTGGACCCCGGCTTCGAGGCGCAGGATAGGATCGGTCGGGATCTCACCGGCGGAGGCCGCGGACACGGCGAGCAGGGTGCCCAAGAGACTGCCGGGCTCCCTCATGCGCATGGCCGGCATGCCCGTCCCTCAGGGAGCAGGAAACCGATCGTGCCTTCGAGCGAGAGCGCCGGTTCGGCCTCCTGTTTGGCCTTGGATACCTGGTCGTTGAAAGACTTCGCCTTGACGACGTTGGTCTCGGTCACGTTGGCGACCCCTGCCGCATCCGGCTTCGAGACGTCACGGTCCGCTTCGCTGGTGGCCGGTGCCGGTTTTCTCTGTGCGCCTGGCTTGCCCCGATCCCTTCCGGGCTCGCGCTTTCCTGGATCGGGTCTTGGTTGGCTCCGGGGCGGGCTCGGCTTGCGCCTCCGGGTCCACTGAAATTCCTGACCCTTCTCATTCATCTTGATCCCGATCATTTGCGCGACCGCCGTATCGGCGTCGAAGCGCGCGCGGATGTCGTCGAGGCGCCGTTGCGCCTCCTCTCGGTCGATACGGCCCGCTTGAAGATCGGCCTTGACCTCTGCGGCCGCGGCAAACCGGCACTACTGCAGATCGGAGAAAGCGGCCGTGGCCCGATCGATCTCGGCATTCTCGGCCTGGATATCGGCATGAACGGAGGCCGTCAAGGCTTGGGTATTGCCGCCGAACTTGGCGACCTTCGCGAGGAAGTAACCGCCGAAGCGGCCGACCGCCGCCCCGGTCCGAGCGCCGATCCTCTGCCCAGCCGCCTTCCCGGATCCACCAGGGTTAGCGCGGAAGACGTCCACCACGGTGCCGATGATACCGCCGACCGTTGAGCTTACCCGTTCTATCCCCGGGGCGATCACTGTGCCGTAGTAGCCTTGGAATTTGACCAACTCCGCGCGCTGGCCGCCACAGACGTCCCCGGCGTCGACCGGCAACCTGTCCGGCTGACTGGCACATCCCCAGAGTCCCAGGCAGGCGCATATCGCAACTAGATCGCGCTGAACTTGGCCATTGGGGCGTGCTGTATCCATGGCACTGTCCTTATCGTTCTCTTTTTCTTCCGGGTATTGATGTCTTCGACCCGAACCCCGATAGTAACCCCGCGATGCGGGGCATGGCGGTGGGGGGAATACGGCAGGGCCTCGCTCCTGAGCGGAGCAATGGTGACGATCCTAGCAAAAATGCCGGGCCGGCGCCCTGATCGCGTTCCGAAGATCGGCACGCGGCGCCCAACCGCGTAGCGCTCGCCTGAGCCCATGGCCGAACGTCTCCTGTTCCTGACCGGCAAGCTGGCCGAGCCGGGGCTCTGCCGGATCCTCGGGGCATCGCAAGGCCCCGAGCTCAGCTACGAGGTCCTGAACATCGGGGTCAGCGTGGCGGCGCTCATGAGCGCCGAGATGATCGCCCGCCGGCTCGACGGGCCGCGCGGCGCCGACCGCGTGATCGTCCCGGGCCTGTGCGCGGGCGATCTCACGGTGCCGGCGGAGAAGCTCGGCGTCCCCGTGGTGCGGGGTCCCGAGGACATGAAGGACCTGCCGGCCTTCCTCGGTCGCGGCGGGGTCCCGCCCGATCTCAGCCGTTACGACATCCACATTTTCGCCGAGATCGTGGACGCGCCCCGGCTGGCTGTCGATGGGATCCTGGATCGGGCCGCGCGCTATCGGGCCGACGGGGCCGACGTGATCGATCTCGGTTGCCTGCCCGGCGTCCCGTTCCCGCACCTCGAAGAAGCGATCGCGGCCTTGCACGAGCGGGGTCATAAGGTAAGCGTGGATTCGCTCGTGACCGAGGAGCTTCTGCGTGGCGGGCGGGCCGGCGCCGATCATCTCCTGAGCCTCAAGGAGAGCACCTTGGCGGTGGCCGACGAGGTGGGCTCGATACCGGTCCTGATCCCGGAAGAGCCCGGCGATCTCGAGTCCCTTTGTCGCGCCATCGACGCGCTCTCGGCGCGCGGTCGGGCATTCATCGCCGACAGCGTCCTCGACCCCATCCACTTCGGGCTCAGCCGCTCGCTCGCGCGCTATGTCGGGCTGCGCGATCGCTATCCCGAGATCGAGATCATGATGGGCACCGGTAACGTCTCGGAGCTGACCGATGCCGATACCGCCGGGCTCAATGCCTTCATGCTCGGGCTCATGTCCGAGCTTCGCATCACCCATCTCTTGACCACGGAGGTGAGCCCGCATGCCAGGGCCGTGGTGCGCGAGCTCGATTGCGCGCGCCGCATGTTGTTCGCGGCACGCGAAGACCGGAGTCTCCCGCGCGGCTATGATGCCTCGCTCTGCGCCCTGCACGAACGCAAGCCGTTTCCCTATTCGGAGTCCGAGATCGCGGAGATCGCGGCCGAGATCCGCGATCCGAGCTACCGCGTGAACGTCTCGGAAACCGGCATCCACGTCTATAACCGCGACGGTATGACGACCGCGACCGATCCCTTTGACCTCTACCCGAGACTGGACCTCTTGCAAGGCGATGCCCCACATGCGTTCTACCTGGGGGTGGAGCTCGGCCGCGCGCAGATCGCCTGGCAGCTCGGCAAGCGTTACGTACAGGACGAGCCGCTCAAATGGGGCCCGGCCGTGCGCCCCGCGGCGGGCGAAGACACGGCGAGCCCGCACGCCTACAAAGCCGAGGGCACGACCTTGAAGGCCGGCAGGCGCAGGCGGGAGGCGCCGTGATCTTCGCCCGCAACACCTATACGTGCCGGCACAACTCCCCTTGGGCTACCGCGAAGCTGGCGAAGACAGGGTGATCGCCCCGTTTCGGCCCTCGACGACCCAACCGGCACCCGATTCGATCCGGGTGAGTCCCTGACCCTCACCGACTCACGAATTACGACCCGCGCCTTGCTTATGCCAATATTGCTGGACGCCATCGAGATAGAGACCGGGCAGAACCCCTCGGCCAGCGTCATCTGGATGCACGGCCTGGGCGCCGACGGCGGCGATTTTGTGCCCATCGTGGACGAGCTCGGGATCGAGGCGGGGCCGGCCCTCCGCTTCGTGTTCCCGCATGCGCCGATGCGAGCGGTGACGATTAACGGGGGCGCCGTCATGCGCGCTTGGTACGACGTCTCCTTCGGCGAGCTCGAAGGCACGTCGCGCCGCGCCGACGAGCGGGGCGTCCGCGCATCGCAAACGCAGATCGACGCATTGATTGATCGCGAAGAAAAGCGCGGGGTCGCCATATCGCGGATCGTGCTCGCCGGATTCTCGCAGGGCGGCGCGATCGCGCTGCAGACCGGGCTGCGCCATTCCGATACGCTCGCGGGAATGATGGCGCTGTCGGCCTACCTGCCGCTCGCGGAATCGCTGCCGCAGGAAGCGCTGGCGGCCAACAAAGAAACGCCCATCTTCATGGCCCACGGCCTCTACGATCCGGTCGTGCCGCTTAAGATGGGCGCGGGTTCGATGACCTTATTGGTCCGGCTCGGCTATTCCATCGAGTGGCACCAGTATCCGATGCCGCACTCGGTCTGCCCGCAGGAAATCCGCGATATTGGCGCCTGGCTGCGAAAGATACTCACTGCGTGACGTGCTCGCAGGTTCTAGCCACGCACGCATCCCCATGTCACGAATTATCGCGTCACGCCGCCAAGCCCTTCAGAAATAAATGAAGCTGCCGAACGCGAATCTGGCCATTATCGAGGAGACTCAATATCCTCTGGAGCAAGTATGATTAATGAACACGATTGCGTTATACTGACTCAGGACGTGCCGAACGACGGGTTGAAGGCCGGTGATGTGGGCACGGTAGTTCACATTCACCACGATGGCACGGCCTATGAAGTCGAATTTGTTACGCTTACCGGCCAGACTGTCGTGGCAACGGTGCTGCCAAATCAGTTGCGTCCCATAGGCCAGCGCGACATCTCCCACGGACGCGAGCTGGCTGTCAGGTAACTTACTACAAGAAAAGAGGCGGATCATGTCAGCTTTCAAGCAGTCGTTTTGCGGCGCACTATTATCCGTGACCGCCGTTCTCCAACCCGGTCCGGCCGATGCCCAGGATCTACGGGTGACTCGACACATCGGCGAATCGATCACGCGCCGCCTGACCCAGGCCACCCTGCCCGGAGCAGAAGGCAGGAAAATCGAGGACCCGACCACCGGCTGGATAGCGCCTTCCTACACCACTATCGATTTCAATGATCTCGATGCCAACATCGATATCTACCAATTCGTCGGGGGAATCGACAAGCGCTTGGGTAGCTTCTATGCAGGCGCATCGGCCGGATACGCACGCACCGAGCCAGAATTCTTCGGGTTAGAGTCTGGCATGGACAACGCGTCGTTCTCTCCGTATGCCGCGTACCTGATCAACGACAACGTCTTCGTGGCCGGGATCGCGGGTTACGCTCGAGAGGAGTTTGACGATGACGACGATAGGTCGTTACTCAACATTGACCCGTCCGCAGACACGGCCTTCACCGACCTATCCGTGACGGGCGTCCTCCCCCTCAGCCAGTGGGTAGTGACGGGAAGGGCAGGCCATCGCTTTGCCTATACCAAGCTCGTAGACGTCCCATGCGTTTTTGTCATCGACGACTTCGGGATCCCCGTGGCCATCGATGACGACTCCTTTGTGAACACCCTATATGTGGCCGCAGAGGTGGGCTACCGGGTTGACCGCTTCCTCCCTTATTTCCGGACGATCTATGAACATCTCATTCCAGACGAATTGGACAACAGTGAGCTGGTCTTCGTCGGCGTTGGCGCGACTTACGATGTCTCCGACACTGTTTCGGCCGGTCTGTCCTATCAGACGGAACTGAACCATTTGGACACTTCCAACTTCCACCAAGCGGTTTTGGACCTCCGCTTGCGGTTCTAGGCAAGAATCGATTTTGGAGCGGTGTTGCAGAGGCAATCGGCACGCGTTACAAGCGCTTCGGTCTCGACTTGGCGCCAGGTTATTCGTATCGAGCGACCCCCGAGGCACGTAGGAACAACGCGATCTCTTCGCACGCAAATCGACCATCATGACTGAAACCTTGATCACCTGTCCGGCCTGCGGACATCGTTTCGCTGTTTCCGAGGCCATGAGCTCCGAGCTTCGCAGCGAAATCGAGGCGCGCTTGAAGGCAGAGCACCAGACCATACTGCACCGAGCCGTCGAGCAGGCGCGCGCCAAGACGGCGGAGTCGCTCACGGTCGAGCTTGGGGACCTGAAGGCCCAGATCGCCGACAAGGACCGCAAGGCGAAACAGGCCGAAGAGGCACAGAGCGCACTCCTGCGGCAGACCCGCGAGCTGCAAGAGCGGAATGAGGCGCTCGCCGAGAAGGTCCGGGCGGAGGTCGAGGACAAGCTGCGCGCGGAAGGAGAGGAGCGGGTGAAGAGCGCCGTCGCCGAGGCCGAGGCGCGCGCACGAGAGGGCAGCATAGAGGAGATAAAGTTCCTTCATGAGCGGCTCGCCGAGCAGCAGAGAAAGATGCGGATCGCGCAACAGGCCGAGCTGGCGCTGCATAAGGAAAAAGCGGCTCTGGAAGAACGCCAGCTCGAGCTGGACCTCGAGGTGGCACGAAGGATCGACGTGGAGAAGCAGCGCCTCGAAGAGAGCATCCGTAAAAACATCAGCGAAGAACAGTCGCTCAAG
>JBOIDR010000133.1:0-11448 GCA_050740695.1 Gammaproteobacteria bacterium | reverse complement strand
CTCCCATTTTTCGAGCTGCGTCCGTTCAGCCGGTTGCAACTCGATCGACAGACTCGTGTTCGGCATGACCGTGAGCATAGCAATTGCCGGAGAATCTGTCAAGTTATTTAAGGGACACTCCACTAGTTTGCTTGTTGTGGTTCTACCGCGAACAAGCTACACGAAAATGCCCTTGGGGCAAAGCGAAACCACAGGCCGAAGCGGGCACCGGGCGGTGCTATCATCGCGCCGGTGGCGTCGAGGCATAGCGTGGCGATCGAAGGTTGGCTCCTGGCCGACGTGGGCGGCACGCGCGCACGCCTCGCATTCCTTGCCGCCGGCGGGACGCTAGAGCCGATGTGCGTGACCGACAACGACCGCTATCCCGATCTGCGCGCGCTCATCGCGTCCGGTCTGGAAACGGTTCCGAAGGACCGCTCGCGGCTCGGGGCGGCACTCGCGGTGGCCGCGCCCGTCGTCGGGGACGCGGTGGCAATGACGAACCGGGACTGGGATTTCTCCATCGCGGGCTTGAGGCGCGAGCTCGGGGTTGCGCGGTTGCACGTCCTCAATGACTTCACCGCCATCGCCTGGTCGATCCCGGCCCTCGCCGCCGAGGACACGGTCGCGATCGGCGGCGGCGCGGCCAGGGCGGGTGCCCCGATCGGTGTGCTGGGCCCGGGCACGGGGCTCGGCGTGTCGGGGCTCATCCCCTGCGATCGGGGTCACGCCGCCCTCGCCGGCGAAGGCGGACACGTCACGCTCGCGCCCGCCAGCGAAGCAGAGGAAGCGGTGCTCGCGATGGTGCGCAGACGCTTCGGCCATGCCTCGGCCGAGCGCCTGGTCTCGGGACCCGGACTGGTTACGCTCTACGAATGCCTGCGGGCGCTCGCCGGACAGGAACCTAAGACCGTGCGCCCGGAGGACGTCACCGCGCTCGCGACAGGCGGATCCGAACCCATCGCCCAGCGCGCGCTCGGGATGTTCTTCGGCCTCCTCGGCAGCGTCGCCGGCGATCTGGCGCTCACGCTCGGCGCGCTCGGCGGGGTGTACCTCGCCGGCGGGATCCTGCCGGGTCTTGCCGATGCGCTCGCCGCCTCGGCGTTCCGAGAACGGTTCCTCGCCAAGGGGCGCTATCGGCGCTATCTGGAGCCCATCCCCACGCGCCTCATCGTTCACCCCTGTCCGGCCCTGCCGGGCCTCTGCGCCGTCGTCGAGCGCACTTAGCACTTAACGCAGGGCCTCGAGCGCCCGGGCGAATCCCTCCAGCGACAACGCGACGCGGATCGGCTGGCGCTGCGCATCGTGGAAGATCAGCTCGGCGTCCTGTGCCTGCTTCAGCGCGTCCACCAGTGTCGCACCGAGCTTAAGGCCGCCGCGGCAGCCCTCTGCCTCGCAGCGCTCGATCGGGAAGCGTATGGGTTCACCGCCCCCGATCCGGAAGCTCGCCCCCGGGGGGAGCGAGATCCCGAGCGGCAGGGTGAAGAGGGCGATGGGCTCCGGGCTGCCCGGCACGAGTCCGATGGCGGCACGCACCACCCGCTGCCCGCTCGCGCGCGTGACCACGTCCTGCACGATGGAGCACCGCTCCTGGCCGCGCTTCGGCTGCTCGCAGCGCAGGCTCCACTGGCCGAACACCTGGCGCACCTCGGGTTCGGCGGCGGCACCGAACGCCACCAGGGCCATGAAGATGGCGATCCGGCGCCCCACGCCCCGTCGTCTCGCCTCGATAGCCCGCTTCAAGGCGCCGGCCACACGATGGTGAGTCGCGAATGGTGAGTGGCGAATCGAGAATGGCGAATCGAGAATAGCGAATCGAGAATGGCGAATGGCCCCCACATCGACCCGGGTTCAAGGCGCCGGCGTCCCGCCGCCGAAACCGGACCCGGCGGGGTGCGAAAGGCGGTGCCACCAATCCGGAACGCGGATGTCGGTGACGACGTCGTAGGGATCGTAAGGTTTGATGTCGATGACCGGCGTTCCATCGTAGGCATCGAGCCGCCGGACCTGCAGTCTGCGCCCGGTCCGCTCGATCAATTCTGCCACCGCGAGCCCGATCGGGTTCGGCCGGTCGCGGCCGCGCGTCGATAGCACCCCGGTGAGCGGCAGGTCCTCGCGCCCGCGCGGGCGGACCATCGAGCGATACCGCGCGGGATCGCAGCGGTGCATCCAGAAGAGCACGATGAGGTGCGAGTAGCCTTCGACCCCGACGATGGCCTCGGCATAGGCATGCTCCATCACGATCTCGGACACCATCTCGGCCCTGAGGCGCGGGACATCCGCTTCCGGCACTCCATGCCGGACCCAGCCGATGGGCTTGAGGGCGATGGGGTTGCGGGCGATAGGCTTGAGGGCGATAGGGTCCAAGCGCCTAGCGGTCGGGGGCGTCGTCGCCCCGGTGGACGATCGTCCTGCGTTTTTCGATGACGATGTACTCTCCTTCCAGGGTCTTCCCATCTTTGGCCCGCTTCAGGTCACGGTTCCACCAATAGAAACGCAAGCCGAGCACGACGGCGGCTACGGCGAATATCGAAAGCAAGATGGCGAAGAAGAAGCTCGCTAGCACGATCCCGAGGAGGGCCGCGGGCAGGAGCCAAAGCGGATTCGTCACGATGCGCTGTGCGACGCGCGACCAGACGGTGTCAGACATACTACGGGTCTCAGGTCCCTGTATTCACTGCGACGGACGGCCCCGGTGTCCCTACCGGGCGCTGCGCCTATTTCGACCGGCCCGATCGGTGGCGGTCACGATACCGGGATCTCCGGTCGCCAGCTCCGACAGGGGAACGACCGTGACCCGCTCGCCTAAATCATAGCGCACCTTGCCCGGATAGAGGACCGTCAGGTGTTCTAGACGGAGGTCCTCGAGCGCGGTCCGCATGGAGGGCGACAGGGACGGCGCGTCCTGATACTTCACCTCCACGCCGTAGCGGCGCCCACCCTTCTGCAGCAGTAGATCCAACTCGGCTCCGCTGTGCGTGCGCCAGAAGTAGGCCGATTCCGGCCGGGCTATCTTGAGGACCTCTTCGATGGCATATCCCTCCCAGGAGGCACCGAGCTTCGGGTGGGACTGGATATCCCGATCCGATGCGAGTCCGAGCAGGGCGTGCAGGAGGCCGCTGTCCCGGACATAGACCTTAGGGGCCTTCACCTGCCGCTTGCTAGGTTCTCGTGCCACGGCTGAAGCTGCCGCACCATGAAGAGACCGGACAGGAGATCCAGGTAACGGCGCGCAGTCGGTTCAGAGACGCCGAGGGAGCGGGCCCCCTCGGCAGCGTTCCACACGCCGCCATGGTAATGGGCGAGCATGGTCCAAAACCGCAGGAGGGTGGCGGCGGGGATGGTGATCCCGAGTTGAGGAAGGTCGCGTTCGAGACAGGTCTTGATGAGCTCGCGGCGCCAGATGAAGCTGTCACCTTCCGATCGCGCCAGGTAAGCGGGCGGATACCCCCCTCGTCTCCAGTGCCGCTGCAGCCGGGGCGAACCGACCTCATCCAGCGCGAATACGCTGAGCGCTAAGGTCTCGACCCTTCCGGCCAGTGTCTCGGAGGACTGACGGAGCAGTTCCGGGCTCGTGCTCCCGAGCACCAGGAAACGGGCCGGGAGCGGGCGTCGATCCGCCAGTACCCGCAGCACGGGAAACAAATCGGGCCGCCGCTGGACCTCGTCGATGACGACCACCCCCCGAAGCGGCGCAGCGTGGTCATGGGCTCGGCCAGGCGCAAGAGGCCGGTCGGGTCTTCTAGATCGAAATAAGTGGGGGAGTCTTGGGAGACGATGTGCCGTCTTGCCCGACTGGCGCGGACCGACGAGTGCGGTCACGCGGGAGCGTTTTAGCGCATCTTGAACTGCGGCCAGCCAACGGGCGCGCCGGATCATTCCCCGAGCCTAACATAAGATCGTCACCCTGAAAATCGAACACAACCCTTTCGATTTTCGTGGTGTGAAGCGGGCGATGGTATCCCTCGCTGTGGCCGAGGGGCGGATCGGGTCCGGGCTGCCGCGCCGTCAAGACCCCCGCATGAGCGCGACCACCTGGTCGATGGGGACATCGCGGGCTTCTGCCTCGTGCCTCCTCTTGTACTCGATGGTGCCCTGATCGAGGCCGCGATCGCTCAAGACCAGGCGGTGGGGGATGCCGATGAGATCGAGATCGGCGAACATGACGCCGGCGCGCTCACCGCGGTTATCGACCAGCACCTCAATGCCGGCCGCTTCGAGCTGGGCGGAGATCTCCTCGACCGCCGCTTGCAGACGCAGCGAGCGGTGCAGGTTGATGGGGGCCAGGGCCACCTCGAAGGGCGCGATGGCGGGCGGCCACAGGATCCCGCGTTCATCGTGGTGCTGTTCGATGGCGGCGGCCACCACCCGCGAGACCCCGATCCCGTAGCACCCCATCATCAAGATCACCGCCTTGCCGCGTTCGTCCAGGCAGGTCGCCCCCAGCGCGCGGCTGTACTTGTCGCCGAGCTGGAAGATATGGCCGACCTCGATGCCGCGGGCGATCTGCAGTCGGCCGTGCCCGACCGGACTCGGATCGCCCGCGCACACCTCGCGCACGTCGGCGCGCTCGGGCTCGGGCAGGTCCCGGCCCCAGTTCACGCCAGAGAGGTGCCGGCCGTCCCGGTTGGCACCGCACACGAAGTCTGCGAGCGCGGCGGCGCCGTGATCGGCGATGATGGGGATGGAGAGCCCAAGGGGACCGATCGACCCGGGGCCACAGCCGAGCGCCTCGCGCACCCGTTCCGGCGATGCCAGTGCCAGCGGCGTGGCCAGCGGCGCGAGCCGCTCGGCTTTACGGGGATTGAGCTCGTGGTCGCCGCGCAGGCACAGCGCCACCAGACCGCCGTCCCGCCCTTCGACGATGAGCGTCTTGGCGCAGCGCGCGGGCGTCACCCCGAGGAAGGTGCTGATCTCGGCGATGCTGCGCTGCTCCGGGGTGTTGACTTCCTCGAGCGGCTGTCGCGGCGGCGGACGCGGCCTTGGCGGCACGGCCTCGCATAGCTCGATGTTGGCGGCGTAGTCACCCTCCGATGAATAGGCGATGCGGTCCTCACCGGAGTCGGCCAGCACATGGAACTCGTGGGACAGCGCCCCGCCGATGTTGCCGGTGTCCGCCAAGACCGCCCGGAAATCGAGACCGACGCGCTGGAAGATGCGCGTATAGGCCTCGTGCATGCGGGCGTAGGTCTCTTCCAGCGAGCCTTGATCAAGATGGAAGGAGTAGGCGTCCTTCATCAGGAACTCGCGGGCCCGCATGACCCCGAAACGCGGCCGGACCTCATCGCGGAACTTGGTCTGGATCTGATAGAAGTTGGTGGGAAGTTGCTTGTAGCTCCGGATCTCGCGGCGCACCAGATCGGTGATGACCTCCTCGTGGGTGGGGCCGAAGCAGAACTCGCGCTGGTGGCGGTCAGAGAGGCGCAAGAGCTCCGGGCCGTACTGGGCCCAGCGCCCGGACTCCTGCCACAGCTCCGCCGGTTGCACCGCCGGCATTAGGACCTCCTGGGCCCCGGCCCGGTCCATCTCCTCGCGGACGATGCGCTCGATCTTGCGCAGCACGCGCAGCCCGAGCGGCAGCCAGGTATAGATCCCGGCCGCGACCTTGCGGATCATGCCGGACCTAAGCATGAGCCGGTGACTCACGACCTCGGCGTCGGCCGGCAGCTCCCGTAAGGTCGGGAGCAGGAGCTGGGACAGGCGCATCAGGGCTGGCAGTGCTCCGCGATCCAGGCGCGCGTCTCGGCGATCGACGCCTGGTGCTCCTGGTCGGTCTGTATGGTGCGGGTGCCGTCGGATTCGGTGCGGTAGCTGCGGGGGGAGTTGGCCAAGGACTCGGCCTGGCGCCGTGCCTCTTCGCAGGCCACCTGGCTCTCCTTGCCCCCCGCGGCCTTCTTGCGGGCCTCTTCCTCCTGGTCGTGGCGCTCGTCGGCGCGGATGTCGAGTTTCTCGATCTCTTTATCCAGGGCCTCCCGTGCCTTGGTCGAATCGACCTTGGGCGGCGGCTTGATGGTCTCGACCGGCCGCCCCGGCGGCGGGGACTCGGAATAATGCACCTGGCCCTCGGCATCGCGCCATTTGTACATCTCCGCGAGTACCGGCGACGCGGCCGCGCACAGGGCGACGTACAGGAGGGGCCATGGGGGGCGCTCGATCATGGTGGGCGTTGTGGCTAACCGGATCGCGGCGACTATAAACCGATTCGGGCGCGGACGTAAGCGTGGCGAGGCCCTCGCGGATCCGCTACCGCAGTCCGGATCTCCCAGCGCCGCCGGTCGCGAGGCCGCCGAGGTGCCGGTCTGGCGGAGCCCGGACTGCAAGGCGTAGCCGACATGACATCGAGCCCGCTTGAGTGGGTACGGCCCGCCAGACCGAACGGATCGACAGTCGCAGCAGGTGATAGCGAGGTATGCGCGCAGGCACGCTTGACCTCGCCGTAGGATCCCGTTAATTTCCCCGTTTCCCCAGGTCACGCCACCTCTGGCGATGGGGCGCGGGCGCTACCAGACCTATCCGGCGTGGAGCGGGCAAGGACTTCGGGAGGGCATCCCCCGTACCCGGGACATGACGGCAGCTCACAACCCTCGCGGCGGACGCGGGGGACGCGAACCCGTCCCGCCGCCGGGAGTTGCCGTCGATTCGATTCCTCGTACAAAAAGAGTCATGCGGGTGGAGCGCTAGTGGCGGAACGATTACGCGGTGCCGAGATCTTCTGGAGGTGTCTCGCGGACGAGGGCGTCGAGTTCGTCTTCGGCTACCCCGGCGGGGCGGTCCTGCACATTTACGACGAGCTGTACAAGCAGGATCGGGTCAAGCACATCCTGGTGCGTCACGAGCAGGGCGCTACCCACGCGGCGGACGGCTATGCGCGCGCCACCGGCAAACCCGGGGTCGTGCTCGTGACCTCGGGTCCGGGTGCGACCAACTGCGTGACCGGGATCGCCACCGCCTACATGGACTCCATCCCGCTCGTGGTCTTCACCGGGCAGGTGCCCACCCACCTCATCGGCAACGACGCCTTCCAGGAGGTCGATGCCATCGGCATTACCCGCCCGTGCGTCAAGCATAATTTCCTGATCGAGGGGGTCGAGGACCTGGCGACCACCATCAAGAAGGCGTTTTACATCGCAGGGTCCGGCCGGCCGGGGCCCGTGGTCGTCGATATCCCCAAGGACATCACGGCCGACAGCACCGAATACCACTACCCCGAGTCCATCGAGATCCGATCCTACAAACCGGTCACGCGCGGCCATCCAATCCAGATCAAGAAGGCCGCGGCGGTGATCGGCGCGGCCAAGCGGCCCATGATCTACACGGGCGGGGGCGTGGTCCTCGACAACGCGTCGGCCGTCCTGACCGAGTTCACCCGCCTGCTCGGGTTCCCGATCACCAATACCCTCATGGGCCTGGGTGCGTTTCCCGGCACCGACCCGCTGTTCATCGGCATGCTGGGGATGCATGGCACCTATGAGGCCAACATGGCCATGCACCATTGTGATGTGCTGATCGCGATAGGTGCGCGCTTCGATGACCGGGTGACCGGGGATCTGAAGCAGTTCTGTCCCGAGGCCAAGATCGTCCATATCGACGTGGACCCGTCCTCGATCTCGAAGAACGTCCCGGTGCACGTCCCCATCGTCGGTCCCGCCGGGAGCGTGCTGCGCGATCTCCTCGCCACGATGCGCGAGTCCGGCTCGAAACCCGATGCCACGGCCCTCGCCGCCTGGTGGTATCAGATCAAGAAATGGCAGGCCATCGATTGCCTGCGCTACGACCGGAAGAGCGAGGTTATCAAGCCGCAGTTCGTCATCGAGGAGCTGTACCGTCTGACCGAGGGCCGCGCCTATGTGACCTCGGACGTGGGGCAGCACCAGATGTGGGCCGCGCAGTTCTACAAGTTCGACCACCCCAGGCGCTGGATCAACTCCGGCGGGCTCGGCACTATGGGCTTCGGCCTGCCTGCGGCCATGGGCGTGCAGCTCGCCTTCCCGGACGATACGGTCGCGTGCGTGAGCGGCGAGGCGAGCCTGGTCATGTGCATCCAGGAGCTTTCCACCTGCCTGCAATACCGCCTGCCCATCAAGGTCTTGAACCTCAACAACCGTTACATGGGCATGGTCCGGCAGTGGCAGGAGTTCTTTTACGATCGGCGCTATTCGCATTCCTATATGGACGCATTACCCGATTTCGTCAAGCTCGCCGAGAGCTTCGGACATGTCGGCATGCGCATCGACAAATCCGGTGATGTGGCGCCAGCCTTGAAAGAGGCGCTGGCCATGAAGGACCGTCTGGTATTGATGGATTTCATCACCGATCAGACCGAGAACGTCTATCCGATGATCGCCTCGGGCAAGGGCCACCATGAGATGCACCTCTCTCCGGAACGGGAACTGGCGTAGGTGCGCCGGATCCTTTCCATCCTCCTGGAAAACGAGGCCGGGGCCCTGTGCCGGGTGGCCGGGCTGTTTTCGGCGCGCGCCTATAACATCGAGTCCCTGACCGTCGCGCCCACGGAGGACCCGACGGTCTCGCGCATGACGCTCGTGACCGGCGGCTCGGACGAGATCATCGAGCAGATCACCAAGCAGTTGAACAAGCTCGTCGATGTGATCAAGCTCATGGACCTCGGCGAGGGCCAGCACATCGAGCGCGAGCTGGTGCTCCTCAAGGTGAGTGCCACCGGCGCGGCTCGCGAGGAGATCAAGCGCCTCGTCGACATCTTCCGCGGGCGCATCATCGACGTGAACCACGCCATCTATGTCATCGAGCTGACCGGGACGAGCGAGAAGATCGACGCCTTCCTGAACGGCATCGACAAGAAGCTGATCCTGGAGGTGGTGCGTTCCGGGGTGTCGGGGATCGCGCGCGGCGAGACGGCGCTCAGGGTGTGAAGCCTATTTTTAGATTCTTGCAGAACCCGATGTTGTACAAGACGAGATCAACAGTTTAGACGTCCCTTCTCCCTCAGGTAGAAGGTAGGATGAGGGGAATCAAATCAGACATTTTCATTGATCTTGATCCCCTAACCCCCGCCCTCTCCCGGTAGGAGAGGGGAGCAGAGACGGCGCCTCTACGGGAGGCATGGACAATCCGGAAACGTACCCCGAGATTTCAAAAAATGTTTGACTAGATACTTGCGTCGTAAGTGTCGACCAACACCGCTCAAGCAAGTCCTGATTCACATGCAAAGTCAATCAGCTGCAAGCGCCAGGGTAGTCCCTCCCCTGCGCAGCGGGGGAGGGTTAGGGTGGGGGGCCAGGCGTGTCAGGCGGAGACGAGGCTTGGTCAGCGGCTGAAGGGCTTGGGCCCCCACCCCACCCTCCCCCGTCCGCAGAAAGCGCGGACAGGGGAGGGAGTCTCCGGGTTCCCTCCCCTGCGTAGCGGGCGACGGTCAGGGTGGGGGTCGAGCGTCGCGGTTGGGATAGGCTCGACCCCCATCCTATCCCCTTATGAGTCCTTATGAGGGGGAAGGGACGATAAATTTCAAATGTCTTTGACTAGATTTAGATAGAGAATCCTATGAGAATCTACTACGACAAAGACGCCGATCTGTCCCTGATCCAGGACCGGCGCGTCGCCATCATCGGCTACGGCTCGCAAGGCCATGCCCATGCCAATAACCTTAGGGACTCGGGCGTTTCCGTGGTCGTGGCTTTGCGACCGGGCTCCGGAACCGCCGCCAAGGTCACGGCGGCCGGCCTGACGAGCGCCTCGGTGGAAGAGGCGGTGGCGGGCGCCGATCTCGTCACCGTGCTGGCCCCCGACGAGCATCAGGCGGCCCTCTACCGTGAGCGGGTGGAGCCCCACCTCCGTGAGGGCAAGACCCTGGCCTTCGCCCATGGCTTCAACATCCATTTCCGGCAGATCGAGCCGCGCTCCGATCTCGACGTGATCATGGTGGCCCCCAAGGGTCCGGGGCACCTGGTGCGCTCGACCTATATTCAGGGAGGCGGGGTGCCGTGCCTCATCGCCGTCCAGCAAGACGTCTCGGGCCAGGCCCGCGAGGTGGCACTCGCCTATGCCTCGGCGATCGGCGGCGGGCGCGCCGGCGTCATCGAGACGAACTTCCGTGAGGAGACCGAGACCGATCTCTTCGGCGAGCAGACCGTCCTGTGCGGGGGGATCACCGCCCTCATCCAGGCCGGTTTCGAGACCCTGGTCGAGGCCGGCTACTCCCCCGAGATGGCCTATTTCGAGTGCCTGCACGAGACCAAGCTCATCGTGGACCTCATTTACGAAGGCGGCCTCGCCGACATGCGCTATTCGATCTCGAACACCGCCGAGTACGGCGACTTTACCCGCGGCCCGCGCGTCATCGGCGAGGCCTCCCGCCAGGCCATGAAGGAGATCCTGAAGGAGATCCAAACCGGCCAGTTCGCCCGCGAGTTCATCCTCGAAAACCAAGCCGGCGCACCCGTCCTCAAGGCCATGCGCCGCACCGGCCGCGAGCATCCCATCGAGCAGATCGGCGCCAAGCTCCGGGAGATGATGCCCTGGATCAAGAGCAATCGGCTGGTGGATCGGTCGCGGAACTGAGCACGGCCTGGGCCACGCCCGAGGTCCCGACCACGCGTCGTATCGCATAGCTCGCCACCTTTACAGGGAGAGAATTAGGGTAATACACAGATTCTGCCTAGTGTACTGTAACAGTAATACCAGCTTCGTAGGGAGCCACGATGGGCATCATAAATTGGATCGAATCGATCTTTACGAAACCCGATACGCGCAAGCCTTTCGTGATCGAGGTCTCGAGAAAACACCTGGCCCCAGAGGTCACCTTGAAGGATATTGAGAGCTTCCACCCCAGCTGCGGTGGTGGTCTCATGGCGGCCCATTACGAGTGGTTGCGTTGTCTTCGATGTCACTCATCGATCAAGCTCGAAACGGGGGAATCGGGAATCGGTGCTGTGTGCATGACGGCTATCGATGGCAAGGAGCGTACCGTCCACGCGTGGCTGCCGAACGACCACACTTACAACAGAGTCGTCGTTCGCCCGCACGGCACGACATCCTGAGGGGGTACGACGGAAAACGGGAGATCAAAGGCCATCAGTTTGATGTTGACTGAAGTGCTACGGTGAAGGAATGTACGATGCTGCCCAACCCGGCAGTCAACACGGGCGCTGCGCGATAAGGCCGCGTAGCGCCGGTTACTTCTACGTTGGGCGTCTCGCGTCCGCCGCTGCGTACCGAAGCCATGAATGCACAAGGGAGGCTGCCCGTTGTCATGAGGTGGAGCACCGAAAGCTCCGCGTCGGAAGACCACGAACCAGACGATCTCGTATATGAAGCTTCCGGTGACCTGTTCACGGTTGATGAAGATGACGAACGGGAGTTTCTTGGGAGGTACCATCATCAGGTGTGTAAAAGCGAGAAGGCGGTGTATCCTCAAGGATGACGAATGAAACGGGCTTAGCGGCCCTAAACCCTAAGGAGCACACCGCCATGAAAGAGAGAATCACGAAAGCA
>JBOIDR010000132.1:0-11616 GCA_050740695.1 Gammaproteobacteria bacterium | reverse complement strand
TTCGCGAGCTGCCTTACCGGCGTCCCAATAAACCATTCCAGGGATAACCAGGAGTGTTCAACTAACGCTGAAACTTTGCCACACCAATGTCAAAAAAGTGTTCAACTAACGCTGAAACTTGCCCCGTAACGCCTGTCCTGCCTGAGTTCTTCCTCGATCGGCCGCACCTCGATACTCCCAAGGCGCGCCGACGGCCACCGCGACGCGGCCTGGATGGCCTCGTTCAGGTCCTTTGCGTCGATCAGGAAGAACCCGCCCAGCTGCTCCTTGGTTTCGGCGAAGGGGCCGTCGGTCACGACTGCTTGCCGCTTCGAATCCGCACGGTGGTGGCGGTCTGAACGCTTTGGAGTGCGTGCGTGACGATCAAGTGACCGCTCTTCCGCAGGGCCTCGACATAGGCCAGAGTCTCGCTCCTGAGGGCCTCCCATTCGCTCTGGGACAGGGCGTTGAGCTTCTTCTCTTCCTCGTAGGCCAGGCACAGGTACTTCATTGCATGCTCCAGGTCGGTGGTCAGGGTTCCGCATACTGAATAGTCGTTCGGTGGACCCCGAATTCGACAACGGCAGCTACCGGGGATGAAGCGGCCTCACAGATGCCGGGTCTCGGCCGGGGGTGACTGCCAGTTGTCGTTACGTCCATCGACGTAGGTGATGGACGCATTGACGAGCTCATCGATATTCACGTCGTCGAGGCAAGTGACGTTGACGCCATAGACCGTGCCGCCTAGATCTGGGGAATGTCCTCGTCCGAACGAGCGCACGCCGCAGTGCTTGCAGAAAAAGTGATGGTTGTTCTTGGTGTTGAACAGATACTCGGTAAGCTCCGCTTCGCCGGCGAGCAGCCGAAATGCATCCGGTTTGACCACGGCGGGCCAAAATCTCGTCTTGGTGCATATCGAGCAGTTGCATTTGTATGTGCCCGCGCTCAGGTCAATGTCCGCCTCGAAGCGGACGGCGCCGCAGTGGCAGCTTCCGGTGTAAGTCTTCTTCATATAATGCTCTCCAATGCAATAGTGTCGGCGGATCAGGGCTCCGGGTAGTGAATAGTCGACGCCCTGCTGCACACGGGATTCGTGCCCGGCCGATAAAATCCTAGCCAAAGACATTTGAAATTTATCGTCCCTTCCCCCTCGATAGGATGAGGTCGATCCTATCCGAACCGCGACGCTCGACCCCCCTGACCGTCCCCCGCTACGCAGGGGAGGGAACCCGGAGACTCCCTCCCCTGTCCGCGCTTTCTGCGGACGGGGGAGGGTAGGGTGGGGTTCTCCGCCTGACACGCCTGGCCCCCACCCTAGCCCTCCCCCGCTGCGCAGGGGAGGGACTTACCCTGGCGTTTTCAGCTGATTGACTTTGCATGTGAATCAGGAATTGCTCGAGCGGTGTTGTTCGACATTTACGACGCAAGTATCTATTGGTTAGCCGGCACGGCACCCGAGCGCCGTCATGCCCCTCGCCCTGTACTCCGCGGGCCATAGTCAAGAGCCGCTGACCCGTATAGACTATTGCCAAGACTCGCATTCTGTCGGACTGAAACGAGCGACGTGAAAGGACGCCAATTTGAAACCATAGATTACTGCACGCAGAGCCCGATGGGACGCTACTGCGTTGGCGGATTTACGGTCGGCGGCGCGGGGCACACGGCCCGGCGCGCCTCTCGGAGGAGGTCATGAGCAAAGCGGCTATCCAACATAACTCGAAGAGCCGTTCCCTCCCCAAAGCCGCGACCGGCATCCAGGGACTCGATGAAATCACCGGCGGCGGGCTGCCGCGCGGTCGCCCGACCCTCGTCTGTGGCGGCACCGGCTGCGGCAAGACCCTGCTCGCGATGGAGTTCCTCGTCCGCGGCGTTACCGAGCTCGGCGAGCCGGGCGTCTTCCTGGCCTTCGAGGAGACCGCCGAGGAGCTGGCCCAGAACGTCCGCTCGCTCGGCTTCGACCTGGAAGAACTGGCCGATCAGAACAAACTGCTGGTGGATTACGTCCACGTCGAGCGCAGCGAGATCGAGGAGACCGGCGAATACGACCTCGAAGGCCTCTTCATCCGCCTGGGCCATGCCATCGACTCGATCGGCGCCAGGCGCGTCGTGCTCGACACCATCGAGACGCTCTTCGGCGGCCTGTCCAACACCGCCGTCCTGCGCTCCGAGCTGCGCCGGCTGTTCCGCTGGCTCAAGGACAGGGGGGTCACGGCGCTCATCACCGGCGAGCGCGGCGAGGGCACGCTCACCCGCCATGGCCTGGAGGAATACGTCTCCGACTGCGTCATCGTCCTTGACCACCGCGTCACCGAGGAGCTCTCGACCCGCCGGCTGCGCATCGTCAAGTACCGCGGCACCACCCACGGCACCAACGAATACCCCTTCCTGATCGACGAAAACGGCATCTCCGTCCTGCCCGTCACCTCGCTGCGCCTGCAGCAAGAGGCGTCCGACGAGCGGATCTCCACCGGCGTCCCCCGGCTCGACGACATGCTCGGCGGCGCGGGGGTCTACCGCGGGAGCAGCGTGCTCGTCACCGGAACGGCGGGTACCGGCAAGACCAGCCTGGCCGCCCACTTCGCCGATGCCACCTGCCGCCGCGGCGAGCGCTGCCTCTACTTCGCCTTCGAGGAGTCGGAGGCCCAACTGGTCCGCAACATGCGCTCCATCGGCCTGGACCTGGCGCCCTGGCTGAAGAAGGGCAGCTTGCGCTTCCACGCCACCCGCCCCACCGCCTACGGCCTGGAAATGCATCTAGCCACACTCCACAAGCTGGTCAGCGACTTCCGGCCCCGGGCGGTGATCGTGGACCCGATCACCACGTTCTTCGACGCCGGTATGTCCATCGAGGCCGAGTCGATGCTGATGCGCGTGATCGACTTCCTCAAGGCCCAGCAGATCACCGCCCTGTTCACCAGCCTGACCCACGGCGGCAACGTTCTGGAGGGGAGCCAGGCCGGCATCTCGTCCCTGATCGACACCTGGCTTTTGCTGCGCGACATCGAGCTGGGCGGCGAGCGCAACCGCGGCATATACGTCCTGAAGTCGCGCGGCATGGCCCACTCCAACCAGATCCGCGAGTACCTCCTGACCGACCACGGGATCGAGCTGAAGGACGTGTACGTCGGGCCGGAAGGCGTGCTCACCGGGTCCATGCGCCTGGCCCAGGAGGCGCGCGAGCAGGCCGCCACCTCGAGCCGCCAGCGGGAGATCGAGCGTCGCGAGCGCGATCTGGAGCGCAAGCGCCGGGCCCTGGAGGCCCAGATCGCCGCCCAGCGCGGCCAGTTCGAGGCGGAGCAGGACGAGCTGACGCTGCTCATCGCCCAAGAACAGGCCGCCGCCGACCGCGCGGGACAGAACCGAGAGGAGATGGCCCGCAGTCGCAAGGCGGACCAGCCGGCCGAGACCCCGGGCACCCGCTCTCGTAGAATGACCCCTCAGGGAGGACGAAAATGAAACGTGACTTGAAGAAGCCGAAGACCCCGGCGACCCTGGCCGCCGCCGCGGAAGTGGATCCGGACGTGTGGGAGCTGCGCCTCTATGTCGCCGGCAAGACGGCCAGGTCCACCGCCGCCTTCGAGAACCTCACCAAGCTCTGCGAGGAGCACCTGCCCGGCAAGTACAAGATCGAAGTGGTGGACCTGCTGGTCCACCCGCAGCTCGCCAAGGGCGACCAGATCGTCGCCATCCCCACCTTGGTCCGCAAGCTACCCGAGCCGATCCGCAAGGTGATCGGTGACCTGTCCAACGTAGAGCGCACCCTGGTGGGGCTACAGCTACGTCACGCCAAGTCTAACGGGGCGTCCGCGGAGCCACCAACGAGACAGGCACGTCCATGACCACCCTGACAATCGGCCAACTGCTGCGGGAGAACGAAGACTTGCGCCAGCGGCTGGAAGAGGCCGAGGACGCCCTCCGCGCTCTCCGTACCGGTGAGGTGGACGCCGTCCTCGTCGAGGGCGAGCGCGAACAGGTCTACACCCTCGAGACGGCCGACAAGCCCTATCGGCTGCTGGTCGAGCGGGTGCCCCAGGGCGCGGCGATGCTCACCGCCGACGGCGCGATCATCTCCTGCAACCACCGCTTCGCCAAGCTGCTCAGACGGCCGCTCCAGTCCCTGCTCGGCAAGCCGATCGGCGGCTTCGCCGCTCCCGAGAGCCGGCCGCTTCTGAAGGGCCTGCTGCGCGACGGTCAAACCGCCGAGGTTCAGGGGGAGGTCCACCTGCAACGGGGTGACGGCACGCCGGTGACGGTGTACCTCGGCGTCAGCGCTTTGCAGGAAGGCGCCCTCGGGTTGTGCCTGATGATCACCGACCTGAGCGAGCAACGACACTATCGGGAGCTCCAGCGCACCCAGGCGGCGCTGCGTGAGAGCGAGCGTCGCTTCCGCGAGATGATCGACGCGCTCCCTGTGGCGATCTACACCACCGACGCCCAGGGTCGGCTCACGTACTTCAATCCGGCAGCGGTCGAACTTTCCGGTCGCGTGCCGGAGCTGGGCGCCGATTCTTGGTGCGTGACCTGGAAACTCTATCGCCCCGACGGCACGCCGCTGCCGCACGATGAATGCGCTATGGCCCTCGCCCTCAAGGAAGGCCGCACCGTCGGCGGCACGGAAACCCTCGCCGAGCGTCCCGACGGCAAACGCGTCTGGTTCATGCCCTACCCGACGCCACTGCGCGATGCCGAAGGCCGGATCGTCGGGGGCATTAACATGCTGCTCGACATCACCGAACGCAAGCAGAACGAGCAAGCTGCCGCGTTGCTGTCTGCCATTGTCGAATCCTCCGACGACGCGGTCATCAGCAAAAACCTCGACGGCATCATCACCAGTTGGAACGAAGGCGCGGAGCGGCTGTTTGGCTACTCGGCAGAGGAAGCGATCGGGCAGCCCATTACCATGCTTATTCCCCCGGACCGGCGCCACGAAGAAGTTGAAATTCTGGAGTGCCTCAAGCGGGGCGAGCGCGTGGATCATTTCGATACCATCCGCATCCGCAAAGATCGTTCTCTGGTTCAGATTTCCCTCACGATTTCTCCGATCAGAGACTCCGAAGGGCGCATCGGCGGCGCATCGAAAATTGCACGCGATATCACCTCGCGCAAGAAGATGGAGGCGGCTCTCAAAGAGGCCGACCGCCGCAAGGACGAGTTTCTGGCCACCCTGGCCCACGAGCTGCGCAACCCGTTGGCGCCGATCCGCAACGCCGTGCAAATCCTCAAGGCCAAAGGCCCGCCCGACCCGGAGCTACGATGGGGCCGGGAGGTCATCGACCGCCAAGTGCAGGTCATGGCCAGGCTGCTCGAGGACCTGCTCGACGTCTCGCGCATCTCCCGCAAGCGGCTGGAGCTACGCAAGGAGCGGGTCGAGCTGCTCACGGTGGTGGAGGCCGCCCTGGAAACCAGCCGTCCACTCATCGAGGCCGGCAGTCACGAGCTCACCGTTACCCTGCCCCCGGAGGCGATCCACCTCGAGGCCGACCCGTTGCGGCTCGCCCAGGTGCTCGCGAACCTCCTCAACAACGCCGCCAAGTATACCGAGGAAGGCGGTCGCATCCGGCTGAGCGCCGAGCGGCAGGGGAGCGACGTGATCATCTCCGTCAAGGACAATGGCATCGGGATCAGCGTCGAGACGTTGCCGCACGTCTTCGATATTTTCGCGCAGTCGCCACGAGCGTTGCTGCGCTCGCCCGGGGGGCTCGGCATCGGTTTGTCGCTCGTCAAGGGGTTGGTCGAGCTGCACGGCGGCAGCATCGAGGCCCGGAGTGAGGGCGCGGACCGGGGGAGCGAGTTCGTCGTCCGTCTGCCGATCGCCGTCGCGACGCCACTCCCCGCCGCCGTTCCACCGAAGGAGGCCGACGAGCCAGAGCCCGCCACCAAGTGCCGCATCTTGATCGTGGACGACAACCAGGACAGCGCCGACAGCCTGGCGATGCTCTTCAAGATCATGGGGTACGAGGTCGGCACGGCCTACGATGGCGAGCAAGCCGTCGAAGCGGCCGAGAGGTTGCGCCCCGATGTGGTGCTGCTCGACATCGGCATGCCGAAGCTGAACGGCTACGACGCCTGCCACCGCATCCGCCAACAGCCGTGGGGCCAGGGGATGTTCCTCATCGCCCTGACCGGCTGGGGCCAGGAGGAAGACCGCCGCCGCACCGAAGAGGCGGGTTTCAATCAGCACATGGTCAAGCCGGTGGACCCCCCCGCCCTCATTAACTTGCTGGCTTCTCTGTCCGCGGAGCAGGGAGGCCAGCTAACCAAACGCGGAAGCTGACCGGGGCCGCCATCACGGCTTCGCACGGCATTCCCGGGCCTTGCAGGCGGCCCCGAGCTTAGCTCGGTCATCGATAAAGGGTCGCGAAGGCTCGCGTCTCCCCGCCCTCCGAACCGTGTGGGCGATTCTCCCGCACACGGCTCTCCAATCGGTGGTTTCCTCATCGGGATTGGCATGTCAGGACAAAGGCTTCCGATAAGGTGAAAAGCCTCTGTTCGGCGAAGAAAGCATTACGACGGCGTCATGCAAGCAGCGACGACCTGCGTGGGTGAGGGGCACGTGTGTCTCAACCACTGCTTGAACAGCTTCCAGGCCGGGGACACCTCCCTGACCGCCTGCGGAGTCGCAGTACAGCAGACGATCGCGGCCTGCAATGCGCTCGCGCAGATCGCTGCCAGTAATTCGACACACACCAAGGCCTTTGCGGAGGCCTGTGGCGCCGTCTGCGGCGACTGCGAGAAGGAGTGCCGCAAGCACGCCACGGAGCACGACGCTTGCCGCAAGTGTGCCGATGCCTGCCAGGTTGGTGCGTGAGGTCAAGAAGGCCGTCTGAACGGCGCGGCCCGTTTTTCTCCCTCCTCACGCGTAGCAAGCGATCCGATCCTAGGGCGTGGGCCAAAAAAACGTCCTAATGGCCAGGAGGCCATCGATATCCGCGTCCGTCGGCTCGACAGCAACGTCGAACCCCCGCAGGGAGGCGTCGAGCGCCCCGCAGATGGCTGCTGTAAGCGAACGAATCGGCACCCTTTTCAATTTTGAGATCAATATAATTCCTTCACCTGTGGATTGCACCTGGAATCAAACTGTGCTAAGCGCGCACCTAACTTCATAACCAAGAACGCGCAGACCCCTGTCACCTGAGACAGCGCTATACGCCGGGCGCGTGGCACCGTCGAAAGGATAGCATTTCGGGCATCTAGGTGTGGCAATGCGACAAACTGTCGCACCCCTCGGTGCCGAGGCCCAGGTGACGCTCGCCGACGGCGGCGATCTCGGACCGCGAGCTGCCGGCCTATTACCTTCTCGGCGAAAAATACATCAGTGCCATTCGCGACCTCGCCGCCTCGCCGGGCGGCAAGACCGTGCTCCTGCCGGGCGATCTCCTGCAGAGCCTGCACGCGCTCGTCGGCCGCGGTCGCAGCGGCTGAGCGGGGGAGGGGGCAGGGCGCCGGGTATGCTGACCCTTTTCCGGTGGAATCAACAACTGAAGTGTCGCCACTCAGTGAACTCGACGAATGGTGATTTTCGCAACTGGGTTCCTCCAGTCGCGCGTGGCCGGATTCAGATTGCTGGTCGCAACGCCCCCGCCCACTCCGTGAATTCCCGAGTGAATGTGGACGACGAAATTCTCTGCCGTCCCCAGACCACTGGGCGGCGGCGTCATGCAGTCCGGCCCCGGAATTGAACCCTTGGGGTCACCGGATCTGCAGATTTCGTCGTTTCGTTCGGTTCCAGCATCATAAGCTGGAGAGACCAGGCTTTTCACCTTGTTATCTTCAGGTCCTTCAACTCCGTTCACAGCGAAGAAGGCATCGTTGGTTGGAATAAGCATGGCTGCCACACTAATGTGGTCAAATGGGCCCCGGGTCGTTACTGAAAGGGTGACGGATCCACCTGGAGCGAGCAGACCCATCGGAAGTAAAGAGCCAGAATCGGTCACATCCAGGACCTCAGGCATTCCACGCAGCAACGCAGTCAGCGGTGCTGTATCTCCGTCTTCCGCCAATGTCTCGAACTGCAGACTGGCCACCTGCCCGAGCTCGAAGAGTTTAAGACCCTTCTCGTGAGTTGCCACCAGAATAGGCGTGAATTGCTGACCTTGAGTGAGGTTGGTGACCGTGACCTCAAAGAATTGTCCACTCTCTTGTGCGAGAGCCCTATTGTTCGGTGTGGGCGCTTGCGCGCTTACTACCCCCGCCATGATTGCCCAGGTGAGACCCAAGACCATCGTGATCCTCATTGTCTGATTCATATCAATCTGCCTCAAAAATACGTGAACGATCCATGACCGGTCGGCAGCTCTCCGTCTGCCGGCCGAAGACCAGGCGGACACCCCTCACACCTTCACCTTCGTCCTGAACAGGAAAGAGTTACGAAAAGAACTTTCATTGATTCTGCCTGATCACCACGTCCGAACCCGTATGGATGAACCCGGAAGAGCTCGGGCCGTGGCAGTGGAACTCGACAGAGTATAGCTCGGGACCCCTCCGGGATTTACGCCTCCCCGATTTCGTGACGATCATCTGATAGTTCCCGTTGCCTCCGTCCACGTAGGCCCAAGGACTGTAACGCCGGTTTCCGTCACCGTTTTTGTCCGACACGCGAACCGCGGTCCCATTCTTCGCAATCGTCACGCTGAGCAGCGGCTTGCGGCGGGGGCGCTCATCCCGCACCCGGGCCGCGAGGCGGAACGTCGGGGTGTCGCCGCCTTCTTCATTCGAGCAGGTTACGCGGTAGACATCCGTCGCGCTCCTTTTCTTACCCAGGGAGCCCGCCGCGGAATGCCCCAGGACGACCCCGGTCTGACCGAGCAAAAGCAGGAACGACAAGGCCATGGCGATGCTTTTATAGGACGCGTTCATCCTAACGAGCGATCCGATCACCCCGATCACCGTATGCGCCGGCGCGAAACCGGCGTGAGCGATCGCAACGAGCGGCGACAGGCTGGTACGGCTTCTCGAAACGTAGATTCATAATAGATTCTCATACACCCAATGTTGTACAGAACGACTTCAACAAGTCTTTGGAGTCCACGCGCGCGCCACGGCGAATCCGGCCTTAGCTAGATCGGGTTAGTGCCGCCGCGTGTCGGTGAGCCTTCGACGCTCTTCATTCGATCGATGTTCAATCTCGCGGATTTTCCGGGCCGCTGCCGTTCGTACCGTCTCATCGCTGTCGGCCAAGGCTTGTTCGAGGAGCATACCGCCCTCCCGGTCCGTCTCCGTGCTATCCACCGCCATGAGCCGAACCGTCGCGTCGCGGTCGTGCAGGGCATCGCGCAACACCTCGATCGCCTGGGGACCACCCTCTTTCGACAAGGCCCAAACGCCTTGGGCACGAACGTCCGCGACGTCATCGGTGAGCGCGGCGCGAAAAGCCGCCTGTGCCGCCGGCTCCGTGCGGTGATTGCTGCCGGCGAGGGTGCTCAAGGCTCGCAGGCGGGCATCGGCATCCGTCGATTTCACCTCGTCCAGAATCGCCGTCAAATGCCGTCGCCCGTCCTGGGCCGCTTCAGCGTGTGCCGCCGGTGGGAGCGGATCCGATTGGCGTACGCTCACTATCCTGTCCTCTAGCCGAAGCGCGCCGGGACTCCCGAGCAGCCACACCTCCGCAGGCCAAGCAGCGACCGCTGATCCCAAAGGCACGGCCGGATACCTTACCATCCGCGCCCCGCCCCATAAACACGTAAGCAACTCGGTAACGCTCATGTCCATGCAAGAGACCGTGACCGGGCCCCGTGGCGCGGCCGCGTCGTGAAAGCGGATACCCGTTTGCTGCGCCAGCTTGTCCAAGAGATGCTTCCATGGGACCTCTTCCGCGCTCACACTCACCCGTCCGTCATGCGCATCGACATCCAGGGAATACGCGCCACCGGAATCGAACGCGGCGCGCGAAAGGCCTTCCGGTACAGCGATAACGGAGTTGGCGATCACGGAGTTGCAGAGCAACAATCCCGGAGCGAGACCGGACCATCGCCGGCCCGACGCAAGCGAAAACGCGCGCCTCATCCTCGTGCTAAAAACGCTTGTCCGGCCTCTTTCCGTCACACGTCACCCGCCTGCGCGCTCCATCCGCCAAGGCTCTCAACCTTTCGGAAAGGACGCAGGCATTTAGAGTCTAGACCAGTCGGGTTCGCCTGTACATGCGACAAATTGTCGCACCACCTTCTGTTCGCGGCGGCATTGCCGGCACAGACAACCCGCGCACGGGGATTCGCTATGGCGATCCCTCGCCTGGCTCCGCTTCGTGGTCGCACGCAGCGCGCTGGGTGCGACAATTTGTCGCATTGACAAGGCCGGGCACGCTACATACTCTGCCTCATCGAGCAGAGGATAACCATAGCACCGTACCGCCTGATTCGGCTAGAGGTTTGGTTCAAGCCGGAGCCCACGGGTGTTGCTTAGCGGGAATCGAACCGCGCCAGACACTGTATGAGATGCGCGTTCGCGCCGTTCTGCTTCTAACGAGTCCCAGATTTCAGATAAGAAGGAGGATGGTATGTCAAGCGCAAAAATGCTAACACGACTGACGACGTGCTCCGTCGTCGGTTTACTGTACGGGGTTTCGGAGGGCGCGCTCGCCCACACCACTGTCCGCGATCAAGCCAGATCGTCGGCAACCTCGGCGACCACATCCAATAACGCCTTCGTCGTGCCGCATGGCTGCTCCGGCGCCGAGGGGGGTCCCGATCCCTTACCGGTAATAGGACAGAGCGCCGTCTTTCCGTTCGGAGACGCGAGCCAGGCCGTATGGGTGCATCTGGGAACGAATACCCCCATCGACCCCGTCACGGTCATCGGAGGCGATGGATTTCTGAATCTGGCCGTAACCGGGGTTCAGGATCGATCCCTCTTCGACATCCAAAGGGAGGAGCCCGGAGCCTTGGGTGCCATCCCACATGCCCTCAACTGGAAAGGCGGTAGCTTGGATACCTCGATGACGGGATACACGCTATGGCGCGTGAGCGTTCCGCCCATCGTGAACAACTGTGTAGCGAACCTTCGGATCCGTATCGCGGTCGCGAACTGGTGTGAAGAGAAGCAAAACGAAGCCACGGACCGTAACAACAATCGGGCCGACTGGTGGTTCACGGACGAGACCGGGACCCAGAAGTTCACGGACCCGGATCTGATCCAACCGACGTTCTGGACGACACTGACGGTGATAAATCCCAACGCCACCGACGATAATTGCCCCGCGGACCAACGATTCGACGCCGCGGTCATGCCGAATGGCTCGGACATCGATACGTACCTCCCACTTCGGGGATTCACCAAACCTCCCCCGCCGTTTTGATGGCCTGGTAGGTAGCATCGTTGCCGGGCGCACAAGAGTCCTTGCAAGCAGCGGTGATTGCAGGATTTTGACCCCCGGACCTTCGATCGATCGCGAAGTTCCGGGGGCTTTTCTTTACGACTTGGATGTCGGGTGATACTTACCTTCCAAATGTTGAAAACAACAACGCGGGGCGCTCGACCCCTACCCTGACCGTCCGCCGCTACGCAGGGGAGGGAACGCGGAGGCTCCCTCCCCTGTCCGCGCTTTCTGCGGACGGGGGAGGGTAGGGTGGGGGCCAAGCCTTTCAGCCGCTGACCAAGACTCGTCTCCACCTGACGCGCCTGGCCCCCACCCTGACCCTCCCC